>JAVYAJ010000271.1:0-12780 GCA_032229885.1 Candidatus Anammoximicrobium sp. | reverse complement strand
TGACACGTTGATGTTGGCCTTCGGCCAACACGGTTGCTATCATCTCTGACTCCTGGGGCGTTGCCCCAGGCTACGTTGGTGATGGCCTTCGGCCAATACGCTTCCTGGCGTCTGTGCTGCGCAACAATCATCCACTGCTACTTCCACTTAACGCGGGCTGTCGCCAGCAACCCAAGAGTGTATTGTACAGGCCGATGTACGAGATGTGCACCCCGTGCGCGCATGATACGAACTAGGGCTCTAATGGTGAATCAACCGCCCTCTCATTACTGTCGTCTATCAACGGCATCGTACCCACGACGCTGGACACCTTTGGTCCACTGGGTCGAAATTTTTCGGATTTTCCGTGGCGGCTGTTGTCCGGTTATCGTTTCCCTCGTTTCGGTTGCTTGCGTTCGCTCGCTGTCGTCGGCCGTAGGCATCGTTCGACATTCTTTACTAGAGAAACATTCGGCGGCACGACGACGCCGCGGGGAGCGCGTCATTGGGGGGCGCGCAGGCGGCGCTGCAACTGGGCTTGGTACAGATCGGGCGGATCTAGCTGGGCGGGGGGGATGGGTTCGAACCAGCGGCCGGTGGGATCCGTTACGCGAGGCGCGTCGGAATGGACGCCGACGATCTGGATCAGGTCCGGCGCCCAGCCGACGGGGAACTTCGTCGGCCGCGCGGTGCGGATGTTCCACCACGTGCTCCACGCGCCGCAGTGGCGGCCCAGGTTGGCGCCGCCGCCGGAGCGGAAAATGTCCCTTCCCACACCAGCGTCGATGTCCGTGAACAGATTCGCGTGGTTCGCGTATTTGTGATGGTCGAACGTAAGATCCTCGCCACGGCCCTTGCGCACAACATTGCCCGCGGATCCGCGGGTCATCGTGATGTCGTGGATGAACTTGGTGCGGAAATCGAAGTCGCTCAACAGTAGATCCGTCCCGCCCAGCGTGATCCCATGGTGGCCGGCGACACGGGACGCGCCGGCTCGGGGGCGATCCGAGACGCAGACGATGCCGCTCACGCTGAGGTTGGCGCCGCTGAAAAACAGCCCGCTGTCCGCGTGGCGGATCTCGATGTCGCGGATCCAACCGTTGCGGATCTCGTTGTACGCGATGGCGTTGTAGCCCAACTCGGTAAAGTGGCCTCCGTACGGCGTCACCGGAAATTCGAACGTCAAACCTTCGACGCCGATCTCTTCGACGCTGCATTGCGCAGGATGCAGCGTCGGCTGCCAAGCCCGGCGGACGTCGGTTTGCAGGCGCCGATCGAAGACCAATTGGCCGGCGGCCCGATCGATCGAGGCGATGCGCGCGATCCAGCGGGTGCGGACGTTGCGCAACTGCGAAAAATCGCTCGGATCATCGGCGTATAGATGCCGGACCAACGATCCGTCGGCCGCGTCGCGCATGACGAGCGCCACCTCGTCGCCGACCGCAAAACGTTCCGGATGATCGACGCGCAGCGAGTCGTCGCCACGTCGCGCATCAGCCGTTGCGTGGGCCAATACCGTCTCGGTCCAGCGGCCGAAGGCCCAGAAGATGCCGCCGGACCACGAGTAATTCGAGGTCGGCCGGCCGCCGGTTGTGGCGCCCATGTTGGGGCGAATCGCCTCTAGCGGTCGCGGTGCGTAGATGATGGTTCGCGCGGGGCCGGCGCCCTGCAGCACCGTGCCGGACCGGCGGATCTCGATGATGTCGGTGATCAAGTAGCGGCCGGCGGGGATCGCAATCACCTTGCCGGCGGCCTCGCGAACCGCCCGCTGAAAGGCCGCCGTATCGTCGGTGGTTCCATCGCCGACCGCGCCAAAGTCTTTGACATTCGCTTGCGGAGCGAGCTGAGGCAGTGGACGTTCGCCGCGATGGTATCCGGCGAACGAATAATCCATCAGCCGTCCGGCCGGGTTCCATAGCTGGCCGTCGGCGCCCCACAACGCGCTCGTCGCAGCTTCGGCCGCCGATGCGACCGCGCCACCGGCGTCGATCGCGCCTATCAGAGCTGTCACCAGGGCTGCGACGACCGGCAGGCAGATCCATCGTGTTTCAGCAAGACGCAAGGCGAGCATCACGGTCCCCTCGTATAGTGAGTGTGAATGTGCTTCGGGGCGCGGCACAGAGGGTTCTACTTCCCCTTTTGACGTGAGCAGTTCTAGGCGGGGCTTCCCCCCCTCTTGCGGAGAAAAAAGAGATGGATGGCGAAGCGCGGGGATGAGCGCTCGGGGGGGCGGGCGGCCACGCCGCGAGCCCCCGAACGTGGCGTCGTACGCCGTCGATGCACGCTCGAACAACGCGCCGCTTCGGAGGACGAAGGCCGTCCTCCGAGATGGCGTTTCGAATCATCCGAAGCTGCCACCCTGCGGGCGATGCGGGCCGCGTCTATTGGCGAACGGTGGCGGTGTCGGCGGTGGGAAAGTCGGCCGGGACGGGCTGTGTCACCTGGCCCGTGGCAGCCCACTCGGCGGCGCGCTGAAACAGGACGATGAAGGCCACGCTGTGCAGTTCTTTCGGCGAGTGGCCGAGGCCTAGATGGATCGCGCGGCCCTTGCCATAGCCGACCGTGAACAGCAGCGGTTCGTGCTCGCCGGCGCCGCCGAGTTCCGTCGGCGCAAAAGCGGTGGCCAGGATGGTCAGATTCTTGGCGGGCCCGCGCAGCCACCCGTACAGTTCGTCGGGAACGTGCATGAACTTTTCCGGCAACCCTTCGGTGACGGGATGGTTCGGATTGCGAATCACGAGTTGAAACGGCTGCATCGGGCCATGTCCGCCGCCCTTGCCGGGGCTCGTGTCGCGAACGAACTGGCCGTCCTTCCAGCGCACGTACGGGCCATGCTTTTCGTTGCGGCCGCCCCACCCTCCCAGGCCGATGATCTCGTTGTATTCAGGCCACTCGGGGAACGCCGCGCAGGCGAAATGATAGACCACATAGCCACCGCCGCCGCGGACGTAATCGACGAACGCCCGGCGCGTCGCCTCGGGCCACGCATCGCCCTGATAGTTGCCAATGACGACTTGATAGGCGGCAAAGTCCGGTTTGAAGTTGCTGTTGTCCTGACCTTTGGGCGGCGACGTGGCAACGTCGACAACGAACAGCTTCGAGTCCTCGAGCAGCCGCTTCAGCACGGGCGTCGTGTTCTTCCAATCGTGGGCGTTTTGGCCGTCCACGATCAACGCCTTGTACGGCGGCGCAGCGCTGACACCGGCCACGATCGCCATCCAGAACCCGACTGCCGTCAACCAATGCCTGCAAAACATGGTAGAGAACCTCCTCGTGGAAAACGTCGCCATCGATCCAGATATCGACCCGGTACGCACGCCCGCGCAGCCACACAAACCGCCTGAACGCGAACGGCCCTGCACGACGCGGCATCCCCACGATAGCAAGCCTCTGAGGGAAAAGGAACAGGTGACGAGCGGCCGCTTGTGCCTCGGTGCGAATCGAGCGCGACCAGCATCCGTAGCAGAGGGCAGCTCACGCGGACGATTCGCGCCGGCTGGCTCGCGTCCGATCCGGTGACTCGAGATTTCGCAGGGCCAGCAAGAGCGCCACGCTCAGCACCGCGGCGAGGACGATGATCGGCGTCTGGTAGGCGAAGGGCACGGTCGCGCTTCCCGTCGGACGACAGATCTGGGCGAACCACGCGTGCTGTTCGACCAGCCGAGGCAGCTCGCGGCCCGCGATGATCGCCAGCGAATTGTGGATCAGATGAAACACGACACCCGGAAACAAGCTGCGGCTCTGCACGGCCAGATAGCCGAGCACGAATCCCACGGCGATGGCAGACAGCGATTGCTGCAGCAAGCCGTGGCTCAAGCCAAACAGCACGCTGGAGATCCCGATCGCCCAAGGGGCGCCCAGACGGAGCAGGCCGGACAGGATGAATCCGCGGAAAGCCAGCTCTTCACAGATCGCCGGAAGCGCACCGAGCACCAGCAAGATCTGCCACAGCGGGGCCGGACCAATGACGTCCGTCAGCCCCGCCAGCGCGTGCAGCGTATCCTCGCTCATCGGATATACGGCCTCGATCCCTTGAGACAGCAACACGACGAGCGGGTGCAACGCGACGGCCAACAACGCACCGCCGACGACGGCGCCGAGCGGCGGCGGCGTCAACAGCAGCGTCCGGCGCGGTCGCCGCGCCAGGAGCCACGTCATAACCAACGCGGGCGTCGCCACCAGGGCCACCTGCGTCAGTCCCGCAGCGAGCGCGAATTGCGTCCACGACGTCGGCGCCGCCGATCGCAGGCTGACAAAAAACATCAGCAGCAGGATCAGCAGGCCGAGAAACAAGGCGGCAGGCGCCGACGGCACATCCCCCCGATCGTGCACCGCGCGCCGCAACCAGATTCCCATGCCGCCTCGATCGCCCTGGCGAAACAGCACCGATTCACTGTGAAACTGGCGCACCGCCCATCCGACGGCCAGCGCACAGCAGCCGATCGTGACGCCCAGCACGGGGACCGCATATCGCAGGGCTTCGCCGTACTGGCCCTCGATCAGAAACCGCAGCCACAGCACCATCCCGGTCACGGGGATGAGGCTGGTCCCCAGATCCAGTCGGGCGGTGGGCAGCACGGGCAGCGTCATCAGCGGAAAGGCGATCAGCAGCAGCGGCATCAGGTAATACTGGCCTTCCTTGGCGCTGTGCGCAAAGGCGGCGATCGCCAAGGACAGTGCGCTGAACAAAGCGACGATCGGCAGCGTCGCCACCAGCAGCCAGACAAGGGTCAGGGGCGGCGGAAAACCCAGATCCAAGGCCAGTCCGCCGGCCGTCGAGACACCGATCCGTCGAACCACCTCGGCCCCGGTGACGCCCAGGCTGAGCAGATTCAAATACGCGGTCGCCGCGCTGAAACAGGCGACCGTCAGCAGCTTGCCGCCTACGATCTCGGCGCGCGTCGCCGGACTGCACAGCAGCGTCTCGAGCGTCCCGCGTTCCTTTTCGCCAGCGCACAGATCGATGGCCGGATAGAACGCGCCCGTCAATGCCCAGACCACGACGACGAACGGCAGAACACGCGACCATACGGCCGCCCGCCGCCCCGCCTGCTCGGAGATATCCGTGCGCGTCAGCACAAAGGGCCTGACGACGGTGGGCGATACGCCGCGGGCGGCTAGCGCCTCGCGGACGATCGCTTCGCGCCAGCGATTCAGAACATGCTCGATTCGATCCGCGGCGATCCGCGAGGTGTCTCCGGCCTGATCGAACAAGATCGCGGGCGCAGCGACAGCGCCGGACGCCCGCGCGACGTCTCCGTCGCCCCCGCCGTCGCCGCCGGGCGACGGCGGCCGAGGATCCTTGGTGTCCGCCCGGACGGCCGCCAGCCGGGCAGAGAAATCGGACGGAAAGACCACGATGGCATCGAAGCCGTCGCGGTGGATCTCGCGCCGCGCCAGCTCGATCAGCGCCGCGTCGCCCTGGTCCCTCCGACTCGGCTCGCGAAAGATCAGCTCGATCAGGCGGTCCTCGTCCGCGGGACACAGCTCGTGGACGAAACGCGAGCCGGCAAACAGCGGAGGCAAGCCGGCCAGCCCCTCGGCGCCCAGCACCCAGACCCGCGCGGGCTGTTGCTGCATGAACTGCGTGATCTGCAGAAACACCATGCCCAACAGCGGATACAAAAGCACCGGCAAGACGGCGATCATGAAGACGGTGCGACGATCTCGAAGCTGGTCGCGGATCTCCCGCATCCAGATCAGGCGTACGTTGCTCCAGACCATCGCAATCATCCCTGGCTTTCGATCAACCGGAAGAACAATTCTTCGAGGTCTGGCTCGGCGTAACGCTCGCACAGCTCAACCAGCGTTCCTGCGTCCAGGATCCGCCCGCGGTTGATGATCGCAATCCGGTCGCACAGCCGCTCGGCCTCGCGCATGATATGCGTCGAAAAGATGATGCATTTGCCCTGGTCGCGGAGCTGTCTGACGGTGTCCAACAGCGAACGGGCAACCAGGACGTCGAGCCCCAACGTAGGCTCGTCGAAAATCAGCACCGGCGGATCGTGCACCAGCGCCCGAGCGATGGAGACCTTCTGCTTCATGCCGGTGGACATCTTCGCGCCGACGACGTCGCGGATTTCGCCCATCTTCAGCCGCTGGAACAGATCTTCGATTCGCGCCCGCAGCCGGTCCGGAGGCAGACCGTACAAGCGGCCAAAATGCTCGACCAGTTCCCAGGCGGTCATGCGATCATAGACGCCCGTGCTGGCCGAGACGTATCCGATATGCCGACGGACCTGATCGGCGTCGTCCACGACATCCCAACCCTGGACGGTGGCCGTGCCGCTGGTCGGCCGCAGCATCGTCGCCAGGATCCGCAGCGCGGTTGTCTTGCCTGCGCCGTTGGGGCCAAGCAACCCGAAGATCTTTCCAGGAAGCGCGGCGAAGGAAACACCGTCCAGAGCCACGATCGGCCCGTACCGGCAATCGTCGTACAGCTTGGTCAACCGATCAACGTAAATCATGTCGGCCGCAGCCCTCACGCCTCGGCTCGGTCGCCGTCCGGCGATTCCCGCCCGGTCGGCGACGGATGATCCAGGGACGTTGACGAGGCGCCTTCTCCGGGCGACATGCCCTGTTCCGGCGTCTGGTGCTCCGCTGCGTGTTTCGTCGCTTGCTCGTTCGGCGTCTTATCCTGCGAGTCGACGGCGGGCAACTGATATCGGTGCGCTTCGTCGTCGGCGTAGATTTCGTCCAGCTCGCACTGGTCTACGTCCCGTCGCAACAGCAAATACGTCGCCGCCGCCAGGCACCAGAACAGGCCATATCCGAAACCCGCGGCGATCGTCCGCACGAGCCCGGTGGCCACTTCCATCGAGCGGGCAGCCAGCATCGGGAGTCCCCCGATCAAAGCCGGATCGTCCCGCAAACGCACGATTTCGTTCCACCGCGCCGATCCGGCGCCCCAAGCCGCGGACCACTCGGCCAGCCGGATCACGCCTTCGGAGAAGTGATACACCAGCAGCCACGCCAAGCCGCCGTACACGGTCGCCAGCGCGCCATAGAATAGATAGTGCAGAGGCCGCTGAAAGACATACGAGTAGCTGCGGCTGAAGGCCTCGAAAACGTCGCCCCGCTGCTCGGCGGCAATCGTTCCCCACATCAGCGGCCAGCCGAACAGCAGGCCCAGCAGGAGGATCGCCATCAGCAGCCCGCCAAACAGCGCGAGCCACCAGAACAGGCCCGCGACCAACAGGCCCCCGTCCCACCGCGCCAGCAGCCCCAAACCGGCAATCGGCGCAGCGAGCAGCGCCACGCCGACCAGGGGAAACAGCGGCGATCCCACATAGGCGCCGAGCCGCGTGGACGTATGCCGCAGCGCGTTGGTCAAGGCCAACGGCTCTTCGCGCCCCAGGCGGTATACGGCGATGCGGGTGATCGCACCGCCGAAAAAGCCCCACACCAGCAGAATCCATAGCAAGCCGAACAGATAGTACGCGGCTTGGATGATCGTCAGGTTCGCCGTGAACAGACGCGCCAGCGGATCGACAAATCGAAAATAGATTGATTCCAGGGGGCTGCGAGCGGCGGCCAGAATGTCGGAAATCGACCGCAGCGGACCGACCTCGTTCGGTGCGACCAACCCGCCCGGGGCGCTCGGCCATTGATGTTGCGAGTCCACCCAGCGGGCAAACTCGAAGTCCTGTTGCAGAAGCTCGTCGGGAACGAACAGGGCTTCGCCGATCTGCCAGCCGACGGGCGTCAGCGCGGCGCCCAACGTCGCCAGGAACAGAATCGACAAGGACTTCGCCAGGCGAAAGGTCCGAAACATGATCAGCCAGGCGCAAACGTCTCGCCACGCGATCCGCCGCAGCACGCCACGTTCATCGGTCATCCTCGTCCTCCTCCGGGTCTTCTGCCTCGAACGGCAAGCCATGCTCTTCGTTCAGCCAGCGGCCCAAGTCGAGCAGGCGGCACCGCTCGCTGCAGAACGGCATCGCGGTCGATTCGTCCGAATCGAACAGGAGACCACACGTCGGACAACGAATCAGCGGCATTTCAGGCGTCCGTAGCGCTCGATTTCTTTCGTCCCGCCGTGCCCGCGCCGCGGCCGGCGCGGCCGCCTTCGGCCCGGCCTTCGCCGGATTTGCCGTCGGCCGATTTCCCGTCGCTACCTGTGCCGCTCGCGGCCTTGCCCGTCCCGCCATCGGCCGCCTTCTTGTCCGCCTCGGCGCCTTTCCGGTAGGACTCGCTGCGGTAGTCGGTCTGATAAAAGCCCGAGCCTTTGAACAGCAGCGCCGCCCCGGTCCCGAACAGTCGCCGCAGCGTGTTGCGCTTGCATTGCGGGCATTTGCGTTTCACCGGCTCGGTTATCGATTGAAACAGCTCGAACTTGTGTTCGCAAGACTTGCACTCGTAATCATAGGTTGGCATAGGAACAATCCTCGAGAATCCGAAAAAATAACGGGGCCGCGCGCCGATCTCGGCGCCGGAACGCAATGCGACTCGAGGCAGTCCGAAAAAGCCGCGCGGCAAAGCTAGTTGTGCGTCGCGGGCGTGGTCGCCTCGGGCGCGCCGGCCGACACCAGAACCCGCGCGGGTCGGACGATCCGATCGTGCAGCCGATAGCCGGTTGAAAGCGTCTCGATGATCGTTCCGGCGGGAACTTGCGCGTGGGGGACTTGAGCGACCGCCTCGTGTACATGCGGATCGAACGGGGCGTCCTGCGTCGGGATCAGCACGCAATGATGGCGCTCGAGCGCGGCGTGCAATTGTTGAGCCACCATCTTGACGCCTTCGAGCAGTCCGGCCGCGTCGCGCGACTGGTCGGCGGCCTGGATCGCCCGTTCGAGATTGTCCAAGACCGGCAGCAGATCGCGCATCAACGGCAGGGGAGCGTATTTCGTTTCCTCTTCCAACAGGCGCTGGGCGCGTTTGCGATAGTTTTCCAGCTCGGCATAGGTCCGCAATACGTGCTGGTTGGCCTCGGCCAACTCGGTTTCCAGTTGCGCGACCCGCTCGGCCGAGATCGGCGGAGACCGGCCATCGGCGGCAGCAGCCAGGTCAGCGGCGGCGTCGAGCTCGACCGCTCGTTCCGCAGCCGTTTTTGGTTCGTTATGCTCGTTCATAGTCATCGCGATGTATGTCCTCGACGCTGGACGCCGCGGACAGGCTCGGCGTCGCAATTCGTCGCCCCAAGATCACGTTTCGCTGTCTCCCGTGAAATAGCTCGCGATCTTCTCGAAGAAGCTTTTCCGTTGCGGCGAGACATGGGAATTCTCGATCTCGGCCAGCTCTCTGAGCAACTCTTCCTGACGCGGGGCCAACCGCTTCGGGACTTCGATATAGACCTGGACAACCAGGTCGCCCTGAGCGCCGCCTAAAGGATTCGGCATCCCGCGCCCCCGGATCCGAAACAATTCGCCGGACTGCGAGCCCGGAGGAATCTCCAGGCCGGCGCGCCCCACGAGAGTCGGAACTTCGATCGTCGCCCCCAAAGCCGCCTGGCTATAGGTGATGGGCAACCGGAGCAACAGATGTTCACCGTCGCGTTGAAACAGCCGATGTGGGCGAACGGTCACAAAACAGTAGCAGTCGCCGTTGGGGCCGCCATCCGGGCTGGGTTCGCCTTCGCCGGTCAAACGCACGCGCATCCCGTCGGCGATTCCCGCGGGGATCGCAATATCCAATTTCACGCGATCTTTGACATAGCCGTTTCCGTGACACTCGCCGCACGGGTCCGAGATCACCACCCCAGCCCCGTGACACATCGGGCAAGTCGTCTGCACGCGGAGAATCCCCGCCGACTGGACAACTTGGCCGCGACCGCCACAGCGACGGCAGCTCTCGGGACGCGAGCCGGGTTTGCTGCCCGTGCCGTGACACGTTCCACAGGCTTTGCTACGGGTGAACTGGACGGTCTTTTTCACCCCTTTGGCGGCCTCTTCCAAGTCCAGCGTCACATCGCAGCGAACATCAGCTCCCCGCCGTTGGCCTCGGCCGCGTCGGCCCCGACCGCCGAACATGTCGCCGAAGCCAAACAGGTCGCCGAACGCCTCGAAGATGTCTCCGACATCGGCATAGTGCGGGGCGGCGCCTCCGGCCTCCAATCCGGCATGCCCGTATTGGTCATACATCGCGCGCTTATCGGCGTCGTTGAGAACCTCATAAGCCTCCGCGGCTTCCTTGAACTTCTCTGTGGCGTCTGCGTCGCCTGGATGGCTGTCCGGATGATAACGGATGGCCAACTTACGATATGCGGCCGCGACTTCTTTTCCCGTCGCGGTGCGCGATACGCCGAGCACTTCGTAATAGTCTCGCTTGGCGGCCATAGTCGGCATGACTCGCGAACCTCGTCGAACTCGTTCCGGTCAAAAAAACGGGCCACCTCGCGCGGAAGTGGCCCGTTTTCATCACTATGTGGCCAATTCTGTCTAGGCGACACTGCCTTCGACGCGGGCCTTTTTCTTGTCGTCCTTGTCAAAGTTGGTCACCAACGCTTCGGTGGTCAACAGCAAGCCTGAGATGCTGGCGGCATTGCTCAGCGCGGTCCGTACGACCTTGACCGGGTCGATGATCCCCGCCTTGAACATGTCGACAAACTGGTTGGTGTTCGCGTCATAGCCGACGTTGACGTCCTTTTCTCGCACGTCCTCGGCGATCACGGATCCGTCCAGGCCTCCATTGGAGACGATCGTCTTCAAGGGGGCGTCCAGCGCGCCCAGGATGATGTCGATGCCGATCTTTTCGTCGCCGCGCGCGGCGCTGCGAACTTTCTCGACGGCTTCGCGACACCGCAGCAGGGCCACGCCGCCACCCGGCACAATGCCTTCTTCGACGGCGGCTCGCGTGGCGTGCAAGGCGTCTTCGATGCGGCCCTTCTTTTGCTTCATCTCGACTTCCGTCTCGGCGCCGACGGAAATCACGGCGACGCCGCCGGACAACTTGGCCAAGCGTTCCTGCAGCTTCTCGCGATCGTACTCGCTGTCCGTCTGCTCGATCTGATGGTTGAGCTGCGCCAGCCGCTTGTCGATGTCGGCGCGGTTTCCGCCGCCTTCGACGATCGTCGTGCTGTTGCGGTCCACCGTCACCTTCTTGGCCTTGCCCAGATGCGAGATCTCGACGTTTTCCAATTGGATGCCGAGATCTTCGCTGATCAAGGTTCCACCCGTCAAAATCGCGATATCCGCCAACATGGCCTTGCGTCGATCGCCAAAGCCAGGCGCCTTGACCGCGCACACGTTCAGCACGCCGCGCAGCTTGTTCACGACCAGCAACGTCAACGCTTCGGCGTCCACGTCCTCGGCCACGATCAGCAGCGGCTTGCCGCTCTGGGCCGCCTTCTCCAAGATCGGCACCAGATCCCGTAAATTGCTGATTTTCTTCTCGTACAGCAGGATCAAGCAATCTTCCAACAGGCAGTCCATATCGGACGTGCGGTTGATGAAATAGGGCGAAATATAGCCTTTGTCGAACTGCATTCCGTCCACGAACTCGACATGCGTTTCGGTCGTCTTGCCCTCTTCGACCGTGATCACGCCGTCCTTGCCCACGCGTTCCAGCGCATCGGCCAGCTCTTGACCGATGCTCATGTCGTTGTTCGCGCTGATCGCGCCGACATGGGCCACCTCTTCTTTGCTCGTCACCGGCTTGGCGATCGAAAACAAATACTCGACCGCCGCGTCCACGCCTCGTTCAATCCCGCGCCGAATGGCCATCGGATTGCTGCCCGCGACGATGTTTCTCAGGCCCTCGCCAAAGATCGAGCGGGCCAACAGTGTCGCGGTCGTGGTGCCATCACCGGCGATATCCGAAGTCTTCTGAGCGACTTCGATGACCAGCTTTGCGCCCATATTCTCAAAGCGGTCTTCCAATTCGATTTCCTTGGCGACCGTGACCCCGTCTTTGGTCACGGTTGGGCCGCCATACGACTTGTTGATGATCGCGTTCTTGCCGGTCGGACCCATCGTCATGGTGACGGCGCGGGCCAGTTTGTCCACGCCTTGCAGCATTTTGGCCCGGGCGAGATCGTGATACAGCAGTTGCTTCGCCACTTTCCAAAACCCTTATACGAGAGGGAATATGTTCTAAAAACGTCTGCGGCAAACCGGCCGACCAAGATCGTAGCCGGCTTGCGCCTGCCCGCCATAGGTCGCTCCGCTACTCGACGACCTTGGCCAGAATGTCGCTCTCCCGCAGGATCTTGACCTCCTCGCCGTTGACTTCGATCTCCGTGCCGCCGTACTTGCCGTAGATCACCTCGTCGCCGACCGCCACCGAGACTTCCGCGCGCTGGCCGCTGTCCAACAGTTTTCCCGGGCCAACGGCGAGCACCTTGCCGCGCTGCGGCTTCTCTTTGGCCGTGTCTGGCAGCACAATCCCGCCCGCCGTCATCTCCTCGGCCTCCATCGGCTCTACAACCACGCGATCGTCCAAGGGTCGAATCTTCAGCTTTGCCATTGTTTGAGTTCCTTCCTTTTGAAATGACTGTGTTATCTATCGAACTCTGTTCGAGCAGCCCGCGTCCGCGCGCTATCCAGCCGGTGGGCGCGCCGACATAGACCGCGATTTCGTCGCTTACATCATCCCGTCCATGCCGCCCATGCCTCCCATGCCTCCCATGCCGCCCATGCCGCCCATACCATGGTCGTCGTGACCGCCGGCCGGCTCTTCTTCCTTCGGAATGTCTGTGATCAGCGCTTCGGTCGTCAGCAGCAATCCGGCGACACTGGCCGCATGCTGCAACGCGGCGCGGACCACTTTCGCCGGATCAATCACGCCCGCATCGACTAGATCGCCGTAGCTATCGCGATCCGCGTCGTAACCATCGTTCTTGCCCTTCATGCGGCGAACGCGGCT
>JAVYAJ010000270.1:0-21347 GCA_032229885.1 Candidatus Anammoximicrobium sp. | reverse complement strand
CCCAGGCTACGTTGGTGATGGCCTTCGGCCAACGCGCTTCCTGTCGTCTGTGCTGCGTAACATTCATCCAATGTCCATTTCACCTAACATGATCTAGCGTCAACAACCCAAAAGTGTAGTGTACAAACCAGTGTACAAGATGCGCGCATCGTGCGCGCATGATACGAACTAAGACTCTAACGCGACTATCGGGCAGTGTGCGACGCAAGTTGGATCTCGGCCGCGAAGGAAATGGATCCGAAACCCAATCTTCCGACATCGGCGCCTCGCACATCGATTCCGCCACCTGACGCACTGGCCTATTGTCCAAGATGCAGCTAGCACGGAGAATGCCACTTCGGAGGGGAAACAGATGGTTCTTTCACGCGAGCGGCCCGCTCAGTCGCTACGATCGTTTCACAAGTCACAACAAGATCGATATCAATAGTGTCGGTAAGAAACTCTTGTAGTAGAATGGATTCCGTATCGAGAAATCCGCTGGCCTCGGCGAAAAAGGCCTCCCGATGTCGTGGCTAAAGACGTGGCTCGAGACAAGTTCTTGGGGCCCGAGTAGCCGTGGGCGAGGGCGGCCAAGACGGCAGGACCCAGGACGCGCCTCCTCGCGACTCGGCGCCTTTGCGTGAGATCGTATGCGTGCCTGGTGAGTGTCAGGTTCGCAACCTGCGCGCGACGCGCGCATCTTGTACCGTGGTTTGTTCACGACACCGTTGGATTGCGGGCGCCGGCCCGCGTTAGAAAATGGTTTTGGATCGAAGCTTGCGGGAGGTGCTCGCCCGCAACCCAGCCTGGGCTAAGAACACTGGAGAAGACCACGGATTGCACGGATCACGCGGATAAACAGATCGCATCTACCCGAACCCTCAGCTTTGAACATCCGCCGCAGCATGTTTTCCGACTGCCCCGTATGGAACCGCGCAGATCTTGTCGCTTCGGCCTCAGCGATCGCTCAGCGCTGCCGACAATTGCCCGGCCGGTTGCATTTGTTTTCGCCCTTGCCTACGGCAAGGATCTTGACGAGAGGCCAGATCCGTGCGGTCACCCTGGGAAGCTGTCTAGCCTGGCTCGCCGTCTGCTCATCGGTCGCCGCGTTGGAACGCCTCGTCGTCAAGCAGCACGGGCAGACGGCGTCGCTGGCGGCGAGGATTCTGACCACGGCCGCCGATGGGGGTATGCTAGTCCAGGATCGAGCCGGCGTGTTGTGGGCCATCCAGCCCGGCGAGCTTGCCAGTCATTCGACGGACGAGACGCCGTTTCGTTTTTTTTTGCCGAGTGAATTGCAGGATCGGTTGTTGGCCGAGCTGCCCGAGGGTTTTCGCGCGCAAACGACCGCCAACTACGTGATCTGCCACAACACGTCGCCGGCCTATGCCCAATGGTGCGGTTCGCTGTACGAACGGCTGTTCCGCGCGTTTCAGAACTATTGGGAGCATCGGGGGCTCGAGCTGAAACGGCCCGAGCTGCCGCTGGTCGCCTTCGTGTTCGCTGATCTGGCCTCGTACGAACGCTATGCGCGGGCCGAGTTGGGCGAGGCGGCGCGGAGCGTGACCGGATTCTACAGCCTGAGGACCAACCGAGTGGCCATGTATGACCTGACGGGAGTCAAAGGCTTGGCGGGTTTGCCGGGGCGGATCACGTCGAGCGCCCAGATCAATAGCCTGCTGCTGCGGCCGGACGCCGAGCGGATGGTGGCCACGATCATTCACGAAGCGACGCATCAACTTGCTTTCAATTGCGGACTGCACACTCGCTATGCCGATATTCCGCTGTGGGCCAGCGAAGGGCTGGCGATCTTTTTCGAGACGCCCGACCTGCGCAGCGCGCAGGGCTGGCGAAATGTGGGCGCTGTGCACCGCGATCGTCTGACTCAGTTCCGCACGTTCTTAAGCTCGCGTCCCGCGGACTCGCTGCGCACGCTGATCGCCGACGACCGCCGTTTTCGTCAGGGCGCGACGGCTTTGGATGCGTATGCCGAAGCGTGGGCGTTGACGTATTTCTTGATTTCGACGCGATCGAAACAGTACGTCCGCTACCAGCAGAGGCTGAGCGCGAAACCGGTGATGATTTACGACTCGCCGGAGGATCGCGTGCGCGAGTTCGAGCAGGCGTTCGAAGCGGATCTGGCGGCGCTGGACGTCGAGTTCCTGCGGTATGTCGCCGGCCTGCGCTAGCTTGCGGGCTGGCCCGCGCTGCGAGTATGATGGTCGAGAGCAGCCCCGGTATTTTCCCTCCTTCCACCTTTCAAGGAGCACCTCATGACGGAATCCTCCCAGAACACCACTCGCCCCAGTGCGTCTCGCCGCCAGTTCTTGAAAGGCTCGGCAGCGGCCGTCGTTGGCGGTTCGTTGGCCGCCACGCTCGGCGCGGCGCGACGGGCCCATGCCGGCGAGGACGGCGTGTTGAAGGTAGGCTTGGTCGGCTGTGGCGGGCGCGGCAACGGCGCGGCCGTCAATGCGATGAACGCCGATCCCAACGTCAAACTGACGGCGATGGGCGAGATCTTTGCGGATCGTCTCACGCAAGCGCGCAATGTGCTGCAGCGCCAGTTGGGCGATAAATACGCCGTTTCGGACGATTGCGCCTTCTCGGGATTCGACGCCTACAAGGGCGTGATCGACTCGGGCGTCGACGTTGTTCTGCTGGCCGAGCCGCCCCATTTTCGTCCGGCGCACCTGCGCTACGCCATCGAACAGGGCAAGCACGTGTTCTGCGAAAAGCCGGTGGCCGTGGACGGTCCCGGTGTCCGGCACGTTTTGGAGAGCACCGAGTTGGCTCGCCAAAAGAATCTCAACCTCGTGTCCGGCTTGTGCTGGCGCTATGACTTCGGCGTGCGCGAGACGATGAAACGTCTGCTGGACGGGGCGATCGGCGACATTGTGTCGATGCAGGAAGACTATCTGACGGGCGTGCTGTGGCACCGCGGACGGGAGCCCAGTTGGAGCGAGATGGAATACCAGATTCGCAACTGGTACTACTTCACGTGGTTGTCCGGCGATCATATCGTCGAGCAGCACATCCACAGTCTGGACAAATCCCTGTGGATGATGGGCGACAAGCCGCCGCTGAAGTGCATCGGCTTGGGCGGCCGACAGGTCCGCACGGATCCGAAGTGGGGCAACATCTACGACCACTTCGCCACGTGCTACGAGTGGGAAAACGGCACGAAGATGTACTCGTACACGCGGCAGATGGCCGGGTGCAAGAACACGGTCGAGGACTACATGCTGGGGACCAAGGGCCGGGCGGCGGTCCTTCAGAACTTGATCCAAGGCCCGGGCGAGCCCTGGAAGTACAGCGGGCCCAAAACGAGCATGTACGACCAGGAGCACAAGGAATTGTTCGCGGCGATCCGCAACGGACAGACGATCAACAACGGCACGTATATGTCCTACAGCACGCTGTTGGCGATCATGGCGCGCATGTCCTGTTACACCGGCCAGGAGATCACCTGGGACATGGCGCTGAACTCGCAAGAGAGCCTGACGCCGGCCGAGTATGCGTGGGGGGACGTCAAGATTCCCGAAGTCGCCATGCCGGGCGTCACGAAGTTCGTGTGACGGCGCCGCCCAGCAGCGCATCGCACTGCTGGCAGACCATTTCCACCGTGATCAACCGCATCGTCCGGTTGTCGGCCCGGCGATGCGCGCGGTGCGACCCGCCTTGATGCTCGACCTGCAGCGCCACGTGCGGCGCGCCATACGGACCGCTGTCGGCGGGGCGCGTCGTGCCGTGCAGACCGATACAAGGCGTGCCCACCGCCACCGCCATGTGCATGGGGCCCGTGTCCGCGGTGACCAGCAGACGCCCGCCTTCGATCAGCGCGGCCAATTCCAGCAGCGTGGTGTATGGCGCTAGGACGCCAAACCCGGCGGATTCCGCCACGATCTGGCGGGCCGCCGCTTGCTCGTCGGCGCCGCCCCAGATGACCAGCGTCGACAGTCCGTGCCGAGCGCCCAGATGGCGGGCGACGTGAGCAAATCGGTCCATCTCCCATCGCCGCGAGGCACAGCTCGCACCGGGATTGACGACGGCGTACCTTGCCGCAAGGCCGAGTTTGTCCGCGGCCTCGCGCGCGCGCTGCCGCGAGCCCGCGTCGATCGGCAAAAACCAGCGCACGGCTGGTTCTCGGATCCCCAACGGCGTCAACAAGTCCAACGAACGATCGACCACGTGCGGACGTGACGGCAAGACCAGCTCGTTGTTCAACCACGGGCTGAGTTCACGACCATGACGGCCGCGGAAGCCGATTCGCCGACGCGCCCTTGACAACCAACATGCCAGCGCCGATTTGGTCAGTCCTTGACAGTCGATCGTCACGTCGAAGCGGCGCTCGCGGAGCATCCGCCGCACCGCCAGCAGACCGGCCGGCTTGGTGAACCACCCGCGTGGCAGCCGTAGCGTCTCGTCCAAGCACACGTGGTCCTGAACGATCGCCGCGGATTTTTCTTCTACGACCCAGGCGATAAAAGCGTCGGGCCAGTGGGCGCGCAGCGCACAGGCGACCGGCAGCGTCAGGATGGTGTCTCCGATCGCGCTCATGCGCGCAATCAGGATGCGAGGCGTCTTCGAGGCGGTCATGGGATCGGCACCTGCGGGAGGCGGAACGCATGAAAACGCCCGCGAATGTACTGATCGCAGCGCGCCGAGGCAACGGGGACACGCGCGCCCCGGGCTCACCGCCCCAACCCATCGGCCCGCGCTTCCGAGAGCGACCCGCAGCCCGCAATCTGGACCGACGGTTGCCGCGACCCGGCTGCGCTGTGCCGTGGGCCAGTACCCGCCTCGATCCGATGCGATATAATGGCGCGTTATGTCGATTATCGAGCTGCGCAATCTGTCCAAGTCATACCGGGTTTATCAAAAGGCCGAAGGGCTTTGGGCATCGATGCGCGGCTTGCTCCACCGCGAGCATCACGATGTCCACGCGGTTCGGGGGATCGACCTGGATGTCGAACAGGGCGAGTTCGTCGCTTTTCTGGGACCCAACGGAGCGGGCAAGACCACGACGTTGAAGTTGTTGTCCGGGGTTATCACGCCGACCTCGGGCGAGGCGCACGTGATGGGGTTCGTGCCCTGGAAACGCGAAAACGCGTATCGCCGCCGATTCGCCCTGGTCATGGGCCAGAAAAACCAGCTCTGGTGGGACCTGCCGGCCCAGGAATCGTTTCGCCTCCACCAACAGATCTACCGCATCGCCCCGGAGCGGTTTCGCGTGACGCTGGCGGATCTCGCGAATCTGCTCGACGTCGAGACGCTGATGCGTCAGCCGGTTCGCGAGCTGTCGTTGGGCGAACGGATGAAGATGGAACTGATCGCCGCCTTGCTGCATTCGCCCGACGTCCTGTTTCTCGACGAACCCACGATCGGCTTGGATGTGGTCGCTCAGCACAACATCCAACAGTTCTTGAAGTATTACCAACGTCAGCGGCGAATCACGATTTTGCTGACCAGCCATTACATGAAAGATGTCGCCGCGCTGTGCAAACGGGTGGTCATCATCGCCCAAGGGTGCATCAAATACGATGGATCGCTGGCGGGAATTGTCGATCAGTTCAGCGGCCATAAGGTCGTGACGTTGCAGTTGGCCGAGCAGCAGGCTCTGAGCGGGTTTGAACGCTTTGGGCAGATGCTCGACGCGCAGCCGCCGAAGATCAAGCTGCGCATCCCGCGGGCGGCGGTCCCCACCACGTTGGCGGCCGTGCTGAATCAGTACAACGTGGTCGATGTGGCGGTGGAGGATCCGCCGCTGGAAGATGTGATCGCGGAATTGTTTTCGCAGGTGGACGCGCGGCTGTATCGACGTGAGAGGATGGATGTCCAGCACGTCGCGGCCGAAGCCCGCGGCAAAGCCTGAGCGGCGCGACCTGCGCGTCCGCGCGGCGGCGTGCGGTCTGGGTTTGGTCGGCTGCCGCTAGCTGGCGCCCGTGTTGGCGCGGCTCGCGACAACGGATGCGACAACGGGTCGCGATGGCCTTCGGACGGCCGAAGCTCTGAAACCGGCGTTCCGGGCTGAGCCTTCATCAGTGTTTGCCTTTTGTGTCCACGACGATGCCCAGCTCTTACGATTTCCGGAACGGCGAAATCCGCGCAGCAGGTTTGGACGCGGCGCCGCCCGAGGCACTGCCCGAGCTTTCGCTTCAACCCGTTCTGGCCATTCCGGAGCAGGCGAGCCTCGCTGCCTGTGCGGTTACCTACTGGACGATTTTGCGCGTGGCGTTGGAAGAGCGGCTGGCGTACCGCGGCGACTTTGCCCTCGGCACGCTGATGCGGTTCCTGCCGATGATCACGCAGATCTTTCTGTGGTGGGCCGTCTTTGATTCCGTCGGTCAATCGCCAGGCGCCGATCGGATCGCCGGATATCGGTTTCAAAACGTCGTCGCCTACTATCTCTTGGCGATGCTCAGCCGAGCGTTTTCGAGCATGCCCGGGCTGGCGTCCGGCATCGCGTTGCAGATCCGCAACGGCGAGATCAAAAAATTCTTGATTCAGCCGATCGACATGCTCGGCTTTCTCTTGGTCGGTCGCGTGGCCCATAAGCTGGCCTACTATGCGGTCGCCATCATCCCATTCGGGCTCGTTTTTTTCCTGTGTCGCGGCTATTTCGTCGATGGTTGGCCCGATGCCGCCACAATGGCCGCCTTCATCCTGGCCCTGTTGCTCAGCTTTCTGTTGGGTTTCCTTTTGGACGCTTCGATTGGACTGGTCGGGTTTTGGTTTCTCGAGGTGTCTTCACTGACGTTTGTCTATATGCTGCTCAATTTCTTTCTGTCCGGGCACATGTTCCCGCTGGACATGCTGCCCGCGCCTTGGAATGGGCTGGTCAATCTGCTGCCGTTGAAATACATGGCCTACTTTCCAGCCGCCGTATTTCTGGGCAAGGTCACCGGGCCGGATCTGGTCCGCGAGCTGTGCATTGCCGTGGGTTGGGTTGTCGTGCTGTTGATCGGCACCCGGGTGATGTTCCAGCGAGGCGTGAAACGGTACAGCGGATACGGCGGCTGAACGGCGATCGTCGCAACGACCGCTGGGCGGCGCGGCCGTCGGGCGGCGGCCGCGACGCGGAAGCAGACGATCTCCGCCCATTGGTTGCCACGGGCGCCGGCGCGAAAGCAACGCACCAGCGCGGAAGCCGCCCCGTCGGCTGCGCAAGGCAACGAAGACACCCGGCTGCATGTCGCAGGCACTCGGCCCACCGCCGTCCGCGGAACGACGGCGCCACCGCCGCGGCATGCGCCGTGGGCCTACGACGCGCGGCGATTCGCGAACCGCGACCCGTCAGCCGTCGTCGCGGACGCTGAACTCGAGCTTCCACTTCTTCTTGCTCTTGGTGCTGACGCACCACAGCTCGAACATGCCCAGTTCCGTTACGTGGGCCTCGAACTTTACCGGGACATAGGGTTCCTCGACCTCCTCGTCCGCATCCAGCAAACCCTCGAGCGAATCGGTTTCCGCCAGTTCATCCTCGGCCCACGCGGCGAGGACGTCGCCGGCCTTGTCCAGTTTCCGTGTCGAGGAACTGAAGAACCGAAAATGGGCCGGCTCGCCAACGACCAGGCCGATTTCCTGCGACGGGACGTGCGCGCGGTCGCCCTCTTCCATGCCCAGCGGGGCGACGCACAGGGCACGCAGAGGGCGCGGAGCGCCGGGAATGGCCAATCCGGCGGTCTCGATGCCCACATAGTACGCCCGCGCGGTGCCGCCGCGAATCCGCACGCCACCCCGTTCCTTGGCCCAGCCATAGTACGCGGCGCCGCGGGCGACCGCGTTGTCCAGGTCGGGCTGACCTTCCAAATACTGCGGTCGCTGCCCGCCGCCCCATTGGCCGAGGACCTCCAGCAGCCGCGCGGACAGCGCCTCCGCTTTGAAGACGCCGCCGTTCAACAAGATCTGGCTGGGCTGAACAGGGCGTCCTTGTTCAGACCCGTGATCGGTCAGGAATGCCGCCAAGTGCCGCGTCACGGCCGGATCCTGCTCGAACGGCAGGCCGATATCCAGAAAGCCGGACGCGCGTTGCCTCGCCGGCCGTTGATCGATCGGACAGGCCGGAAAGAACCCATCGATCAGCATCTCTAAAACCGGTTTACGCTCTACCTCGATCGAGATCGTGCCGCCGATCAGCTTGGCGCCTCGGCCGAGGACCGAAATCGTGTGTCTATCGGGGCCTTCGCCGCCGAGCAACGCCTCTTTCGCCGCGCGGCAGGCGTGCCATAACGAGACGGATTGCCACGGATCGAGCTGCGTGCCTTTGCGGCCGAACACTTCGGCGGCCTGGTGCGCCAGCGCCAAATCCATGTTGTCGCCGCCGACCAACAGGTGGTTGCCCACCGCCTCGCGCCGCAGAATCAGCTCGCCACGTTCTTCTCCGACGCGGATCAGCGTAAAGTCCGTCGTCCCACCGCCGACATCGCAGACCAGGACCACGTCGTCGAGCTTTAGCTTCCGCCGCCAGCGGTCACCCGCTGAATCCACCCAGGCGTAGACGGCTGCCTGAGGTTCTTCCAACAGCAGCAGGTTGTCGGGCAGGCCGGCCGCGACGGCCGCTTCGCGCGTCAGCTCGCGCGCCGCGGCGTCGAACGACGCGGGAACGGTCAGGACGATCATTTGTTCGGCGATCGGCGCAGCCGGAAATGCCCGTTCCCAGGCGGCGATCAGGTGTTCCAGATATCGCCGCGTCGCGGTCACCGGCGAGATCTTGGGCACGTCGTCCGGAGCGTTCCAGGGCAGAATCTCGCCGCGACGATCCACGCGCGCGTGGCACAACCAGGATTTAGCGACGCCGACGGTGCGCTGTGGCGCGTCGGCCGCTTGACGGCGCGCGAACTCGCCGACCGCAAAATCTTGCCCCCGGGCCCACGGCAGATCCAACGCGCCCTGGTCGCGCTCGTGCGGGTGGGCCAGGTACAGAAACGACGCCAACGAGCCCAACGATTCGATCGCGTTCGCGGCCACCAGTTGCGGAATGGGCAGCAACTGGACCGCGGGTTGTTCGACGTCCAGCGGCGTGTAAGCGATCACGCTGTTCGTCGTGCCCAAGTCGATCCCGAGAACATGACTGGCGCCCATCTGCGATCCGCAACCTCCCATCTCTACACTTCCACTTCGACCGGAGCGACAACACGGGCCGCCGACTCGCTTCCCGACCAGGCCGGCAGCTCGCATCGCGTCGCCTCCCAACCCGGGTGAACCAGGCGGCCACGAAACGGAGGCTGGCCAACGATGTTCCCCGACAAGCGATACCGCGCCGCGTCGAAGCCGACAGGGACCTCGATCTCGCTGCCTTCGCTTTGATCCAAGACGGTTCTTAGGGCGAACATCCGCTCCAACACTTTGCGACAATCTCGCAGGACATCGCGGGCGGCCGCCCCGACTTGCGCGTCGGTGTACGCATCCAGCGATTCCTGCACCAGGTCCACGAGCCGCGCTTCTCGTTGCAGGGTTGCCAGCAGGGTGAGCGCGTCGCTCTGCGTCGCCGGCTTCGGCTTTTCCACCCGAACCGTCGGCGCCGAGGATTTGGATGGCTCGGGCGCCGGCAGCGCGGGCCGATCGAGCGCCGATTTGACCCGCCGCGCAGCCTCGCCGCCGAACAGGACTTTCCAAAATGCGCGCAGAGCTAAAAACAGACGCATTCCACTGCCTTTCCTCACGAACCGCGATCCGGATCCCGCCATCGGCCGCAAGTCAGAGTTCATCGCCCACTACGGGCAATTGTTGCCGGGTGCGTTGCCCACACTAAGTCTGTAGGTTGCCGCACCCAATTTATCCACCTGGGAGACTGTCCGAGTACTCGAAAATACCACAATAGGTTGTGTTGCTAGCAGTCGCGCTTCTACAATATGTTGCGGGTACGCGTCAATTCTTGGACAGCCTCCTAGAGCGCGTCCCTCGAGGCAAGCCGAGGTCGTGCTGGAGGGCCACGCTCCACGCGTGGCCGCAACCGGGTGGACACGGCGGATCGTGACGGAACGCAACAGCCGCGACGGAACGGTCCCTCCAGGACGACGCGTTTCCTTGCGGTCGCTGCCCGGCGATCTCGCTTACCCTTAGGTCGTGTCCAGATCGTTCTTCTGGCAATCTGGGGTAACTTGCCGTTCCAGGTCCCATCAATTCGGATTTCTGGACCTAGCTGCGCCGCCTGTGCCTCTGGCGCCGCGCGAAATGACACCCTCCAGGCCCATCCCTCGCTCCGACATGGGCGCGGACGACCAGGCGCTCGCCTGGCCATCCTCGCCCGCACGACAGGGCTTGAGGTTCGGGCGAAGCACAACGTGCCCACGGCCTTTTGAAACGCTGAAAACGCCGCACGCGCACGCGCGGGTCAGCCGAGACATAACGGACCGGATAGTACACTGGATGATGGGCCTTGCTGTCAAGGCGTCGTCGGTTTGCGACTGTAATGCGCAGATAGAAATGTCCCCAGACAATCATCTCGAAGGAGGTGGTTATGGAGGCATTATCGATGAGCGTCAAAGAGCGTCGTCGGTTTGCGACCTTTCCGACCTCGGATAACTGCGCGAGGCCGGTGCCGCTGTTATTTTGCGCGCGTCCCTGAGGCCTGCGGCAAAGCAGAAGCTGGACGCGAGCATCTCGCGACACGCCGGCTCGTTCGGGATCAGCCCATTTGGGCTCAGCGTCAGTCGGCGCTCGCCGGCGACGGGCGTAGCGCAGCACGACGTGTTCTTCTCGTCGGGCCTCTCGGGCGATTGCACAATGGTCGACAATCCGACGCACTTGGGCGAGGCAATTTCCGGCGCTCGCCGATCCCGAGGTGTCTGTTCCAGAATCGAGGCCCACCCAGAACATTTTGTGCAAACGCCATCGCGAGGCGTCTGTCCAAGTATTGGTTTTTCTCCTATTTCGACCCTCACAACCGGCTTTGAAGTCGGGAACGAGTCCGTGGAAAACGGGTGAAGATGGCCCAATTTCCTTACAAGCGCTAATACGTGGACCGGCTTCTCGGCCGCACGCGGGCGCCGCTTGACCAAATCGCTGGCCGGCTGCTAGTTTGGCCGATGTGAACTAAAACGATGGTCGAGGCGTCTCATTGTTACGGCGGGCGATCGCCCGCCATCCACTTTGCGACTCCAGCCCGATGCCAGCCATGAATCGCTCAACACACGCGGACCGCCGAGGTCGTTCAAGCCGAGACGCGCGACAGAATGCGGCTTGCGCGCGCCGGGTTGGGGCCCGCGGTCCGCGCTGCCTGCGGCTCGAACAGCTCGAATCGCGAAACCTGTTGGCTGTCAGCGGTCTGATCTTTACGGACACCATCTATCCGGCGGGTGACCGTGACGCTCATTTCTTCGACGTCACCTCGCAGGACTTGGCTGCGGCAGGCGGTCAGTACGTGGTGACATTGGCGGTGTCCGGCGGCCTCGATCGTTTTCAGCCGCGCGTGCGCGTCGAGTCGCCCGATGGGCGGTTGGTGGGCGGCGAGATCAGCGCCGGCTCGTCCCGCGTGTTCGTGTTGACCGAGTCCGGTCGGTACACCGTCCGTGTTCAGGACAACGACGACGGGGACACGGGAACGTACGCGTTGGCCCTGGAAGGCATCAATCCGCCCAGTCTGGATGCGCAGCAAATCGCCCTTGGGGAACTGAAGAGTTCTCGACTGGACGAGATGGGCGAAGTCGACGCCTACACGTTTACGGCGACCGCGGGCAGTCTGGTCACCTTGTCGCTGTCGAAAACGCACCCCGGCAGCCGCGCGACGCTGTATTCGGCGACGGGTGCGAAGGTAAAGCTGTACTCGAGCTCGACGGGCAATGGGGTGGGTCAAGTCGCGGCCGGTTCCAAGGTTCGAACCGAGCCGTTGGCCGCGGGCAAGTACGTGATCCAGGTATACGATAGCAACTATCGCGCGGTCGGAGATTACCAACTGGCGTTGGAAGGACTGACTCCGCCCAGTGCCGACGCGGTGGCGTTGACGCCCGGCCAGACGCGCACCGGAGAGATCGTCATCGGCGAAGTGGACGCCTACAAGTTTGAGGCCGCCGGCAACGAGGTCGTCTCGGTCAGCCTGTCGAATCTCGTTACGGGGATCAGCACGCGCCTGTGGGCCGAACTCTATTCGCCGTCCGGCGCCAAGGTTCTCAAACTACCCGGCACGAACGGGCCCAGCGAGGTCGAGAACGGCAACAAGGTCATCTATCGCCTGCCCGACGAAGCCGGAACCTATGTGATTCAGGTCTACGAAGACGACTATTCGGACGCGGAACCCTACGGCGTGACGCTCGCGGCCGTGAGTCCGCCCGACGCGAGCGGCACGGAAATCGGTTACGGCCAAGCGTTGACCGGAACGATCGACGCCCCGAGCGAGGTGGACACGTTTTACTGGGCGTTGTCCGAACACGACCTGACGGCGGGCGGTGGACAATTCCAGGCGGCCGTTTCGCTCACTTCCGAGACAACGGCCACCTATAAACCGCGGGCGCGTGTGTTCGCCCCGACGGGCGCGGTCGTCGGCCAAGAGCTAAGCCCGGGCGATGTCCGAGCGCTGACGCTGACCCAGGCTGGCGTCTATACAATCCAGGTCTATGACAACGATTACACGCACACCTCGGCGGAATTGGCGGATCGCGGCAAGCCGCCCCAATACACGGTGCGCCTGATCGATGCGCAACCGCCGACCGTCCAGAGCGTGACCGTCAACGATTCGCTGTTGACCGACAGCGACGCCGGTGTGGGAACATTCGTCCTTACGCTGACGTACGACGAATCGATGAACCCGCTCGTGCCGCCCGTGTTGACGTACAGCAGCCCGTTGGTCGCCGGCGGCGCGACGCCCGCGCTGTTCAATCCGTCGGTCGCCTGGTCCGCGACGCGCGCGCCCAACGATACGGTGACGATCAGGTATAGCGTTGCCGACACCGATCTAGAGCTGGCCGGAATCGCGCTCAACATCGCGGGCGGGCAAGACACGGCAGGCAACGTTCAACAACCTTATGCAACGTCCGCCCTGTTTGGCATCGACACGCGAAATCCGACCGTTGTGTCCCTGACGCCGCGCCATAACGCTGTCGGTATTGGGTTGAGCCCGAATTTGGCAGTGACCTTCGGCGAGTCGATCGCCACAGGTACCGGCACGGTCACGATCAGGCGATTGAGCGACGATGGGGCGGTCGAGCAGGTTTCCGTGTCCAGCCCTCTGGTCAGCGTGTTCGGCGCGACGGCCACGATCACGCCGTCTGGGCCGCTTCGGGAAGCGACCGGCTACTATGTCGAAATCTCGGCCGATGCGTTCCGAGACCTGGCCGGCAACGCGTTCGGCGGAGTGGCCGGCAGCGCAGGGTGGCGGTTTACCACCGGCGACTTTGCTCCGCCGCTGGTGACCGCCCTCTGGCCCGCGGACGACACCCCCGACGTCGAGCTAAACACGTTGTTTCGACTGGTCTTCGACGAACCGATCCAAGCTGCCGCGGGCCAGATCACGATTCGCAGATCCTTGGATGGCACGACAGCCGAGGCGATCGACGTTGCCGGTCCGCAGGTCAGCATCGTAGGAACCGAGCTGACGATCTCGCCATCCATCCGGCTAGCCGAGACAACGTCGTACTATATCGAGGTCGCCAGTGGAGCGATTGCCGATCTGGCAGGCCTGCCGTTTGCTGGAATCAGCGGCCCGGACGCCTGGAACTTTACGACCGTCGATGCGCCGCCCGAAGTCCGGTTTCTTTGGCCCGCGCGCGGTGCGGTGGGCGTCGCGTTGGATACGGCGCTGCGCATCCAGTTCGACCAGCCCGTACGGGTCGGCAGCGGCGCGATCGTTGTTCGACGCAGCTCGGACGGCGCCGAATACCAGACGATTCCCGTCTCGGACGGCCGCGTGGCCGTATCCGAGGACCTGGTCACGGTCGCTCTAGCGCCCCCGCTCGAACGACGCGCGGCGTACTATGTCGAGATTGGAAGCGGAGCGTTCGAAGATCTGACCGGAAACCCGTTCACGGGTTTCACTACCGCGCTGGATTGGACGTTTGCAACGGTCGGGCCGATGGCGTTGGGCGACTCGGAAGACATGGACGAGGACACGACGCTGGCCATTAACGTGTTGGCCAACGACCTCGGTGCAGGCCGCCCGATCGACGCTCCAACGCTGACAATCCAGGCGACGCCACAGCACGGAACCGTGCTGGTCTACGAGGGTTCGGTGATCTATCGTCCGGCTGCGAACTTCTCGGGTGTTGACAGCTTTACGTATACCGTCCGAGACGTAGTCGGTTTTCAATCCAACCCGGCAACCGTGATGGTCACTGTTGCTGAAGTCCCAGATTATCAAAATCCGACCCTCCCCGAAGATGTCAATGGCTCGGGCGCCGTCACGCCACTGGATGTCTTGATCGCCGTGAATCGCATCAACGGCCATGGCAGCCAGTTGCCGCCCGATCCGATTCCGCCCGATGTGCCCCCGTACTACTACGATGTCGACGGCAATAATCGCCTGGAACCCGTAGATATTTTGCGGGTCATCAACTACCTGAACCGGCCCGCCCATCCGCCCGAAGGCGAGTTCGCCCGCCCGTCGTCGTCTGTAGGCGGTTCGGTTTTTCCGTGGTCGCCGTCGCTGCTCTCTCACGTCGTCGCCCCGCCACCTACGCCGGCGCCCGTCGATCCAGCCAGCTATGCGCCGCGATCGGACGTTCTGGACAGCGGCGCTTTGCCCTGGTCCGCGGCCGCAGACGGCCCTGCCGCCCGCCCGGCCCTCGCAGCCTGCAAATCGATCCATGAGGGCGAGTTGGACCGCGTACTGGATGAGATTCTTCCGCTGATCGCCGCCGACATTTCCCGCTCGACAACATGGTAGCCTATCGGCACCAACTACCCTGGGCGCCGCTCGGCATGGAACGCTGTACCCCGGCGTCGCCAACGCGCAGCGGCAACGCGACCAAGTGCTGTCGGAGTTCCACGAACCGTGCCTTGATCCATTTGACCCCGGATGACGCTCAGCGCCAGGACGCCCCGCCGTCGGGCGAGCGATCAATTGGGAGAGGGCGATGGTCCAACGGCGCCGCCCCTTCATTGACCCTTGGGACAGTTGGGGCCATTGATGCCACTCCTTGCACGTCGCCCCATCGAGAGACGTTTTCGCGCGATCCCGACACGCTCCGCGGTTTTCGTGGGTAACATATTGGGGCAACAGAAGTGCGCGGCATCAAATGAGGTTTCGCCGAAGCCCCGTATGATGTTGCACGTCTTCCCCATATTCCACCGTGGAGGCTCTCGTTGTCTACTCGTTGCCGTGGCGTGAAAGTCAGTCTTTGCGGTGGGTGTCTGTTGGACGTAGTCGTCCACCGGAGCGTCGCTGGACTTCACCTACGGTGCGGTCACGGACACCAGAGACAAAAGGCTCGAAACTCGCGGTTGTCCCGGGAATCAGTCCGTGGATCGCGCGTTGTGACGCGAATCGTCTGCAACTGGCGGAGGAAGTGATCTTCGCGCCAAGCCGACCCTGCGGGCGGGCGCCGACTGGCCTCAGGGCCTTGACGACGTCTGATGCTTGTCTCTTCGCAATGATAGTGAGACGGCCCCGCCACGTTTGCTTGCGCAGTTGATGCTCGCCTGCCAGGCGCCTTATCTCCGTTCAACCAAGAAAAGGTGCTCCGTGGTGTGTATGGATCGGTTGTCAAAGTTTCGACACCCTCGGAAAGCGTTGTACGGCATCTCGATCACTTCTACATGCCCGATCGCGGCCAGCATCTGGCGCATGTGATTCGGGCTGATGAATCCCTCGTTGTTGAAAGAGATCAGGAGGAATGTGGCGTCGGTGTGCTCAACAAGATCAGACAGGAGACGGAACGACTCGGACCGGACGTTGTAGCCAGACCTGCGCCAGTCGGGAGGGATCCCAGACACACGGCTGACACGCTCGGGTCGCTCATAGTGGACCAACAGATTCAGCATGAAATAGTTCGACCCGTAGGGGTGTTGATTGTAAGGGGGGTCCAAGTAGGCGAGGTCAAGCCCCCGGACGTGACGAACGGCCTTGTTGGCGTCTTCACGAAGAATCTGAACGTCGCACTCGAAATTGCTGAGAACGGGAACATCGAGCGTGATATCGCCCAGGATCCGAAGCAAGGCGTCGGACCCACTGCCTCCGAACTGCCCGATGTGTGTATGACGATTCTTGTAGAAGCCTTTGAACACGCCTGCTGTGTTGGCATGGATGGACGCTTCACTCAAGAGCGGCCCAAGGAGGAAATCCTGTTGCTCCTTGGGGGCGTCGGCAATGAACCGTCGGTAGTTGTCAAGCCGCCGCGCATTAGAACGGGTGTAGAAGACGCGGTCATCCTTTGTGATCTTGGATTCGTCCTGCGGCGAGTACATGTCCTCGATGAACCCCTTGGGGAGTGGCGCTGTCATAACTTGTTCGTTCATCGCGCGCACAAGCTCTGTAAGTCCGGCAATGTCTACGCTGCTTCGGTTGGCAAGGTAGCAGCGGCCAATCACCGCCGCATAGTCCTCCAAATCGTTGCTGATCAGTAGATCCGAGTGCGCCTTTAGGAATCGTGCGACCACGCCGGAGCCACTGAACACATCAAAGCAGTTGAGGCGCGCCTTACCCAAACGTCGCTTGATGCGCTCAAGCGCGGCAGAGATCTGTCCGAGGAGAGATCTCTTGTTCCCGATATAGGTGATCAACTGTCGACAAAGGTAATCAGAATCCTCGGCAACAGCCGCGGCAGTATCGGCGGCTCGCAGCGAAAGGGGCTGCGACCTCTTTAACGGACTATCTGTTTGGATATCCCGGCTCACGGCGTCTTCGTTCCTTGATTCATCTGGTGTGCGTCGGCGTCGTGATCAGCCGAGTTGCGTTTCGGGACAGCGTCAGAGGGATCCGCACATTCTGCTCCAGTATCCTGGTTACCGTTCGTCCTGATCAACGCCAGCCTCTCAGGATACACCCCTTCGAGACGCAAGTGCTGCCTCTCAGGGTCACTGCTCGTCGGGTTGTGCCGAGAGAGCCTTGCGATCTGTCCCAACAGGTGGTCTTGACGTCGCTCGTAGTGCCACAAATCGGAATGGATAGGGCATGGAACGGGAAGTCGTCTCAGATTACCAGAAAAACGAGCTGGGACGAGATGTCGGGCAATCGAAATGGCTGGACAACGAGCGCAGGGAAGTGCGTCGCCCTGGAGGGACGCGCTCCGTCGCGTCCGTCTGGTTGCGGCCACGCGTGGAGTGTGCCCCTCCATCGCTGTATAGGTCCCCCAAACGGTGTGCTTCGGGCTGACGCACTAGGAAAAAACTGGCCGTCGTGGGCCGTAGATCCGGACTTGCGATACTACGCAGACTGGCGAAAGGCTGGCTGTAGTGCCCTGCCAAGTGTGACTTGCGGTACTAGGCCCCGTCGTCATCAGCAGCGGGGCGAATCGCGTGGATTCGATCCACGCGGTAGATCTTTCCGATCTGGGCGGCGTGGCAATAGGCGATCAGGTACTGGCAATCGCCGGTCTCCAATATCTGGTGGGGCGTGATTCGTCGGTCTGCCGGTCTGCGCCCGAGGCTCTCGTAGGTGATCACCACGGTGCGGCGCTCGGCGATGGCCAGGGCGAGCAGTTTGTGATCGGCGGGCAGTGGGGACTTGGGCGTCAGAACGTCGGCGAGGCACAACGGCGCAACGAGGCGAAACAGATCTCCGACCGTCTCCGACGCGCCGGCGGCGCCGATCACGTGCCGGAACAACCGCATCACCAGACGCGAATCCGGCAAGGCCCGGTGCTGTTCGAGTTCCGCCAAGCCCAGATGCCGCGCCAGATCGACCAAGCGGAACGAGCGCAGACCGCGGACACACACGCGGGCGAGAGCGAGCGTATCGAGCGCCGGGATGGCCGGCAGCGCCAGCCCCAGCCGGGCGGCGCCGAAGTTCAGAAACCCTAGATCGAATTCGGCGTTGTGAGCCAGCAAGATCGTCTTGTCGCCTGAAACAAAGTCGAGAAATCCGGGCAGCGCTTCGGCCAAGGTCGGTTTTCCGCAAACCATGGCGTTCGTGATGCCGTGGATGCGCGTCACGCGCGCACTGATCATGCACTGGGGATCGACCAGTTGCTCGCAGACGTCCTGTTCGTCGCCGTCGAGCCGAAAACGGACCGCGCCGAACTCGACGATCTCGTCGATGACGGGCGAGAGGCCCGTCGTCTCGAGATCGAAGGCCACGAACGTGACCTCGCGCAACGGCACTTCGGGGGCGAGCGAGACTTGAGTCATGGGGGCGTCTCCACGTCACGCGGGTCCGCGGAGGTCGGCAGAACGCCGGCGCCGTCGGCGACGCCACAGACGAACGCCGTCGCCCGATCGGCCAGCGTCGGCTGACGGCGACGATAGCGGCTCAGCGCGCTCGCGGCCGCTTGGTCCGCCGCCGCGGCCGACACGAGCGCCACACAACAGCCGCGAAAGCCGGCGCCGCTGAACCGCGCGCCGTACACGCCGGCGGTGTCGGTCAAGATCTCGTACAGATCGATCAGCGGCGGCGAACCACATTCGTAGTTGCGAATCGAGCTTTCACCCGAGGCGCTCATCAGGCGACCGAATCCGATCAGATCGCCGCGCCGCCAGCGTTCCACTCCCTCTCGGACGCGCTGCATTTCGGAGAAGAAGTGCCGTGCTCGCCGCGCGGGCGGGCCGGTCAGGATATCCGCGTGGCGGGCGTATTCGTCGGGTTCCAGATCTCGCAGCACCGGCGTTTGCCGAACGCGGCCGACCGCGGCCAGCAAACGGGCGGCCGCCTCGCGACACTCGCTGACGCGGCGATTATAGTCGGTTGTCCCCAGGGCCTGTTTGAGTCCGGAAAAGACGATTAACGCCCGCCATGACTCGGATGGAACGGCGTTTGGAATCAGGGCGAAATCCTGCGTACGACAGTCCAGGTAGGTCAGGTGATCGTGTCGGGACAACAGAATCGCCGCCTGATCCAGAATCCCGATGTGCAGCCCCAGATACTCGTTCTCGATGACGGCGTCCAAACGGATGTTCTCGTGCGGGGTCAGCGACAGCGAGTTGGCGTCCTGCAACGCCAACAACAACGCCACGCCAATCGCGGCCGACGAGCTGAGCCCGCCGCCGTCCAGGCGTCCGGCGGTCACGCCGCAAATGGCGTGTCGCAATGTCGAATGTTGGCTCAGCGCGTAGACGGCCCCACGCACAAAATCGCCCCAATCGCCCTTGCGTGGTTCAACGATCTGCGACAACGGGCAAGTCACTTCGCCCGGAAAGTCCAGGCTGCTCAGGCGAAGCGGACCGCTCGTCGGCGCATAGGCGACATAGACGCCCTGGTCGATGGCCATCGCCGTGACCAGCCCGAGCTGATGGTCGACGTGCGCGCCCAGCGGACAGATGCGATAGGGCGCACGGACCACGCGCACATCGCGCGGGCGCACCGCGTATCGCCGAACGACTTGGCGCCGCAGGCGTTCGACAAGATCGAGCTCGTGCATGAGACCATCCATCTCCGTTCATCGATCGGACGCCGCGCGCCGGAGGACGCGCTAGTCCATTCTATACCGTGGAACGACCGCACCGTGTGCGCCATCCGTCGGCCCATCGTGTGCCGGGCGGATCGTATCCTCGCCAGACGGCGGCGCACGCGGTACAATTCAACCGGATTTCGCAGACCGCCGTTGGTCCGCCACGCATTGCCGTCCTCGCGGCGCGCGCTGCCACGGCAATCCCTGCCCGAGCACAGCCTCGACGAACGGCAATGTCGCCAGGCGACCGGGAATGCGGGCTCGCCAACGCAGCGTGGACGGATTGTAGTACAGCGAATCGAAGACTGCTTGCCGAGGAGCCTCACATGAACTCGCCTGCCACGCCTCGATCCTCGCGAGATTGCTCGCGCCGTCAATTCATCGCCGCCACGGCTGCCGGCGCCGCGCTGGGCGCATTGCCGATGTCGCGCAGCGTCCATGCGGCGGGCAGCGACGTGATCAAGGTCGGCTTGATCGGTTGCGGCGGCCGCGGCAGCGGCGCGGCTGCCAACGCCCTCAACGCCGGACCCGACGTTCGCCTGGTCGCGATGTCGGACATCTTCGAGGATCGCGTCAAGGTCAGCCGCGAGAACCTGAAGAAGGTCAAGCCCGATCAGGTGGCCGTGGACGACGCGCATTGTTTCGTCGGATTCGATGCTTATCGCCAGGTGATCGCCAGCGACGTCGACGTGGTCCTGATCGCCTGTGCCTCGAAGTTTCACCCGGCCTATGCCGCGGCGGCGGTCGAGGCGGGCAAGCATGTGTTCCTCGAAAAGCCGCACGCGATCGATCCGCCGGGCATCCATGTCGTCCAGCGGGCGTGCGACGAAGCGGAAAAGAAAGGCTTGAGCATCGTCTCGGGGCTGTGCTGGCGGTACGACAAAGGCGTTCAGGAGACCATGAAACGCGTGTTGGACGGCGCGATCGGCGATCTGGTCGCCATTCAAGAGACGTACATGCGCTCGACGTATCGCAACATCGAGCGGCAGCCCGGGTGGAGCGAACTCGAGTACCAGTTCCGCAACTGGTATCACTTCCGCTGGCTGTCCGGCGACGACGGTCCACAGTCGTTGTTGCACAGCATCGACAAAGGACAGTGGGCGCTGCGCGAAGAGACGCCGCTGAAGGCGTTCGGCTCTGGCGGTCGATCGTCGTGTTTCTCGCCCGTTCACGGAGACGTGTTCGACCATGGCGCCGTCGTGTTCGAGTATCCCAGCGGCGTGCGAATGTACGCCAACGTCCGCGCTCAAGACGGGTGTTACAGCGAGGTGTCGGACACGTTTCTGGGCACCAAGGGACGTTGCGATCTGCTCAGAAATCGCATCGACGGCGAGACCAAATGGCAGTACGACGGCCCCAAGTCGAACATGTACGACGCGGAACACGTAGTCCTGTTCGACGCCATCCGCAACAACCGTCCGATCAACAACGGTTCATACATGGTCCGCAGCACCATGGTGTCGCTGCTGGGGCAGATGGTTTGCTATACCGGCCAGCAGATGACTTGGGACCAAGCGCTGAACTCGTCCTGGCAAGCCGGCCCCGAGACAGTCGCCTGGGATATGGATCCGCCCGCCAAACCCGACGCCAACGGGCTGTATCCCGTACCGATCCCGGGAATCACCAAGCTCGGTTAGGATCGTTCGATCATTTGTTGTCCGATCGTTTACGGGCAAGGCGTGGCGATTTGCAGTCGTTCACGGTTTGTCACGCCAGCCTAATGGCGACAACCGGCGTTGCAAGACACGCGAGCCTTGATGAACGGTCACCGAGAATTGAAGTAGAAGGGCACAAGAACTGAAGCGGAAGGGCGCAAGCCCTCCGGTGTGTCTGCTGGCGGTCGATCCAGTTCGTCCGCTACGAAGAACCCACCTGTCACCAAGGACCGGACGGCTT
>JAVYAJ010000269.1:0-7979 GCA_032229885.1 Candidatus Anammoximicrobium sp. | reverse complement strand
TCCTTGTCGGTCAGATGGGACGAGAACGGCTCGGGATACAACAGTCCGGCGGTCCGCTTGAGCCAGACATAGAAAAAATCCGCCAGCTCGGCGTACATCACGTTGTCGTAGTACGGCGGATCCATGACGATGCACTCGACGCTGGCGTCGTCCAGCGGCAGCTCGTCGGCCGAGCCATGCGTGATCGTGACCGCGTTCGACGGGCGCGCCTGCTGGAACAACGGCGCATTGCCTCGCTTGGCGCCGGTCAGCTCGATCAGTTCGGCGAGCGCCTTGCCGGTCTGCTCGATCGCCTAATCGTAGCCCAGGCCCACGATCGTCGGCGCCATCTCGGCATAGCTCCACTTGAACGCGAAGTCGTGCCGATCAAAGGCGCCCGCCACCACTTGCCTGTTGGCGTGCCACCGGACCATTCGAGCATTGTAATTCAGCACCTTGTCGATCGCGATCGCGATGTAGGCAAGCGCGGCCTTGTCGATCTCCGTCAGCTCGCCGCCATGCTGCTCCCGAAGCTCGTCCACCATGTCGTGGAATACCTCGACGCTGGTACAGTGGCCCAACAGTTGACGAGGATTGAACATGTCGCGCCATCGCAACATTCCGTAATGCAGCGGACGCGCATCGTTAGTCTGCACCGGGAATGCTTCATCCGGCACGATATTCCGCGCCTCCCACTCGGGCATCTTGGCAGCCAGCGCGGCGGCGACGATTTCGTCGACGTCGTCCTCGGACCGGGGCGCACGGAAGCCGCGCACGGTTTTGACCTTGTTGTTGCCGGTTTTGGTCTTTCCGCTGATGATCGTTTGTTTGTAGACCACGGCATACAGTTGGTCGCCCATCTCGCCCGCCTGGGCTTGGCTTTTGATCTCGTTCCCGTCGAACACTCGGCCGCAATCGGGATAGGGACACAGCCCCTGGCCGCTCTTGACGGTGCCGGCGCTTTGCTCCTTGGCCGTGTGGACGATCTCGAACGTGCAATGGCGGTGCTGAGGATCGTCGATGTGCGGAACCAGCTTGACGCCGGTCCCGCCGCTGTCCAGCCGCCAGTTGGGCGACAGCGGCACCAGCCCGCCACAGTAGGGGCAACGGACGGTACGCGCCCACAGGTAGCCGTCGGGAACGGAGGCCTTCAAAGGTTCTGCCGGGTAGTAGGAATGAAGCCGATCCCGCATTGCGTTGACGAAGTTTTGGCCGAGTTCCCGATATCGTTGTAGAACCGGCATGCCTCGTCGTGCAGGGATATCAACGGTTGTTTTGAGGACGAACCAGGCCACCGGATTCAAGTCGTTGCCGGCGGCGTGTACCCCCAGACGATTGGCTTCGAATGGGATGCTGCCACCTCCCGCGGTAGGATCTAGGACTTTGATTGATCCGAAACATCCGTGATGGATCGTCGCCGCGGCAGCCCACTTGCGATCCGCGGGATCCGGGCTGTAGCTGAACGCTCGAGGGTATCCATAGGCATCTTTACCAAGGCGGATCCCGTCGCGCGTCGCTTCGGCAATCCGCGCCTTGGCCGCCACGGGATCGCCATGAATCCCCAGCAGGTGAAGGAATTTCTGCCGATCGGCGTCGGACGGCAGCAGGCTGGCCAGGATGGCGGCCCGGCTGGCCACCAGCGGGCGCCGCGCCCACCAGACGTGCAGATAGTACGTCGGCGGAAGGGCGGTCATCGACCGTCGCTCGCGCAAGCTCTCTTCTCCGATTTCCGCGATCGGCAGCCAATCCTCGATCAACAGTCTGGGGCGGGCGGCGACGGGGCCGTTGGCGTCGGTCATGGATGGTCCCTTGGGATCTTGCGGGTGCGGAAAAAAACGCCGTCGCCGCGCGCGGCGGACCGGATCACCCGCCGCCGGTGATCTGCGATGGCGCGGTGGCGCGAAAGCGCAACCGTGGTTCGAGTTCGGGCGGCAGCATCGTGCCCGCGGCGGGCACGCACTCGCCAGGGATATCGGAGAACTCGACGCGCCGACATGCGCGAAGGTGGTTGGCGCGGTCCAGGTCGCACAGCCAACAGCGAGGTTGGTCGAGTGCCCGGAGCACACTGGTTCGGCCGGTTTTCAGTGAGGACACAGTTGCCGCCGATGTTGATACGACGATAAACCGATCGACCTCGTCGTCGGCGTCACACCAGTACGCGAGGCACAATTCGTCATCGTCGTCCCGAAGCGTGAAAATCCGAGGGCCACCGAATTCGTACAGCATTTCCTCGGGCGCGAAATGGGGAAAACAGTCGCGCGGGACATTCTGACCGGCGATTTTCCACATGGCCTATGCCTCCCGAATCGCAACGAACCGCCCGGGCTGACGATCTCGCAGGGGCTTTCCCGGCGGACATCCTCGGGCGGGATCGTGGTTCACGAGTCGGAATACGGTCCCGCCCGCGCGTGCCGCATCCGGCGGAGGACAGTCCGGCGGCCAATTGTTGGGAAAACACTGACTCACGATTTGTGCTCTCGTCGAGTTACGATCTTCGGCTGGTATCAAGCTCTGATCGTAGCCGACGATTCATCTTTGACCAATCACGTCGTCGACGTTTCGGGGATTGTCTGACGCCAGGTAATCCCATTCCTCCCAGATGCGAACTGGGATGGTGGCGGCATCGCTGGAGATGGGCTGGTAGCGCGGCGTCGAATAGGGGACAAATCGATCCGGCCAACATCCGTCCAGCCGCAGCAGCAGACGCTGTTGGATGGGAGTTGGCGGTGGATTCAAGCGGGCGACGCGAGCTTGAAGGATGCCGCACGCATTTTGCAGGGTATAGGCATCCTCGAGCAGATAACCGGGGACGTAGCCGATAAGGCAGTCGTCGTCCGTCCAGATTCCGAGCGCCTCCGGAACGACCGGATTGTCGGGCACGGACCAAATGGAGACGGGTTCATCCAATTGCAAGGTGGCGATGCGGTCGTCCGGTCGCGGCTGGATGTGGCGAATTCCGTGGGCCCAGAACCACGTCCGGTAGCCGTACCCCGGCGCGAACTCGGGTCGCGGGAAAAGCTCGAGCGTATCGGTAGCCCGGCGCCCCAAACTGCGGCCCAGGATCGTGAGGGGGCTGTCGGTCCCCGCGGGCAGCCCCAGATCCTCGACGTATTGAACAAAGTCGGGCCGCTTGCGCGAAAGCAGTCGGTTGCTGAACGTTGGAAACAGCTCGTCGGATCGATAGACCTGGGACACATCGGGAAACGGCAGAAAAGGGAGAAACCCCTCGGCTCCCCGAGCCCCCTGGATGTAGGCAAACTCGAAACGCCCGCCGCCGTCGTCCTCGAGCTCCGCCCGCCGGCCGACGGGATAGAAGCGGCGCGTGGTCGGGTTTTGCCATGCCACGAACAGGACCGTAGTTCGGCGTGTCATCGTTGGTCGGTTCATGGCTTAGCGCTCCGTCACCAGCAACCGCAGCGCTGCCAGGACTCGGCGGGGGTTGGGGCGGTGCATGGCCATGCCCAGCCAGTATCCGGCCTCCTCGCGACTCATGTCGTCGATGCCGTTGGCCACTTGCGTGATCCGGTCGATGCTCCGCATGGGCGCCAGCGCGCGGAACATCAAGCCCAGCGACAGAGCCAGCTCCTCGTCCAGCGGCCAACTTTCCCGCTGGCCCGCGGCGATCCGTCCCAGGCGGATGTTGTGTTGGGACAGCCGCTTCAGCAGGCGGGGCTCCATCAGCCGCAGCGCGGTCCCTTTGAGGGCGGCCACGTATTCGGGGACGCTCAGCCGAGGCGTGGCCGGCGAGGGGAGCTGCCAGATCTCCAATTGATAGTCGCCGTTGGCCGCGCCGCGCAGGCGGAGTTCGTACCGCGGCAGATTGGCGTGTTCCACGGGCGAGGCGTTCATCCGCGCCAGCCGCGCGGTGGCGGTGGTGCTCATGGGGTTGCCTCCGGCGCGGCGGCATGGGCTTCGACGTAGGCTTCGCCGCTGCCGTACCGGGTGAGGGCGCTGGTCAGGACGTCGGTCCGGTCGGGCGACGTGCCCAGCGGCGAGTTGAATTCGATGGTGTATGCGCCGGTGAAATCGTGCTCGGACGCGGCCCTCAACTGGGGATCCAGAAACGATTTGAGCGCGTTCGCCTTGGTCAGCAGTCCCGCGAACTTGATCTGGAACGTTTCGATGCCGTCGGCCGAGATGTCCACCTCGTACCGGCAGGAGACCGTGGCGTCGCGGAGCATCGCTAACGCTTGGTGCAGCTTCCAAGTGGCCGAGGCGTCGAACAGCCGGATGACCAGTTTGGCGATCTGCTGGATCTTGGCCTTGCGGGCCTTTTCCCACAGCTCGGTCAATGCCTGGGACAACGGGCCTTCAGCCGACAGCTCGGGCCGCTGGGGGACGTGTACCGTCACGGGCAGCGATGCACGGGCCGTGGCGCCGTCGGCGTCGGCCACTTCGATCGCGTAGGTCATCGTCCGCGTGGGCGACACGCGGCACTGGAACGAGGTCTCGGCCGTCCTGTCCGCGGGCACGTCGGGCAGATCGCCGCGGAGCGTAAAGGGCGCGTTCCCGCCGTGGACGCTGAGGTTCACCGTGGTCGATTCACCGAGGGTCACCTGGGATGGGGCGGCCCAGGCCCGGATCGCCAGCTTGCCGGTATCGACCACGGCGACCTGGACGGTGGCGGTCTGGCACTGCCCGCGGCTGTCACGGACCTCGATCTGGTAGGTCTGGCTCTGGGTGGGCGCGACGGCACAGCGGAACACGGTCTGGGTGGTGTGGGCCGCGTCGATTCCGGGGATGTTGCCGCCGTAGGAGTAGGGCGGATTGCCGCCGGTGACGGCCAACGTCAGTTCGGCCTGGCTGCCCAGCTCGATTTCGCGCGGGCTGGCCCGCAGGTCGATGGCCATCGGCTCGGGACGCGGCCAGAGTTGCTTTTTTTGGGCATCGGCCAGCGTGTGGACGAAGGCGTTATCGCTGATCTGGATGACGGGAGCGGGGTCGCCCGGGCCCCAGACCTGTTGGCCTTCGCGATAGATGAAGACCTCGGTGCTGATGCCGTCGCGGATACAGGCTTGCAGCGGCGTGTCGGTCAACAGCATGGACAGCTTGGGCGCTCGTCGGTATTCGTTCCGCAGGTCGAGGGTTGTGATCTCGCCCTTGTGTTTCAGGGTGGTTTGATCGCGGACGTACGTCGGGGCCTCGGGCTTGTCGCCGTCGCCCAGCAGCTTCTGATGGTCGCGCAGCACCCGCGCGACGTGGATCTGGCCGTTGCCGGGGTCGGCGCTGGCGTTGTGGACCTCGATCACCGCGTGGGCCACGGGCAGATCCGAGCCGGGCAGCGATTGGTGGTAGGGGAAGAACAGATGACGGTAGCATTGCAGGATGGCTTCGGCCACGTACAGCCGCGAGCGCTTGTCCTCCTCTTTGACGCGCTCTTGTTGGTAGGGCGCCAGTTGTCGGATGCGTTCGGGCTTTTGCAGCTCTTTGAGCGCCAGCGCGCGGCTCATCCGGCCCTGTATGTTGGCGATCGAGCGCTGGTCGGCCACCACGAACACCAGGTTGTTGCGTAGATCGCGCAGCTTTCGGTCGGTCCCTTTGTAGCGTGTGATCTCGTCGACCATCGCGGGCAGCTTTTGGGGCTCGTCGGCGATCGACAGGGCTTCGTAGTGCAGCACGACCAGGCGCGGCCGTCCGTCGCCGATCGTGTCGTCCACCTCGTACGAGCCCGCCGGAAACGGGGCCAGTTCAAAGTCGCCCTTGGCGGCGCCGAACAGCTCGCGAATCCGCTCTTGGAGCTGGGCCCGAACCTCCGCGGCGTCGATCTCGTCGCGCATGATGCGGCGGATCATGGCTTCGAGGTTGGGTTCCACCATGAACCGCATCGGGGCGCCGGGGCGGTCGTCCAGGTACAGGGCTTCCTGGAGAAAGCGGACCCGCGCCTGCTCGATGAAGCTGGGCTCGATTTCGGGCGAACACACCGACAGCTTGAGATGGTCGGGGTTGATCCCTTTGGCGGAATCCCCGTAGGCCAGCGTGTTCAGGAAGGCCGTCCGGGCGATGTACGAGGTGATCGGCAGTTGGCCGGGATAGAAGCGGGCGTCGAGCAGTTGCGACGTGGCCGGATCGTCGCCGGGTACGGCGGCCACGTCGGCCTTGATCGCGGGCGTGTACGCGCCCTGGCCCAGCCGCGTGGTCACTTCGTCGCGAATCGGGCCAAAGCCGACGTCGATATGATGGGGGTGGATGGCCAGGGCGTCGCCGGGCCGGTCCTTCCACAGCTTGTGAACCGTGCGGGCCAACATCCGGAGCATGCCGCGGGTGCGATGGAAATTGTCGAGCGATGCAAGCTTTTCCGTCAGCAGGCTGAGCGTCTCGGGATGGAGCGGATACCCGCGTCGGAACAGGTCGCGGGTCTCGACCGTGGCCGCGCTGGGCGGCAGTGATCCCGAGTTTTGGGCCCAGACCTTCGCGTACTCGGCGACCACGGCGTCGGCCGCCTGCGCGTCGACGCGATCGAACAGCCGCCGCTTGAGCACCTCGGCCGTCTCGTCCTCTTCGGTCGGATTGAGCTGGGTGGCTTTCCGCGAGACGACCGATTCGGCTTCGGCCAGCGCTTGCAGGGCCCGTTCGTGTTCCGCCTTGTAGGCGTCTTTTGCCAGCGCGTCCTTGCCGACCGCCAGGGTCAGGACCAGCGCCACGCGGGGCGACGACTCGACCGCCTTGAACAGGGCTTGGATGAAAGCCGTGAATTGCTGGCTGGCCCCGGGCCGCGCGGCCTCGACCTTGCGCAGGTACACGGACACTTCGTCCAGCATGATCAGCGTGGGCTGGCCGCCGAACAGTTCCCGAATGGTTTCCGCGCCGGGTGCGGTATGGTTCTTGTCGCCGTTTTCCACGCGGCGGTATCCGTCCAGGCCCGCGAGGCGATAGGCGAGCTCGCCCCACAGGCTGTAGGCGCGGACATCGCCCTCGAGCGTTAGGCCGTTGGCCGGGTCCGCGTTTTCACCGTCCAGCGCGGCGACGCGGACGTCGTCTTGGGGCAGCAGGTCCGGGGCGACGAATTCCGCGGCGTGCGCAACGCCCTTCAGGCCGCGGACGGCGTGGGCCAGCGCGATCAGCCCGTGCGTCTTGCCGCCGCCGTACTGGGTGTCCAGGCGGATGATCGAGGCGATCTCGCCGCCGCTCCCCCGCAGCCGCGTGCAGGCCGCTCGAAGCAGGTCCTTGATCCCGCGAGTGGGGAACGTATGGCGGAAGAATGTTGCGGCGTCGGCGTACTCGTCCGGCGCGGTCCCGTTGACCACCTGGGCCAGATCCGCGGCGAATTGCTCGTCCTTCGTCGTGCCGTTCTCGACATCGGCCCGAGGCTTACACGTCTCGAAGATGGCGGGCAGACGGGTCATCGGCCGGCGCCCTCCTGGTTTTCGTCCCCGCGAGCGACGGGCTGGCGTGGCGGGATCTGGCTGTTTGGCGACATGATTCCGGCTTTCGGTCGTTGGTCAATAGCGAAGCTGCGTGCAAGGCATGTCGCCCCGCGTCGATGCATCGCCCCCCGGCCCGTTCCGATCCGCGCTGTATGGACGCTCGCGGGATCCGCCAGTGTACTTGTTGACGTGATCGCAATACAAGGCCCGGCGAACCTTGAGCCGCGGCAGCTTGGGAACCTTGGCGACATGGCGGGATTTTGCCGCCGAACGTGGAATTTATCGTCATGAGTGCCCAGAGGCGGGACTTCCGAGAGGTTGACGGATTGTCTCACCACGATGTAACCGCGGTTGGCCTCAGTGGTTATTGCGTTCTTCCCCTTTCCAACGGCCAATCGCACGCGGTCGGGCAGCCCCGTTCGGGCGCGGAATCAATTTGGCCGAAGGCCATATTCATCCGGGCCGCGGTGACACGTTGATGTTGGCCTTCGGCCAACACGGTTGCTATCAGCTCTGACTCCTGGGGCGTTGCCCCAGGCTACGTTGATGTTGGCCTTCGGCCAACACGGTTGCTATCATCTCTGACTCCTGGGGCGTTGCCCCAGGCTACGTTGATGTTGGCCTTCGGCCAACACG
>JAVYAJ010000268.1:0-7527 GCA_032229885.1 Candidatus Anammoximicrobium sp. | reverse complement strand
TCTGTTTGGCCGAAGGCCTCCGCTCACCGTAGCCTGGGGCAACGCCCCAGGGCTGACGCCGCGCGCGTGCCTCTGTTGGCCGAAGGCCATATTCATGCGGGCCGTGGTGAGACGTTGATGTTGGCCTTCGGCCAACAAGGTTGCTGTCGTCTCTGACTCCTGGGGCGTTGCCCCAGGCTACGTTGGTGATGGCCTTCGGCCAACATGCCTCCTGTCGTCTGTGCTGCGCAACAGTTATCCAATGCCAATTTCACTTAACGCGGCTTAGTGCCAGCAACCCTAAAGTGTGCTGTACAGACCAGTGTATAAGATGCGCGCATGAGACGAACTAAGACTCTATTGTGGTATTCTCTAATACTCGGACGCGCGCCTCGTGTGTTGTCCAATCGGAATTTTCGGGTTGTCGTACGGGCCAGCGTGCAGGATTCCCGTAGTCTGAAGACCGCGGCCACCCTCATATTCAGCCTTGACGAAGCACCAGGCACGGGAATCGCGCGCTTTCGTGGGTGCGGCTGCTCGAAAATCAAAATTGGACAACGCACTCGGCCTGCCTCGATCATTCTCGCTGTCGTTGTCCGCAAATGTCACCGGATGCACGCGACGAGCAGTTTCTCCTATATCTGACACTGCTAGAATGGAATATGCCGTCGCCGACGGGCGTGCTTCGGCCTAGCTCGTGTTTTGATGTGCGAAAAGGCATCTTTGGGTCGCGTGATAGCCGACACTCCCACATACGGCGCCATGTCGTCGTGCGCACCGCCCTCCAGACGTATCGATTTTACGAGATGAGCGTTCGTGTCCCGGCGGCGATCGTCGTCGATGGACGCATCGCGCCCCCGACAGTCGCCCAGCCCGTCGAGGCCCTTGATATGTCCGATATGCAGTCCCTGCCATCCCAAGTGGACCACGCCGATCACGGCTCGCATGAATCAACGCCGCCAGACGCCGGCGGCAGACGGTGGCTGCGGCCGACAATCATCGTGGTTGGGGGAATCATCCTGCTTAGCGGCGCCGGCTACGCGGCTTCGCGAGTGTTTCGTTCGAGCGACGACCGTCCGCGTATCGGGATGCTGCTGCACACGGTCGAGCGCGGCGAGATGCTGGTTACGGTCATCGAAGACGGCAACGTGGAAAGCGCCAAGAACGTCGAGATCAAGTGCCAGGTGGCCGGCGGCACGTCGATCCTGTCGATCGTCGCCGACGGCACCGAGGTCAAGGCCGGCGACAAGCTAGTCGAGCTGGACGCCTCGCAGTTGGAAGACCAGATCAACCAGCAGAAGATTACGTATGAAAAAGCCCGCGCGGCGATGGTCCAGGCCGAAAAGGACTATCAGGTCGCCGAGATCTCGGTCAAGGAATACGTCGAGGGCACGTACAAGAAAGATGTCCAGGACGCCGACGCCCAGATCACGATTGCGCTGGAGAACATGCGGACCTCGCAAAACGTGCTGCAGCACTCGCAGCGGATGTTTCGCAAGGGCTATATCAGCACGTTGGAGTTGGAAGGCCAGCAGTTTTCCGTCCAACGGTCGCAGTTGGAACTGGACTCTGCCCGCACGGCCAAGGACGTGCTGGAAAACTTCACCAAGCTGAAAAATCTCGAAGATTTGCAGAGCAAGGTCGAGTCGGCCAAAGCGAAAATGGAATCCGAAAAGGCTGCCTTTGCGCTGGAAGAGTCGCGACTGAAACGCCTCGAGGATCAGAGCGGTTTTTGCGTCATCCTGGCGCCTCAGGACGGGATGGTCGTGTACGCGAACGAACAGACCGGTGGGCGGTTCAGCGGCTCGCAAGGTCCTCAAATCGAAGAGGGGGCCGCGGTCCGCGAACGCCAGACGATCCTCCGCCTGCCCGATCTGTCGCGGATGCAGGTGAAGGTGAACGTGCATGAGACCAAAGTCGAGCAGTTGCGGCTGGGCATGAGAGCCAAGATTCGGATCTTGGGGCGCGAGCTGCTGGGCGCAGTCAGCTCGATTGCCAACCAGCCCGAACCGACCAGCTTCTTTTCGGCCAGCGTCAAGGAGTACGCCACCATCGTCCGCATCGACGGCGAACCGGCCGGCTTGCGCCCGGGGATGACCGCCGAGGTCGAGATCCTGATCGCCGATCTGAAGGACGTGTTGACGCTGCCGGTGGCGGCGGTGGTCGAGCAGCGCGGCAAGTTTTACTGCTGGGTCGCAACCGCCGACAAACCCGAGCGACGGTCGCTCGTTCTCGGCCTGAACAACGACCGCTTTGTCGAAGTCCAGGATGGCATTGTCGCGGGCGAGCAGGTCTTGCTCAATCCGCGCGCGGTCGTCACCGAGGCGCGCGACACGGGCGAACAAACCGAGACCGCCAACGCTCGCGAGCAGTTTGGCGCGGGCGAGGCATCTCAGAATGCGCCGACCAGAGATCGCCGCGGTCCGGGCCCGGCGACCGACGGCGCACCGGGCGGCACACCCGGCAACGCAGGGCCTGGCATTACGGGGCCTGGCGTGACAGGGCCTGGCGTGACAGGGCCCGGTGGTCCGGGCGCGGCGCCGCCGCAGGCGCCGAGCGGCCCGCCCAGCGGAGACGCCAGGCCCAACGCGGGGCGTGGTTTCGATGTGATGCAGTTCGATGCAGACGGCGACGGCAAGATCAGCAAGCAAGAGGCGCCAGAACGGATGCAAGAGGGATTTGACGCGTTCGACACGAACAAGGACGGATTTCTGGACCAGGGCGAGATCCGCGCGATGCGCGAGAAAATGCGCGGCAAGTATCGTGGCGGCTCGCCGGGCGGCTAGCGCGTTGCCCGATTCCGATGTTCGGCTCGGCGCGCGCTGGCGACCTCGCCTGCTCCCATATGCCGTCCCGCCGGCGCATAAGGATCGAGACCGAGCGGGGCGTCGCCCCGCGGGACGGGCCGGCCGTCTGCGCGGCGAGACGGACAACAGCCCGGATTTTCTACGTGACAACCGAACCTGAACCGCCATGATCCGTTCCATCTTCATCACGCTCCGCTCGGCGATCTACAGCCTGCTGCTGCACAAGCTGCGCACCGGGCTGGCCGTGGTCGGGATCCTGATCGGCATCATGGCCGTGATCTGGCTCGTGGCGATGGGGCAGGGCGTAAGCCATCAGGCTCAAAAACAGATCGAAGACCTGGGCGCTCGCAATATCATCGTCCGCAGCGTCAAACCGTCGGATCAAGGCTCGGCGGCCGCGAGCACGCGGTCGTTCTTCCTCGAGTACGGCCTGCTGCGCGACGACTACCGTCGAATCATCAGCAACCTCCCGACGGGCGTGATCGAGCAGGCCGTGCCGATCCGCGAAATGCGCAAAGAGTTTCGTCGCGGCGAACACACGGTCGAGGGGAGGCTCGTCGGCTGTTCGCCAGAATACGCCTCGTTGAACAACCTCCGCATGGCGCGGGGCCGCTTTCTGGAGGACCGCGACGGTCGCCCGCCGAACAACGTGTGTGTTCTGGCGGCGACAACGGCCGCCAAGCTGTTTCCGCTGGAAGACGCGATCGGCAAGAGCATTCAAATCGATCGCGATTTCTATCTGGTGATCGGCCAGACCGCCGAGCGGGATCCGACGGCCGCGATCGGCGGGAGCCTGGACTCGCAGGATTATAACCTGGACGTGTACATCCCGCTCGAGACTCAACGCTGGCGGATCGGCGATATGGTGTTCACCAGCCGGTCGGGCAGCCGCGAGGGCGAGATCGTCCAATTGAGCCAGATCACCCTGACGATCTCCGACAAGGACCAAGTGTACGAAACGGCCGCCGTCATCCGCGGCCTGCTGGAAAAGTACCACCCTCGACAAGATTTCGGCGTGGTTGTGCCTCAAGAGCTGCTGCGTCAGGCCAAGCTGATCGAGATGATGTTCAACCTGTTGTTGGTGATCATCGCCGGAATCTCGCTGGTCGTGGGCGGGATCGGGATCATGAACATCATGCTGGCGACGGTCACCGAGCGGACGCGCGAGATCGGCATCCGTCGCGCATTGGGCGCCCGTCGCCAGGCGATCATCCAGCAGTTTCTGGCCGAGTCGATCGTGCTGACCAGCGTCGGCGGTTTGCTGGGCGTCGGCTGCGGGTTTCTGGTCGGCCCTGCCGTCCGCACAGCGCGCGAACTGGCTCTGCATCTGTTTCCGGATATGGTGTCGGCCCTGCCGTCGGTGATCATGGAGCTCGAGCCGCGAATCGCCTGGTGGTCCATCGCCGCTTCGCTGTTCATCTCCATCGGCGTGGGCGTCGTGTTTGGCATCTATCCGGCTTTGCGAGCCGCTTACATGGACCCGATCGAGGCGTTGCGGCACGAATGATCCGGCGCGTTCGCGGTTGTGGAGGGAGACGTTGTCGATGGCCCTGGCGTTCCAAGTCCAGAATCTTCGCAAAGACTATGTGCTCAAGAGCGAGGTCGTGCGCGCGTTGCGAGGCGTGACGTTCCAGGTCGCGCGCGGCGAGTACATCGCCATCATGGGGCCGTCGGGGTCGGGCAAGAGCACGCTGCTGAATCTGTTAGGGTGTCTGGATCGGCCCACGTCCGGCAGCTATTTACTGGGCGGCCGCGACGTGGCGCGGCTCAGCGACAACGCCCTGTCCGATGTCCGAGCGGCCAACATCGGGTTCGTATTTCAGTCGTACAACTTGATCCCTCAGTTGACGGTGGTCGAAAACATCGAGGTGCCGTTGTACTACCAAGGGCGATTGGACGCCGCCAAACGCCGCCGCTGCCGCGATCTGGCCTGCTTGGTTGGGCTGGGCGCCCGTCTGAGTCATCGGCCGACGGAACTGTCCGGAGGCCAGCAACAGCGGGTGGCGATCGCCCGCAGCCTGGCCAACGACCCCTATTTCATCCTGGCGGACGAGCCGACCGGCAACCTGGATTCGGCGACCACGGACGAGATTCTCGATCTGTTCCGTAAGCTCAACTCCGAGGGCAAGACGATCGTCTTGGTGACGCACGAAAACGACGTCGCCGCGCGCTGTAAACGCGTCCTGCGACTGCGCGATGGCCTGGTCGAATCCGACGTGCGAAACTGAGTCGGCCGGCGAATCTCGTTCAGCCATGCGCACGCCGGCGACGCCCGGCTCACCCTGCGTACGGCTCGGAATGATTGCCGCCAGGCGATGCGCTCCATCAGGTGGGCCGTTCTGTGTGGTTTCCCAAGCGCCCCTTGCCCGGCATTGGTCGCGGCCGCTTGTCTTCCGAGCATCGTCGGTTCCGAGATGTCCACCGAGCCCGAGTTGACGCACCACGCGTGCGCCCGCGGCGCGCGAGGGTCGGATCCTCGTCGAGCCCGGCGCGGACGCGAGTCGCACGCAGTATCAAACGGTTGACGTGTCCTTGGTGACGCGTTCGGTTGCGACGCCCGTCGCAAGCTCTATAATCCGATGTTCACCACTGCACCCTTCGACGGAGGATTGGCCATGCAGATCATTCGCTACCTGGACCCGACCGGACAGACTCGCTACGGGCGCCGACATGCAGACGGATCGACGACCGAGTTGGAAGGCGACTTGTTCGGTGAATTCCGGTGCGGCTCGCGTCCGGCGAGCGTCGCCAAGCTGTTGGCGCCGATCATGCCGTCGAACGTACTGTGCATCGGACTGAATTATGGCCAGCACGCCGAAGAGAGCGGACAGCCGATTCCGGCGCATCCCGTGTTGTTTATGAAGTCGGTCGCGGCCGTTCAGAATCCGGGCGATCCGATTCTGTTGCCGCGCCACCTGCGCAGCGATTCTGTCGATTATGAGTGCGAGTTGGCGGTGGTGATCGGCCGCGGCGGCAAGAACATCGCTCGCGAGGACGCCCTGCAACACGTGCTAGGTTATACCTGCGCCAACGATGTCAGCGCTCGCGATTGGCAGACGAAGTGGGGCGGCACCCAGTGGTGCCGGGGCAAGACGTTCGACACGTTCTGTCCCTTGGGCCCCTGCCTGGTGACTACGGACGAGATCCCGAACCCCAACGCGCTGCACATCAAGACCGTCCTGAACGACCAGGTCATGCAGCAATGGTCGACGGATGACATGATTTTCGATGTGGCCGAGCTGATCGCGTTCCTCAGCGGCAGCACGACGCTATTGCCCGGAACGGTGATCTTGACCGGCACGCCGCACGGAGTCGGGTTTGCGCGCAAGCCGCCGGTCTTTCTGCAGCCGGGAGACATTGTCACAGTCGCCATCGACGGGATCGGCGAGCTGACCAATCCGGTCGCCGAGGAACCCGTTTAGCCGGTGAATCAATTTTTCGGATCACCCGCGCTGGGACGTCCTGTTCGCCCGCGGGCGGCCTGCGGCCCTCGTCCCGAATACTGCGTCCGCCGAGCTGGTCGGGCTTGTCACCTGAGGTGGTCCGCGCTTTCCAGGCGTGGCAGATGGACTGAAGCCCGTACGGCGAACGAGCCGATCATAAACGTAACGAGCGGCTGTCGCCGCCTCTTGTCGCGAGTAGATCGTTTCACCTCGACGGATCAGTCGGCCGGTTCCACCAGGAATCGCACGGACACTGCACTCGGATTGGAATGGCGCGTCGCAGGGCAATCTCCGGCCCGCCTTTCCTCTGGACGAGCGACGGGGTTCGGTCGGCCCGTCTCGCCCGTGCACGGCGCCAGTCCCGCCTGCAACGCAGTGGCTATCTCTCGTAGGTATGTCGTGGAGTTGTAGAGGGATTGACTCGCGGCGAGGTAATCGGCTACTATTCGGTGCCCGCAGCACTTCGAGGCTTCTCGGTATGTGTTCTCTGCGCCCTGGGCAGATCTGGTGCGCGCGTTGTTCACGATTTGGTTACGGGCTAAGGTTGCGTTCGGAAAGGGAGTGATGCGCGTTTTCTCGCGGCTGATTGGGATCGTGGCTTGCCTGGCATTCGTCCTGCAGTCGGCGGGGCTGGCGAATTCCCTGTTCGCTTGCTGTTGCGTGGATTGTGGACAAATCGGCATTCGGCACGCGCCCGAGCAGGCAACGCTGGCAACCGGCTGTTGTTGCACTCGGGCAATTGACACCGAGACCGCGCCATGTGTCGAAGATGGCGACTCGGTGCAAACCTGCACAACCGAGTGTCCTTGCTGGAACAGCAGCCCTGAACGGCTGACAGCCGTCTGTCCGTCGGCGCGCTCTGACTTCCAACCTTTTTCATCGCCCCTGGTCACAATCAGAGACCTGCCGCCAAAGCCGCCGGCGATCGGTCAAAGTTACGATCCACGCTCCGGTCCGGCTGGAATGGCGCCGAGGCTACGACTGCAAAGCCTGCTCTGCTCCTGGCTCATTTGATTCTCGGTGGGCGTTGCGCATTGCCGCAACTTCGACTTCCAACTGCGAATGATCTGAGTGCCTTTCACAATAGGAGCAAATCCATGTTTTTGCATATTCTGCTTGTGGCCGTTCTTTCGACGCTTGGCTTCCAGCCCGCGACCGCGACGACCTGCGCGGCTGGCGCTAGCTGTGCAAGCGACAACTGCAAGTGTGCGTGCGGATCGGACTGCGCGTGCCCGGATTGCACGTGCTGCGCAGGCGACACGGCGTGCTGTGCGGCAAAAGTCCAGTCCGCCTGCGAC
>JAVYAJ010000267.1:0-37995 GCA_032229885.1 Candidatus Anammoximicrobium sp. | reverse complement strand
CCCAGGGCTGGCGCCGCGCGCGTGCCTCTGTTGGCCGAAGGCCATATTCATCCGGGCCGCGGTGACACGTTGATGTTGGCCTTCGGCCAACACGGTGGTTATCATCTCTGACTCCTGGGGCGTTGCCCCAGGCTACGTTGGTGATGGCCTTCGGCCAACACGCTTCCTGTCGTCCGTGCTGCGCAAAAGTCATGCAACTCCAATGTTGCCTAACCCGGGTTAGTGCCCGCCACCCAAAAGTATACTGTATGGACCGATGTACAAGATGCGCGCACGGCGCGCGCATGATACGGAGTAAGACTCCAACCGCGAGCTCCGCGAACACGCCTGCCGCGAAACGCACGAGGCGAACCCCGTTCAGCAGATCGCCGAGCTCCAGGGATCTTCCGTCCGCTGCCGTAGGTCCGCGGGCAAGACAGGTTGCCTTCAGCCCGTTTCCCACGACGTGATCCGTCACAGGCGCCATAATTCGCGCGATTTTTGGCTGTCTTCTCGTGTCTTTCCTGGTCTGTCGATCCACGCCGGACGCTTTGGTAGGCAGGCTCAGCCGACCGTCCCTCCCGAACGCCGCGTGAGCGCGTCTGAATCACTGGCGGTCGGCCCGCCGGCCGTTCCGGCTATTTCCCGCGCAAGTCTACGAGAATTGTCTTCGCTCCGTCTACCTCAGACTGCTCGGCTTGTTGGCTCAGTTCGGCGGCGGATAAGGGACCCAAAGCCAGTTGCTGACGCCAGCGATTCACGTTTGACAGGACATAGGCGTCGCGATCTCCCGCTGGGATCGGCAGGGGGATTACGGTCAGCTCGACGGTCTCGTCGGCAGGGCCGAACTCGAGGGTCGCAAAACGCATCCCCGACTCGCCTCGCTGGCGCCAATCCTGTGGCAGGCTCCACTGCGGCTTGTCGTTGACAAAGCGAACCGATTTGATCAGCGCGCGGAAGGCGTCGGCTTGCGAGTCGAGTTGTGCCGTCAAGCCGACCGCCTTGAAAAACCATGCCTGATCCCCATGTAAAATAACGGCGGCCAGCATTCGCTGATCAGCCGGCTGCGCCAACGCCTGGTGCGCCTGGTCGGGCGAAGCTGCGGGCTGCCGCGCATCCGCGGGCCGCGCGCTCGCAGGCGGCGATTCGGTCTGCGACGACTCGAGCTCCGAGACCTTGGGCACACGGTAATGCCGGACAGCATCGGCGCGATCACAGCCGGCGACCGCGCACCCGAGCACCAGTCCGACGTGCAAAACCAAGCTTCGCATAAACCGCTTTCTTGCGCTCGAGCCCCGGCTCTCGATCGCACAGCCCTGGCGTCGAGCCGAATCGAGGGACCCCATGCCGCCAACTTCCATCACCGCGGATTGGATGGCGATCGCGTCGAGCCTTCGACGACGACAAAGCCGACGCTCTAAACCTGTGCCGTGGCCCGGCGAGACGCTCTCCGTCGCGCACGCCGTTCGTCGTCCTGCCTTTGGACAGTGTATTTGGCCTCGAACGTCGGCGGCAAGGCGCCGCCCGGACTGATGCCATCCTCGGCGGATGACGCATTGTACGAGAAACCGGCCCATTATACGAGCGGTTGGCTCGGTGGCCACCGTCCATCGCCCGGCATGAATCGATTGAACCGAAATGGGCCGAATCTCCACACGGCGAGCGACGGAAGAGGCTCGACGAAGAGGTTCGACGTCGACGTGGGCAAGCACGATGCGGCGCACACCGCCTAGGCGGGGCAGCAACCGCGATGGGCGCCCGAAACGTCAGCGCGGCGTCAAGGCTAAATGCCGGGGATGAGCCGCGGACGTCCGATCGCGCGATTCCCGTGTCCGAACGGATGCGGCAACCGAAAAATTGTTCATCGACAACGAGCGGTTTGTTCACTACACCGTCGAGTCGCCGGCGAGGGCCAACGTTCGGATTGGATGGCTGCACCAAGTGAACCACGAATTGACACGAATCGGACGAATCAGGACGCCGCTTCTGGCTAGTCCGCTGCCCCTTCGTCCCGTTGGGCCCATGGGTCGCATTCGTGGTTTGAAATCCGAGAGCGAGCGAATAGGTTATTTTTGCAGGCCAAACATGCGGATCATCACGTCCATAACTGGCGTCGAAGCCGTGAAAGGCTGGTCCCACGACCACATGTTCCGCACCAAGTCCGTCATCAGCATCCCGGTCAGCGCCAGAATGACGACGATGGACAGCAGGCTCAGCACGTTCCAGATCGAATAAGGCATGTCCTGGGCCGCAGCCAGTTCGCGGGTCGGCAAGGTCACCGGAGCGACATCGTCTTCTTTGAGCGCGCCGTCCAGTTCATCGACCGACCCTGCGTCACCCAGCACGGCCTCGACGCCTTCTAGACCTTCGCCCAGCCCCCCTTCGACCGGTAGACCGAATGCGCTCGAATCCTCCAACGCGATGACTTGTGAACCGCTGTCTTCTTCGTCTTCCTGTAAGGCTGCTGACGGCGCAAGTTGAAAATCCTCGTCGCCCGGGGCGGGCGCCGCGGCCTCGGGTTCCGCTTCCAGATCTTCCAAGTCCAGCAGATCTTCGTCCTCCGGAAGCTCGAGCGCCGAAACGGACGAACCGGCTAGATCCAACGGCTCTTCCTCCAAGTTCAAGCCGCTGTCGCTGGGGCTGGCCAAGTTGATCCCGGTGTCGCCGGCGGCAATTTCCGCGCCGCTGTCACCGTCGAGCACGAGCTCATCATCATCGTCCAACGAGATCTCGTCCGCTTCGCCGAGAGTCGGGTCGCTGCTCGGGCCCCCCTTCGAGGCCGCCGCGGCTCGTTCCTCCGGCGGCTTGCGCTCGCTCGGTGGCGAGATGTCCGAGTCAAAACTGAGATCGCTGCCCTCGAATTCCAACTCGGCGCCGCTGGAACCCTCGGTCTCCAGCGTCAGGTCCGTTCCCCCGAGGAGGCCGCCCGAATCCTCGGGCACCAAGTTCACTTCGCTGCCCATATCGTCGGCCACTAGGCGGATGTCCGATTCGGAATCCAGATCGAAGTCAAAGTCGCCGGCGTCCGCCGGCGGCGCAGACGGCTTACTTGGCGCAGACGGCTTACTTGGCGCAGACGGCTTACTCGGCGCAGACGGCTTACTCGGCGCAGACGGGGCCGCGTCCGCCGACGCAAGCGCATCCGCGATGTGAGCCGCATTCCCGCTGACCGGGGCCGGCGCTTTGCCGATCGCCGTCGGCGAATCGCCCAAGCCTTCCGCTTCAAGCTCGAGCTGAAGATCCGAAGACGCATCTTCGCCGACGTTTTCCAGATCGAAATCGAGCTCAGCATCGGACTTGCCGCCGAGACTCAACCCTCGTTCACTGGCCACACGTTCCAGTTCGTCCTCCTTGAACTTCCAGGTCGAGCCGTCACGTACTCCATAAATCTCGCCGCTGAGCCTCATATTGTTTAGCTCGTCGTTCGAGACTCCGAGTATCTTGGCGGCCTGGGCAAGTTCAATGTATTTTGTGGCCATGGCAATACTTGTACCGCGTCTTTCGGTGATTGAAACGGACTGTCCTGCACGGCTTCGCCCAACGTGTTGCTCGTCGGGCAACGTACAACCGTCGCGGGATCACACCCTCGGTTTCGGCGACTTGCATCCCGCCAGCCGGACGCCTGTCGTCTACCTCGCCGCCGAGCGTCGAAATCGTTTCCTCGTGTTGCTGTGGACGATTTCCAGTATCGTCTTGTCGGATGATCTCGATTCCGCCTCGGCCGAATCGGACGTCGAGGTGTGCGCGGCCAGATCGAACCGTGCGTACGAGCGCCCCCGTTCTCCGCCGCGTGCCGGCCGTGTCCCGCCGGTGGCTCGTTCATGGCCTAGCCGTCGAACCGTATTTCGGACGCCATGGACGACCCCGCGGCGCTGAGATGCTCGCGTAGGCGTCTACCGGCGCGAAACAGGTACAACTCGACTAGGTATAGTATCGCTTCCCAGTCGCCGCTGGACAAGCGAATTGGCCGCAACAATTAACGCTTTTTACCGACTCGTCACCAACGATGCAGTTTAACCCGGCATTGTTCGGCGAAAACCGATAATCAGCACCGCTGACCTCCGCGTCGCCTGCCGTGACGCAAATCCGTTGTTATCGTTTGCGCCGCGCAGAACGGAACCGTGTATCGGGGATCTCACTCCATCTTTGCCGCACAGCTCCGGGCATTCAACTCGGCCCGTCCGGCCCGCGAACGGTAGAACGTGCTATGCCCGCAACCGCTCGGCCACACGTGTGCCCAAGGCGACCGCCAACGCCATGCATCTATCGCGCGCAAGGCGTGGTCGTGATTTTGCGGACAATCGCGATCGATGTCGCGCCCCCCCCGAACTGATATCGCCCGCGCAACGCAGTTGATCGCGAAGATCCTCGGAGATTTCTTCGGAAACGCACGCCACTCTTCTTCCACTCGGACGAGCAACGCACCACGGACGGCGGCCGCGCCGTCCATCCTAAGGCTGGGGATCGCCGCCGCCGTCGGCGCGCGTCCGGGCAACGGCGACTGTGCGGGGCGTTAAAACGATTGTCTCCCGCCCGGGCGTCGTCCGCGCTTGGCTCGGGCGGCGTTGTCCGCGTCCGGGCGTTCGACGGCTCAGCGTTCCAGCGTGATGAACGCGACCGCGTGCGGCGGCAGCGCGGCCGTCATCCGCTGGTCGGCGATGGTGATCGGCAAAGGGCTGACCAGATCTTCGCGGCGGTCGAGGAACGGATCGCCGTCGGGGTCGGCGTGGGCCAGCACGACGGCCGTGCCGCCTCGCGGGGCGAAGCCTTCCAACGTCACGCTGACCGGCACGGTCTTCTCCCACGAGCCGTTGGCCACGATCAGGTAGATCTGGCGCGCGTCCTCGCTCAGCGTCGCGACGGCCGGCGTCAGCGGCCCGCGGTACGTCCGCCCGGCGGCCGAGCCTTCGTGGTAGGGGGCGACGCCGTCGAGCGGCAACACCCAGCTTCCGGCGTGCCGGTTGAAGTAATAATACAGCCAGTAGAACATCGACCGCCGCCGCGGCGCGTCCTGTGCCAGAAAGCCGAACCCGGGCGCCCGCTGGTGGGTGAACATTTCCCAACAACTGGCTCCGCGCAGCAGATCCTCGCGCAGGTAATGGATCAAGCGCACCGCCCGGTGCGTCATCCCCCAGATATTGCCGTTGCGGCGGACGTAATCGGCGCGTTCTCCTTGCGGGCCCGAAGCGTGCAAACCCCACTCGGTGTCGTACTGGTACACGTCGCGCTCGGGGTTGTACAGTCGCAGCAGCGCGTCGGTCTGGAGGATCTCGTCGAGAATCCGATAGTTGGCGGTCAGCGCCACGTCCTCGAACGTGCTGCGTTGGACATCGGGCGCGCTGTAATAGTGGGCGACGACAAAATCGTAATGGCCGGCGGCGCGCTTCAGCAGATAGTTGCCCCAGGCCGGGCTGCGATGCGAGATCGCCAAGCCGATCTGGCCCGCGGGATGCGCCGCGCGGATCGCGTCGGCGACGGCCAGGAAATGTTCAAGATAGGAATCGGGCGTCGGAAACGCGCGGCCCGCGCGGCCTACGTACGGTTCGTTGGTGATCTCCCAATGGCGAAACCCATAGCCGCGGTCCAGGCTGTGACGCACGCCGCGCGCCCACTCGTCGGGCCGCAGCTTGCTGGTTGCGCCTTGGATCTCGAACTCGAGCGGCGTGGTCGTCTGGTCCACGCCGATCCGATCCAGGAACGCGGCCGCCTTGTCGATCGCCGCTTCGAGTCCGAACGGTTCGTCGCCCAAGGCATAGAACCGCGTCATCGGCAACCGCATCTGGCGGACCGCCTGTTCCAGTTCCGTCGGCAACACGTACGTGCCCTGCCTGTCGAAGGGCAACCCCGGCCAGCCGGCGACTCGATGGAACGACACGCCGCCCACCGTGCGCCGCGTCGGACGCAGGCGGCGGCTGGCGTCGATCGTCAGGCGAAGCGCGTCGCCCGGCTGGACGCGGTGGGGCAACGGCTCGTAGGCCAACGTGGCCGGGTTCGCCAAACGGCCTTCGCGCGACGAAAGCTGTTCGACAACCTGTACGTCGTCGATCCACAAGGTCTGTTCCTCCTCGACCTTGGCGGTGGCATGAAACGTCAACAGCAGATACCGGCAGTCTTCGGCAAAAAAGTCCCAACCTTCGTGCAGGACAAAGCGGTACTGGCGCCACTGCTGATCCACCTCGAGGTTCGACGAGCCGGGCGACGGAGCGTCGATGTACGGCCCGATCTGGCGATACGCCGTCCAGCCGAAGACCGCCGTGCCCGGCCGCTGGCTTCGCGCCCAGAACGTGGCCGTGTACATCTGGCCGGACCGGGGCCGAATGGCCGCCGCGGGCGCCGAGACGACATAGCCGGCCGTGCCAGCCGGATGGTGAATGCGAAAGCTCGCCGCGTCACCGTGGGCCTGCCGGGTGTCGCGGGCAAAGTTGGCCGGGTCCTTGTATTGCTGCGCGCCCCACATCGCCCAGCCATCGGGCGGCGCGGCCGTCGTCGCCGTCTCGAAGTCGGCACGAAACACGACGGTCTCTGCGCCGCGGGCCAAACGCGGCAACGCGATGGTCACAACCAGGGCCAGTATCACCCCCAATGGACGCTTGAACATCCCAGCATCTCCGGCTTACGAGTCTCGTCCGGCCTTGGGCCGCGTCGTTTCTACACCGCTGTCCACGGCGCGGGCGCTCGAACCCGCGCGGGCGTTCGAACCTGCGCGGGCGTTCGAACCCGCGCAAAGGATCGTGTGGAAAACGCCTTCGGTTTTTCAGACAAGTGGCGTTTTAAGATCGTTCGATCAATGAGGTGTCCGGTTGAGATCTAGGATCAGCATAACCGTTCGGGGAACGCGCCGCTAATGGAAGCGGAACGGCGCAAGCCGTCCGGTCCTTCGAGGTAGGTAGGTTCTTCGTAGCGGACCAATCGGATCGACCGCCAGCAGACACACCGGAGGGCTTGCGCCCTTCCGCTTCAATTTTTGCGCCCTTCCGCTTTAATTCTCGGTGACCGTTCTCCAAGGCTCGCTTGTCCTGCAACGCAGGTTGTCGGCGTTAGGCTGGCGTGACAAATCGTGAACGACTACAAATCGCCACGCCTTCCCTGTCAACAATCGGGCACTAAATGATCGAACGATCCTTAGCGAGCAACTCGCGCTAGACCGTAACCCCGAAGTGTCAGCGAGGGACTCTCTCTGCCATGTTCATCCCATCGGCAGGCTGCCGCGAGCAGGCCGGCGAACGATTGCCCCTGCCCGTTACGAAGAACGTTCTGCATCGTCCGCGCGGCGCTCGACTACTCGAACGGCCAGCTCGACGATATTGTCCGCCACGTCGTGCTGGCTGGGCTCGACGTCCGGCAACGGCCGGTCGACCAATTCGGTCGCCAGCGTTTCGCCGCGGATGTGTTCGGCATTTTCGTCGATCGCCCGGCGCAGTTCGTCGGACTCGGTCACCAAGCTGACTTGAATGCGATCCGTGTACTGGCAGTCCAGTTCCTTGCGCCGTTCCTGGATCAATCGCACCAGATCGCGGGCCAGGCCCTCGCGGACCAGTTGCGGCGTCAGCTCGGTCGAAAGAACGACGACGCATCCGGGCAAGTGGGCCGCCGCCCAACCCGGCTTGGCCTGCAGGCGGACCTGCAGATCGTCCGAGTCCAGCTCGAGGCATTGCCCGTCGACGTCCAGCCGGACCGTACCCTTGGCCGCCAGCTCGTCCAGCAGCCGTGCGCCGTCGGCCGCGGCCAACTGTTGTTTGAGCTGAGGCAGGCGCTTGCCCAGACGCGGCCCCAGCCGTTTGAAGTTCGGCAGCACCACGTAATCGATCCGATCCGCGGCCTGGCGCACGTACTCGATCTGCTTGACGTTCAGCTCGTCTCGCAACAGGGCGTCATGTGTGGCCAGCCACGCCTGGTGGTCGTCGCGAGCCAAGATCACTTCGACTTTGGCCAGCGGCTGGCGGACTTTCAGCTTGGCGTCCATCCGCGCCTTGCGGCCCAGCGAGGCGATCTGGCGAAGCAGAGCCATTCGTTCGGACAGGCGGGCGTCGACGATCCGCGGATCGCACGTCGGATAATCGCACAGGTGGACGCTTTCCAGCGCGCGGCCGCCAAACACGCCGGACAGGTTCCGCCACATCGAATCGGCCAGGAACGGCGTGAACGGAGCGACCAGCTTGCTGGTCGCCAGCAGGCATTCGTACAGCGTCCAGTACGCGTCGCGCTTGTCGGTCGAGCGTGTGTCGCTGCTCCAATATCGATCCCTGCTGCGGCGGACATACCAATTGCTCAGCGCATCGACAAACTCGTGCAGCCGCTGGCAGGCCATGAAATTGTCGTATGCGTCCATCCGCTCGATCACCGCCGCCACGGTGCGATTCAGTTCGCCGAGGATCCAGCGGTCCAATTCGCCTCGTTCCGCGGGTGGTCGATAGCCGTCGCCCCGCGCCAGTTCAGCGGCGTCCAGTTGGCCGACGTCGCCATCGATCGACGTGGCCGGATCGAAGCCGTCGATCTTGGCGTAGATCACGAAAAAGCTGTAGACATTCCACAGCCGCAGCAAAAACTCGGGAATGCTGTCCTTGATCGCCTGCTCGCTGTAGCGGATCGACGACCAGGGTGGTTGGTTGGCAAAGAAATACCAGCGCAGGGCGTCCGCGCCGTACCGGTCGAAGATCTCCGATGGCTCGCGATAATTCCGCTTGCTCTTGGACATCTTGCCGCCGTCTTCGCCCAGCATCAATCCCAACACAATGCACGTTTTGAACGGGTGCGGGAACGGATAGACGGGCGTGACGTCCGCGCGGGCCGCGGCGGATCCGTTGTCACCAGCGCCATCGCCTCCAGCGCCGTCGCCGGACGCGCGATTTTCGTCCGGGTGGTTCTCTCGTGCGAGTTCGCCTTCCGCGCGTTCGTCACTTGCGCCATTGCCACCCGCGCCATTGCCTTCCGCGCCCTTGCCCGACTGGCCATCGCGCTCGCCGAACAGCATCGTGCTGATGGCCAGCAAGCTGTAGAACCAACCGCGGGTCTGGTCGATCGCCTCGCTGATGAAATCCGCGGGGAACTGATCCTCGAACCGGGAACCGTTCGTCTGCGGATAGCCCCATTGGGCAAAGGGCATCGAGCCGGAATCGTACCAACAGTCGATCACCTCCGGCACGCGCCGCATCCGCCCCGTCGGATCGAACGGCGATCGGTAAGTGATCGCGTCGATGTACGGTTTGTGCACCCGCAGGTCATCCGGCAGTTCGGGCTTGGCGGCCTTGGCCCGTTCCCAGACGTCGACGCCCAGCACGTCGGGCTTGGCCAACAGTTCCGCATAGCTGGCCACGGCTTCCATTCGGCCCGTGGCGCTGCAGACCCAGATCGGCAATGGCGTGCCCCAATAGCGTTCGCGGGACAAGGCCCAATCGACGTTGGTCTCGAGGAAATTCCCGAATCGCCCGTCGCGGATATGTTCGGGGGCCCAGTTGATCCGCGCATTGTTGGCCAACATGCGGTCTTTGAACGCGGTGGTGCGAATGAACCAACTGCGCCGCGGGTACTGGATCAGCGGATCGTTGTCCGCTCGCCAACAGAACGGGTAATCGTGCAGATACTGCTCGACGTGCAACAACAGCCCGCGTGCCCGCAACTCGCGATTGATGTCCTTGTCGGCGTCCTTGACCCAGCGGCCGGCGTACTCGTCGGCCTCGTCGGTAAACCGGCCGTCGGGCCCCACGGCGCAGATCAACTCGGGGCCTTCGCCCGCGACGAACCGGGCGCGTTCCGCACCCAGCACCTCGAAGTCGACTTCGCCAAACGCGGGCGCTTGATGCACGACGCCCGAACCGCTGTCGGTCGTGACGAGCGGGGCGGCCACCACCCGCCAGGCCACGTGCTGCGTGCCGCCGGCCACCAAGCGACCCTGCGTATCGCCCAATACGCGATAGTAATAATCGAAGGGCGGCACGTAGCGACGCCCGACCAACCGCTCGCCGCGATACGTCGCCTCGACCCGCAGTTCGCGTTTGAGCTTGGCGGCGATCGTGTCCACCAGGGCTGCCGCCACGATCAGCCGCTGGCCTGTCTCGGCATCCAATACCGTGGCGTAGTCGAGTTCTGGATGGACAGCGGCGAACTGGTTGCTGGGCAACGTCCAGGGCGTGGTCGTCCACACCAGCAGCGACGTGCCGGGTTCGTCGACCAGCGGGAAACGCACGAATACGCTGGGATCGGCCACCTGGCGATAGCCCTGTCCGACCTCGCCCGCGCTGAGCGCCGTGCCGCCCTGGGCCCACCACCACACGATCTTGTGGCCGCGGTACAACAAGCCGCGATCGAACAGGTTCTTCAGCGACCACCAGACGCTTTCGATATAGCTCTGATGATAAGTCACATACGCTTCGTCCAGGTGGATCCAAAAGCCCAGCCGCTGGGTCAGTCGTTCCCACTGCTGGACGTATCGCCACACGCTCTCTTGACAGCGGTGGATGAACGGCTCGACGCCGAACGCCTCGATCTCTTCCTTGGCGTGGATCCCCAGCTCTTTGCAGACCTCGACCTCGACCGGCAGGCCGTGCGTGTCCCAGCCGGCTTTGCGTTCACAGCGGTAGCCGCGCATGGTCCGATAGCGCGGAAACAGGTCTTTGATCGCCCGCGTCAGACAGTGGCCTGGATGAGGCATTCCGTTGGCCGTTGGCGGGCCTTCGTAGAACACCAGCCGCGGCGCCCCGGCGCGACGGCGCAGCGATTGTTCGTAAATCTGCCGCTGGTTCCAAAATTCGAGGACTTCCTCCTCCAAATCAGGGAATCTGGCGCTACTGGCTACCGGCTGAAACATCAAGGTTCGTCCTCGAAATCGTCCAACTCGTCATCATCGTCCAACGCTCCGCCTTCGTCGGCGGCGGGGCCTTCGACGTCGTCGAGCTCGTCGTCATCCAACTCGCCCTCGAACTCGGGCTCGACATCGTCTGCGTCGCCCCCATCGGCGTCTTCGTCGTCCGTCGCCAGATCCTCGAAATCCCACTCGTCCTCGAGTTCCTCTTCGAAATCGTCGTCAAAGTCGTCGTCGAAGTCGTCGTCGTCAAAATCGTCCTGGTCGGGCATCTCGGCCACGACAACCGGGCTTGTCGAATCGAGGTCGTCTTCCTCGCCCGGCACGTCCGGCCAGTCCAGCCCGGTCGGCCGCGCGGCCCGTTCCAATTCTCCGCTCATATCGGTTTTCCGTAATTCTGGGGTCGGAAATACAAGCAAGCTGCGGACAGCAGGGATTTTGTCAATACAACGGACAGCTCGCAAGACGGGCAGCGGTTGAATCGCCGGAATTCTCGACCAGAGGCGGGCGCGGCGAAGAATCGTCGGGCTGGGCGGCATCGCCCGCGGATCATTCGCGAGCCCAGCGCACGCTCGAAGCGTAACTACGGGCGGACCGCCATCCGTGTTTATCCGTGTCCATCCGTGGTTCACTCGACTCGCCGGTTCGACGCGAAAGCACGAATGGACCGCCGCCTTCGAGGCGGTCCTGGACGAGGCTCGGGAGCTGGTCGAGATGCGGCTGCTCAGATTGGCGGTACGCTATTGTCAGCCAGCGGGAGTTCCGCGCTGAAGCGAGTGCGACGACTCGAAAGTTATGATAGGACAACGCACGGGGCAACGGCGCGTCAAGACCAGCGTAGGATCGCGCCGGTGCTGGCGCTGGTCGCTAGTGCCGTGTATTTGGCCAGGTAGCCGCGCTGAAAGCGCGGCTTGGGGCGGAGCCATGTCGTTCGGCGTTCCGCCAGTTCGGCGTCGGACAAGCGGACGTTCATTTGCCGCTGGGGGATGTCGATGTCGATGATGTCGCCCGCGCGGAGTAAGCCGATCGCGCCGCCCGCGGCTGCTTCGGGGCTGACGTGTCCGATGCAAGCGCCGGAGGTTCCGCCGCTGAAGCGGCCGTCGGTGATCAAGGCCACGGTCTTGGCCAAGGCCGGATTGCCCTTGATATAGCTGGTCGGCGCCAGCATCTCCTGCATCCCTGGCCCGCCCTTCGGGCCTTCGTACCGGATCACGACGACATCGCCCGGCTTGACGAGCCCGTTCAAGATTCCGGTGCAGGCTTCCTCTTGGCTCTCGAAAATCACGGCCGGCCCCGAATGACGCAACATTTCGGGAGCGACCCCGGCCGTCTTCACCACCGCGCCATCTTCGGCCAGATTGCCGTACAACACGGTCAGTCCGCCTTCGGGCGAGTAGGCTTGCTCGACCGTGCGGATGCAATCCCACGGGTCGAATCGGTCCTGTTCCAGATCCATCAGCACGGCCGCGCCGCCGGCAGTGGCGTTCGCCGTGTAAACGCTCAGTTCGCTCCGTTGCGCCGAACTCAGGCCGTCGCGTCGGATCGACCGGTTGTGGAATCGAATGTCGTTCTCGCGGATGTTCTCGCCCAACGTCTTGCCGGTGACGGTCGGCGCGTCCTCGTGCAGCAGCCCCGGCTTGCCGCGGATCAATTCACCCAGGATCGTGGACATGCCGCCCGCCGCCTGCAAATCCTCGATATGGTACAGCCGTCCATCTTTGCCTTCGGACGGCGCCACGCGGCAGATGTTGGGAGTTTGCCGCGACAGGGCGTCGATGTCGCCCACGCTGAACGGGACTTCGGCCTCGTGGGCGATCGCCAGGATGTGCAGGACCGTGTTCGTCGAACCGCCCATCGCCATATCCAGAATCATGGCGTTGTCAAAGGCGGCGCGCGTCATCACGTCTCGCGGCTTGGGGCCATCGGCCAGCGCCATTTCGACGATCCGTTTGGCGGCCGCCGCATACAACTGGCGACGATCCTCGCTGGTCGCCAGGATCGTGCCGTTGCCGGGCAGCGCCATGCCCAGCGCTTCGCACAGGCAGTTCATGCTGTTGGCCGTGAACAGTCCCGAGCAACTGCCGCACGTGGGGCATGCGAGGTTTTCGATTTCCTTGACCCCGGCCTCGTTCAACTCGCCGGCCGCGTGGCGACTGACCGCGTAAAAGGCATCGATCAAGTTCACGCTGCGGCCGTCGGCCGTCCTGCCCGCTTCCATCGGGCCGCCGCTGACCAACAGCGTGGGAATGTTGCAGCGGGCCGCGGCCATCATCATGCCGGGGACGATCTTGTCGCAGTTCGGGATGCAGATCATCGCGTCGAAGCGATGGGCTTCGATCATCGATTCGATGCTGTCGGCGATGATCTCGCGGCTGGGCAGCGAGTACTTCATGCCCACGTGCCCCATCGCAATCCCGTCGTCGACCCCGATGGTGTTGAAGATGAACGGAACGCCGCCTGCCGCCCGCACCTGCTGTTTGACAAAATAGCCGACTTTGTCCAGGTGCGCGTGCCCGGGAATGATCTCGATGAACGAGTTGACCACGGCGATGAACGGTTTGTTCAGATCGGCGTCCTGAAAGTTGCCCGTTCCCTTCAGCAGGCTGCGATGCGGCGCTCGCTCGACGCCCATCTTAATCAGATCGCTGCGCATCTCTCGATACCCCCATCAAACGCTGGATTTGCCTCTCCGCCGGATCGTCGCCGCGCGAGGACGGTGCGTCGCGGTCGCGGCCCCGCCAGTCGGCCATGCGGAGACCGACCGTCTCAGGCCTCGCCGCTCGACTACGGAACGGGGCTCGTCGCCGACGCGCGGCGTGAAACGGCCCATATTAACGCCGGACCTCGCCGGCTTCTAGCCATCTCGCGGATCGGCGCCGCACGGTCGCACGGCGTCGGTGCGCAACCGTGCGCGGCGTTCGTCCGCACGTGCGCTGGCGCCGGCCCGGCCGCCCCGGCGTCAGAGATCGAAATCCAACGTATTGCCTCCGACGCGAACGGTGCGCCTCAGTTCTGTCCGTGTGTTGTATCTGGCTGGGATGCACTCTCGACACTCGACCTCGCGCCCCTCGTCGTCGACGAATGTGCCTCCCGTGCGGATCGAGACCGTGTACTCGCCCGGGGCTGTGCCGCGGCGTTGGAACGAGTACCGCAGGTCGTAGCGGCCTTCGCTGTCCGTCAGCGCGGATGCAGGCGACCCATCGGGCGACGTGGGCTGAAATTCGATCAGCGCGTCGGAAACAGGCTTGCCGTCCAAACGGACGCGGCCTCGGACCGTGGCCCAATCGTCCGCGCCACAGCCGGCCAATCCCAGCCAGGCCAGAAGCCAAATCAGCCTGCGGTCGATCCGCAGACGATGCCGAATCGCGTCCGCGTTCATCGTTCAGCTCCCTTTCGTTTCGGACTCGGGCTGTGCGTCGCAAGGCACGTCCACGCGGCGGCGAGCGTCTCGGCCACGACCGAGCGTGGCTCTCCCTCTCGCAACGCACGCCGACACGGCTGCGAGATATCAGAAGGTGTCGATCGTCATGCCGTCGTCGATGGCGCCCAGCAACTGGTATGTCCCAAGCTGACCCTGCTGGGCCACTTGACGAAACAAGGCCGGGTCGCCCGCATTGCTCGCGTCCAACGAAGCCGAGTGACAACTGATGTCTTCGGAAACGAAGTGAGTGGAACCATCGACAAAGCAGAATTGCGCCCCGCCCGGATGATGGCTGCTGAACGAATGCATCTGGGTCGGATGATTCAGTTTGAAGGTGACGGACGAGCTGACGGTGTTCATCGCTCCGCCTCCGCCGGGCCCGCACCACGACGGCCAGCTCCCATCGTTTTGCAGATTCGCGCCGAAAACGGTTCGCTCGCCGATGGCAAACGTGTTGCTGGTCCCGTCGGTCACGTCTTCGATGCGTGTCCCGCTTTCCGCGTAAAACACGCCGTTGTTGCGTTTGGTCAGGTGCGTCATCTGCGACAGGTTGAAAAAGCCCCGGCAGCAGGTGTAGTTGGCCGACGCGACTTTGGGGTTGGGCTCGCCTTGATGCGTTCGCAACGGTCCAATGGGCGACGACGGACAGCGGAATACGGGCACGTCCGTCTGCAAAATGGCGACCAACGTGGGGCTAGTCACGACCTCGTGAAGCGTGTGTTGCGTCGTGTTGAGCGTATCACGCAGCGAACTCTGCTCGATGAAGGGCATCAGAAACACGCCCCAGGCCCAGCCGCCGGACGGGTCGCCTTTCTCGTTCAACAGCATGAAGCCGGGCGGAAAACAGCGAAACGCGCCATGATAATTGTGCATCGCCACGCCCAGTTGCTTCAGGTTGTTCGAACATTGCATCCGACGGGCGGCTTCGCGCGCCGCTTGGATGGCCGGCAACATCAAGGCGACCAGAATGCCGATGATCGCGATCACGACCAGTAGTTCGACTAACGTAAAAGCGCGGGCGATTCGTCTGCGGAGCATGGCGGTGGACCTCGTCGAGAACAGGCGAGCCGGCGGCTCCGGAACCGCAAAGCTGCGTTCTCGGCCTCAGGGCAAGGGCAGGACGCGTGGCGGGGCAGCGGGCGACACAACCTCGCGTCGCCTGGGGCGTGCCAATGATCATATAACGGTTAACTACACTATATCGTATATTAACCCACGTGTGTCAATGACCGTGTGGATGTCGCAGTTCACGGCGTCGCGTGGCCCGTACCGGAGCATGTCTTCGTCGGAGTCGTCCCCGGCTCTGGCAGGCGATTCAGGCTCGGGCGACTCGACGAGCCGTTTCGACGGGGCGATCCTCTTGGTCGATCAACTCGCTCGAGGCAACCGAGTTCGTCGCGGCTGCGCGCCCGACGGCGGCGCGGTTGCAATCGCGCGCAGGCGGAGATACGCTACGGGCGTTGAGCACGTATCCGTTTTAACCACGATGGAGGATCAGCCATGACAGTGAACTGGGCCACCAATCAGATCTGGTGGATGTGCGTCGTTTTCTTCGCCGCGCTGGCACAGACGACGCCCACGATGGCGGATGCCCTACGCGTGGGCACGGCAGCGGTCGAGATCAATCCGCCCGTGGGAATCCCGCTGGCCGGCTACTACAGTGCGCGAGGCTGCGAAGGTGTCCTGGATGACCTGCATGCCAAAGCGGTCGTCTTGGACGATGGGCAGACCCAGGTTGCGATGGTTGTCTGCGATCTGATCTCGCTCCCTCGCCACACGGTGCTCGAAGCTCGGAAACTGATCGAGCAGCAGACAAACATCGCCGGCGGCCATGTAATGATCTCGGCGACGCACACGCACACCGGCCCGGTCTTGGACAGAAAATCAGCCCGCGAGGAAATTGGCGGCGTGAACCCGTTGGTGAAGGAGTACACGGCCGCGTTGCCGGCCAAGATCGCCGAGAGCGTCGTCCAAGCCTACCAACGACTGGCGCCCGTGCGGGTCTCGTATGCCCGAGGGCAAGAAGACCGTCTGGCGTTCACGCGCCGTTTCTGGATGAAGGATGGCACGGTGGGCTGGAACCCGGGCAAGAACAATCCCAACGTCATCCGGCCGGTCAGCCCGATCGACCCCGAGGTCGGCGTGGTCTATTTCGAGACGCCCGAAGCCGCGCCGGTGCTGACCTACGTCAACTATGCGATGCACCCCGACACGACCGGTGGATTGAAATGCTGGCCGGACTTCCCCGGCGTCCTGGCGCGTCGTTTGGCCGAATACAAAGGCGACAGTATGTTGACGCTCTTTGCCAACGGCGCGTGTGGCAACCTGAATCACATCAATGTCCAGTGGTCCGATCGTCAGCACGGGCCCGAGGAAGCGCTGCGATTGGGAACGATCCTGGCCGCCGATGTGTTCAAGATCTACATGGACCTCAAGCCGGCGGTCGTCGGACCGCTGGCTGTCCGCAGCGAAGTGGTCTCGCTGCCGCTGCCTGTGGTGACCGAGCAGGACATCGCCGAGGCGCAGGAAATTGTCGAGCAAGGTTCGAAAGCCCGGTTTTATGATCAAGTCAAAGCCTATAAAGTCTTCGACGTCGCGGCCCGCAAGGGCCAGCCGTGGGAGGCCGAAGTTCAAGTCGTGACGCTCGGCCCGGACTTGGCCTGGGTGGCGATGTCCGGCGAGGTGTTCGCCGAACTCGGGCTGAGTGTCAAGGCCGCGTCTCCGTTCCGACAGACGCACATCGTCGAACTGGCAAACGGCTCGTTCAGCTACATCCCCAACCGTTCCGCGTATGCAGAGGGAGCGTACGAGGTCATCGCATCGCGGTGCGCCGAAGGTTCGGGCGAGATCATGGTCGAGGCCGCGATCCGCATGTTGCACGAGCTGGCGCCTGCGCAGGCCGAGGCGCCGCGGAAGATCATCGAGCCGCCCCACTAGCGGCGCACATCCCAGTTATACTTCGCGCGGCTCGAAATGGCACTTGACACGGCGGACTTCAGTTCGCCTTTGTCATCCGGAACCGGATGTTCGCGAGGCCATTCTTACCCGCGCTCGGTATGACCGGATATGCAGAGCGGATTTCCCCCGGACATTCACATGCCCATGCATGCCCGGTGGCACATTCTGTCCAATTCCCGTCCCCTAAAATGCCTCCCTTCCGTCTGATAATCGCGATGTAACAAATCCCGGTCTTCAACAGGAGGAAGGCATATCGGCCAAGACGGCTCGCCTCACGGTGACCGAGCAGCAAGAGAGCATTTTGAAGCCCTTCGCACACGCGGTCACGCCCCCGCAGCGATTGATTCGGCGGGCACGCATCCTCTTACGGGGATTCGTTGCCCGGGTATCTGGCAATCGAAATGGATGGACAGCGAGCACAGGGCAGTGCATCGCCCTGGAGGGACGCGCTCCGTCGCGTCCGTCTGGTCGCGTCCGTCTGGGTGGGGCCACGCGCAGAGCGTAGTCATCCATCGCTGTCTGAGGTCCTTCAAACGGTGCATTTCGTCTGACAGGCTCGGTAAAGACTGGCCCTCGTGATCCGAAAAACGGGACTTGTGAGACTACGCAGACTGACCAAAGCCTGACTGTCGTGACCCGCGAATTGTGATTTGCGGCACTAGCCCGGGCTGGCGGGGTGACGCATTCGGCGCAGGCCGTCAACGTCTGATGGCAGGGTCGCGGAGAATCGACGGCTGGTCGAGCCGATGCGAAGCCAAGCCGTTGCAAGGGCGAGCCGTTGGGCACAGGCCACCGCCCACCGCAGCAAGATTGTGGCTTGGCGCCCGAAGCGATACAATCGTCCGTCCGGCGGCGACACCTCGTGCGGACGACGCGCGTCGTCGGTTTTGGCCAACAACCTGAAATCGGCCATCAGTAAAAAATCGCCACAGACAAGCTAGTGAGATTGGGTATTCATGGGAGAATTGAAGATCTTCAGCGGCCGGTCCAATCCTAAGCTCGCCAGAGAGATCTGCGAAAACCTCAACATCCCGCTGGGTCGGATTACCCTGACCAGCTTTCCGGATACAGAGACCGCGTGCAAGATCGACGAGGATGTCCGCGGTCGAGCCGTATTTCTCGTGCAAGCGACCTCGCAGCCCGTCAACGAACACCTGATGGAGCTATTGATCATGATCGATAGCTGCCGTCGGGCAAGCGCGGCTCAAATTACGGCCGTCATCCCGTATTTCGGGTACGCACGCCAGGACCGCAAAGACGAAGGGCGGGTCCCGATTACCGCCAAGCTTGTGGCGAATCTGATCGCGCGGGCCGGCGCCGATCGCGTGCTGACGATGGATCTGCACGCCGGGCAGATCCAAGGATTCTTCGACGTTCCCGTCGATCATCTGAACGCCGCGCCCGTGCTGAACACCTATTTCGAGCAACTGGGGTTCGCCGGCGAGGACATCGTCGTGGTGAGCCCGGACGAAGGCAGCATCAAACGGGCCATCCATCACTCGAAAACGCTGGGCGGCAGGCTGGCGATCATCGACAAACGCCGTTCGAGCGCTACCGAGACGAAACAAGAAAACATCATCGGCGGGCCGATCGAAGGGCGAGTCGCTCTGATTTTTGACGATTTGATCAGCACCGCCGGCTCGATTTGCGGAGCGGCGCGGCTGCTCAGCGCGGCCGGCGCGCGCGCGATTCACGTGGCCGCGTCGCACGGCATCTTCTGCGGCGACGCGATTGCGAAAATCCAGAACTCGCCGATCGAGACGGTCGTGGTGACCGACAGCATCCCCGCGCTGCCCCAAGATCCGAGTGGCAAAATCAGGATTCGGTCCATCGCGCCCTTGTTGGCCGAGGCCATCCGGCGGATCCATCAAGACCAGTCGATCAGCGAGATGTTCAAGGGGAAAAAACGCGAGTAGCGCGCTGGCCGCGCTAAGTGTGCGGGTTGTCGCACCGAGTTGATCCGCTTGGCGCGCGAGGGCCACGCTCCGCCCGTGGTCCCAAGCGAATCCCTTCCGCGTAATTCTGCGTCTTCCGCGGCGCCCATTCCGGTCGCTGAAACCTGAGCCAGATTGCATGATTCATGGTTTACCGTTCTGGCCCGTGATTGCGCATCCTCCGTGGCGGACCATCCGCTTGCGCCAGTCACGCCGGGGCCGGCGATGCGGCAGGATTGCAAGCCAACCGGCGAAGAATTCGCCCCGATTTCCGCGATTTCCCTGCTACTACCGCCTGCGGGCGGGCTTTGATAGACTACGAGCGTCAACGACCGGAAACGCAAAGTGCCTGCCAAGCTGCCCGCCTACGCACAAACGGCCGAAGCCGCGGAAGTCCCAGGGGCCACTCAGAACACGCTGCGCAAGCGGGCCGCGCGCGGCGAGACTCCCATGCACTGCGATCCGTCCAACGGCTAGAGGCTGTTTCGTCGCCAGGATCTGGACGCGTTCCACCGCGGGACCGTGCGGCCGGTGAAACCTTCGCGGCGGACGAAACGGCGCTGATCTACAACTGGCATCGACCTCAGAGTGCAACTTGCGATGGCCGACCCGTTTTTCGAGCAGCCAATTCTGAACTCGCCCTACGAATGCCCGCTGCGGCATTGGGAATTGGATAGTCAGGGGCAGCCAACGCAGAGGACCATCGAAGCTCGCCGCAGGGCCGAGTTCATCACGCCCATTCCCAAGCCGAAGAAACGAAAGAAGTCGTCACAGCAGGAGATTGTGTTCGACGAGGGCGCGGGGCTGTCCACACGACAGCAGCAATACGATCCCACGTCGATCATCAACGAGGTTCGCGGCCACGTCGACCGCTGGCGAGCGCTGCCCGATCCCCGCGATTGGCGAGTCACACCCGAAACCGCTCGCCTGCTCCAGCACTGGCGGCATCACCAATTTGCCGGCATCCGCCCGTTTTTCTGTCAGGTAGAAGCGGTCGAGACCGCGATCTGGCTCACCGAAGCCGCCCCCCATTCGAAGGTCGGCAAACGCCTGCTCGATCACCTGGCCAACGCCAACAACGACGCCAACCCCGAGCTGTCGCGGCTGGCGCTGAAGCTGGCCACCGGCGCGGGCAAGACGACCGTCATGGCGATGCTGATCGCGTGGCAAACCATCAACGCGGTGCGCGGGGCGACGAGCAAGAAGTTCACTCGCGGCTTTCTCATCGTCACGCCTGGCCTGACGATCAAAGATCGTCTTCGCGTGCTCCAGCCGAACGATCCCGACGCCTATTATGCGAGCCGCGAGCTGGTGCCCGGCGACATGCTCGGCGATTTGAAGCGAGCCAAGATCGTCATCACCAACTACCACGCTTTCAAATTGCGCGAGCGCATCGACCTGTCCAAAGGAGGGCGGCAACTGTTGCAAGGCCGGCGCGGCGGCGAGCTGAACACGCTCGAAACCGAAGGCCAGATGTTGCAGCGGGTCATGCCCGACCTGATGGGCATGAAGAATGTTCTCGCGCTGAACGACGAGGCCCATCACTGCTACCGCGAGAAACCCCGAGAGGCCGACGACGAAGACCTCAAGGGGGACGACCGAAAAGAGGCGGAGAAGAACAACCAAACCGCCCGCCTTTGGATTTCCGGTCTCGAAGCGGTCAATCGCAAACTCGGCCTGGCCCGCGTTTTCGACCTGTCGGCCACGCCGTTCTTCCTCCGCGGCTCGGGCTACGCCGAGGGGACGCTCTTTCCTTGGACGATGAGCGATTTTTCGCTGATGGACGCCATCGAATGCGGCATCGTCAAGCTGCCCCGCGTTCCAGTCGCCGAAAACATCCCCGGCGGCGAGATGCCGATGTTTCGCAATCTGTGGGAACATATCCGCAAGGACATGCCGAAAAAAGGACGCGGCAAGGCGACGGAACTCGACCCGCTCAAGCTGCCCGTCCGCCTGCAAACCGCCCTGCAAGCGCTGTACGGCCACTACGAAAAGACGTTCCAGCTCTGGCAGGATTCCGGCATCAGCGTCCCTCCCTGCTTCATCATCGTTTGTCAGAACACGGCGATCTCGAAACTGATCTACGACTATGTCTCCGGGTTCCACCGCACGAACGAAGACGGATCCACCACGCTCGAAAACGGCCGCCTGGCCTTGTTCCGCAATTTCGACGAAACGACCGGCAACCCGCTGCCCCGCCCCAACACGCTGCTGATCGACAGCGAACAACTCGAGGCGGGCGACGCGCTGGACACGAACTTCCGCAGCATGGCGGCCGACGAGATCGAGCGCTTCCGCCGCGAGATCCTCGAACGCACCGGCGACGCCCGCGCCGCCGAGACCATTACCGATCAAGAACTGCTCCGCGAAGTGATGAACACCGTCGGCAAGGCGGGCCAGCTGGGCGGTTCGATCCGGTGCGTCGTCTCGGTGTCGATGCTCACCGAAGGCTGGGACGCCAACACGGTCACCCATGTACTGGGTGTCCGCGCCTTTGGCACGCAACTGCTGTGCGAACAGGTCATCGGCCGCGCCCTGCGCCGGCAATCGTATGAACTGAATGAAGATGGACCCAACCGAGGGCTGTTCAACGTCGAATACGCCGACCTGTTTGGCATTCCGTTCGACTTCACCGCCAAGCCGGTCGTCGCCCCGCCGCAGCCGCCGCGCGAAACGATCCAGGTCAAAGCCGTTCGGCCCGAACGCGACCGCCTAGAAATTCGCTTCCCGCGCGTCGAAGGCTACCGAGTCGAACTGCCCGAAGAACGCCTCACGGCCGACTTCACCGACGATTCCATTTTGGTGCTCACGCCCGACCTGGTCGGCCCGTCGATCACTCGCAACTCGGGCATCATCGGCGAAGGCGTCGATCTGAATCTCGAACATCTTGGCGACATGCGCCCGTCTCGGCTGGTGTACAACATCACGCAGCGGCTGCTCTACACCAAGTGGCGCGATCCTGGCGAGGAGCCGAAGCTGCATCTGTTCGGACAACTCAAACGCATCACCAGGCAGTGGCTCGAAACCTGCCTCGTCTGCAAAGGAGACACCTATCCCGCGCTGCTGATGTACCCGGAACTGGCCGACATGGCCTGCAACCGGATCACGGCGGGCATCACGCGGGCGTTCGTCGGCAAGCGGCAGATCAAGGCCCTGCTCGATCCGTACAACCCGACCGGCTCGACGATGCACGTCCGCTTCAACACCAGCAAGACCGATCGCTGGGAAACGAGCGCCGACCGCTGCCACATCAACTGGGTGATCCTCGATAGTGATTGGGAGGCCGAATTCTGCCGTGTCGCCGAATCGCATCCGCGCGTCCGGGCATACGCCAAGAATCACAATCTCGGCCTCGAAGTTCCCTATCGCTACGGCAGCGAGACGCGAACCTATCGCCCCGATTTCATCGTGCTGGTCGACGACGGCCGCCCGCCGCACGCCGATGGGACGCGCGACTTATTGCATCTGGTGGTCGAGATCAAGGGCTACCGACGCGAAGACGCCAAGGAAAAGAAGTCCACGATGGAGACCTATTGGGTTCCCGGCGTCAATCACCTGGGCAGCTACGGCCGCTGGGCGTTCGCCGAGTTCTGCGACGTCTATGAAATCATGTCCGATTTCGAAGCGAAGGTCGAATCCGAATTCAACCAAATGATTGAAAGAAGGGTGAAGAGTGAAGGGTGAAGAGTGAAGGGTGAAGAGTGAAGAGTGAAGGGTGAAGAGTGAAGAGTGAAGAGTGAAGGGTGAAGAGTGAAGGGTGAAGGCAGACAAGGGGGAGGCGGCGATATGGTTAAGAGTGGTGGGGACGGGCACCGTGGGGATTTGCCGGGGCGGACTTTTGATTTTACGATCCGAGTTGTAAAGCTCGGTGGCGTGCTGGGTGAGACTCCGGGGGTCTCGCGAACGCTGTCGCGGCAGTTGCTGCGCTCGGGGACGTCGATCGGTGCGAATGTGGAGGAAGGCCAAGCGAGCCAGAGTCGCGCCGATTTCACTGCCAAGTATTCCATCGCCTGTAAAGAAGCGCGCGAAACCCTGTACTGGCTTCGTCTGCTGGCGTCCGCCCAGTTGGTCGACGCCCACCGGCTGGCATCGCTTATCGACGAAGCCAATGAATTGGTCGCCATCCTGACCACCATCATCAAAAAGACTCGCACCAATCAACAACCAAAAAGCAATGTGATCCCAAACCGGACCCAGCCCTAACCACAACCCTTTCGCCGTTGTCACCCTTCACCCTTCACCCTTCACCCTTCCAACCCATGGCCAAGAACACCCCCCCAAAGAAAACCATCGCCACGCTCGTCCACGAGGACGACACGCGCTACAACATCCCCACGGCGGAGATGGAATCGGTCGTGCAGAACGAGATTCGATCGCCGGTGCGTGTCGCCTATGAGCGCCGTAATCGCGATCTCGATCCGCAGCTCGTCTGGCGGGGCAAGGACGAACGGGACTGGTCCGATCTGGTCGTCCCTGCGCCGCCCCTGTACATCCAGGAGAAGGTTCACCCCAAGGTGCTGATCGACGACCTCGTGCGGCAGACGCGCGAGCGCCGCGATCGGGGCCGATGGCAGCAGCTCGACCTGTTCGCCGATTTCAACGGCGTGCCCGACGGCGACGCCAAGACCGAGTTCTACCGGCACGACGCCAATTGGACCAACCGTTTGATCCTGGGCGACAGCCTTCAGGTGATGGCCAGTCTGGCCGAACGCGAAGGGCTGCGGGGCCGCGTGCAGTGCATCTACCTCGACCCGCCCTACGGCATCAAGTTCAACAGCAATTTTCAGTGGAGCACCACGAGCCGCGACGTGAAGGACGGCAACGCCGACCACATCACCCGCGAGCCGGAACAGGTCAAGGCCTTTCGCGACACATGGCGCGACGGGATTCACAGCTACCTCACGTATTTGCGCGACCGGTTGACCGTGGCCCGCGACCTGTTGACCGATTCGGGGTCGATATTCGTCCAGATTGGAGATGAGAACGTCCACCGCGTCCGGGCGGTGTTGGACGAGGTGCTGGGGGAAGGAAACTTTTGCTCCCTTATCCAAGTTCAAAAGACCGGCAGCCAAGCGGCAAATCTGCTCGCCAACACTGTGGACTTCGTGCTTTGGTACGCTAAAGCGAAAGCACAAGCGAAGTATCGACAGCTCTACAACGAACGAATAGCAGGCCATGTCTCTTCGGACCGTTACGACCAGATTGAACTCCCTATTGGCTCGCAACGACGTTTGTCGCGAGATGAGCTTGAAAGACGAGTCCAAGTTCCAGAGGGCCGGATCTTTCAGCATACCAGTTTGATCAGTTCTGGTGAAGCCTCGACAGATCAACCGTTCATGTTTCGCGGGCGTGTCTTCAGGCCCGGTTCGAACAATCACTGGAAAACGGCTGTTCCGGGGCTCGAGCGTCTGGCGCGTGCCGCAAGAGTGGTTGCGGGACCATCCACCGTCCGTTACAAGCGATATATCGATGACTTCAAAGTGTTACCAATCACAGATCGATGGGAATCATTGCAGATTGGAACAGGATTGATCTACGTGGTCCAGACCGCAACCTCAGTCGTTGAGCGTTGCCTCCTCATGACTACCGACCCCGGCGACCTGGTCCTCGATCCTACCTGCGGGTCGGGCACCACGGCCTATGTCGCCGAGCAATGGGGCCGACGCTGGATCACGATCGACACGTCGCGCGTCGCGCTCGCACTGGCCCGCGCGCGGATCATGGGCGCCCGCTACCCCTACTACTTGCTGGCAGACTCGCCCGAAGGGCAGCAAAAAGAGGCCGAAGTCACGCGCACCGCGCCGAGCAGCCACCCGACGTACGGCAACATCCGTCACGGCTTCGTGTACGAGCGCGTACCTCACATCACGCTCAAATCCATCGCCAACAATGCCGAGATCGACGTCATCTGGGAAAAGTTCCAAGAACAGCTCGAACCGCTTCGCCAGCGACTGAACAAGACCCTCAAGCAAAAGTGGGAAGAATGGGAGATTCCTCGCGAGGCGGGCGACCGGTGGTCCGCCGAAGCGAAGAAGCTGCACGCCGAGTGGTGGAAGCAGCGGATCGCGCGCCAACAGGAGATCGACGCCAGCATCGCGGCCAAGGCCGAGTTCGAATACCTGTACGACAAGCCCTACGACGACAAGAAGAAAGTCCGCGTCGCCGGGCCGTTCACGGTCGAAAGCCTCTCGCCCCACCGCATGCTCGAGGTCGATGAGAACGACGACCCGATCGACCCAGCAGGAAGGGTGAAGGGTGAAGAGGGAAGGGTGAAAGGGGAGGGGGAAGGGCCGGATTTTGCGCAGATGATTTTGGAGAACCTCAGGGCGGCTGGCGTGCAGCAGGCGCACAAGGAGGGCCGCATCGCGTTCAGCTCGCTCGTCCCCTGGCCGGGCGAGATGGTCTGTGCCGAAGGACGCTACCAAGAAGGCGAGGTACCGCGGCGCGCCGCGATTTTCATCGGCCCCGAGTTCGGCACCGTACAGCGGCAAGACTTGGTGGCCGCTGCCCGCGAGGCGGGCGATGCGGGTTTCGACGTGCTGATCGCCTGCGCCTTCAACTACGAGGCCCACACGACCGAGTTCAACAAGCTGGGAAGAATTCCCGTTCTCAAAGCGCGGATGAACGCCGACCTGCACATGGCCGACGATCTGAAGAACACCGGCAAAGGCAACCTGTTCGTGATCTTCGGCGAGCCGGACATCGAAATCTTGACCGAGAACGATGGCCGCTTGCGAGTGAAAGTCAACGGCGTCGATGTCTTCCATCCGAGCACGGGCGAAGTTCGCAGCGACGACGTGGATGGCATCGCCTGCTGGTTCCTGGACACCAACTACAACGAGGAAAGCTTCTTCGTCCGCCACGCCTACTTCCTGGGCGCGAACGATCCGTACAAGTCGCTGAGAACCACGCTCAAAGCGGAAATCAACGCCGACGCCTGGGAAACGCTGCATAGCGACACGTCCCGCCCTTTCGAGAAGCCGCAGTCGGGACGGATCGCGGTCAAGGTAATCAATCACCTGGGGGACGAGGTGATGAAGGTGTTCCGCGTGTGAAGGCAAGCTAGAATGGAAAGCTATGATCGAGATCGATACCAACGAAACGTTTCCGCACTTGCCTAGGGCTGCGATTGTCGAGGCGGTCATCGATTGGCGAGCAGCTCCGGAAGATCCTCTGGATCCACAGCGTCTCCATGAAGCCCTCGAAGCGCAGCTCCCCGAATATCCAGAGATCACGAGGCAGATCGAGGTCAAAGTCGAGCATCATGTTGGCCCCGAGGGCGGCCGTTCGTCGCAGACCCACGCCTGGGAGGCTTTTCAACTGAGCAGACAGGATGAATCGTACGTCGCTCAGTTTCGCAAGAATGGCTTAGTCGTCAGTCGTCTTGAGCCTTACGGGCGTTGGGCCCCATTTCGTGACGAGGCGCTGCGGCTGTGGGCAATCTACCAAGCGGTCGCAAAGCCACCCGAAATCCAACGAATCGGGCTTCGTTACATCAATCTGGTCCCGTTGAGATCGGCGGAATCCGTGGGCGAATACCTACGGAAACCGCCCGAATTTCCGGGCAAAGCGATCGGCAGCGGCCTGCCACTGAATCAATTCACGCACTAGTGGCGCTTCGACATTCCGGGCCACGAGTTGCAGTTGAACCTTGTCGAGACCATTCAGTCGGCTGCTCCGGAAAGCAAACATGCGTTAGACTTAATTGTGGACTTCGACGTTGTTTCCACGGGCAGTCGAGGTGAAATCGACGATGTTCGTTCTGAAAATGTATTGGAATCCATGCGATGGCTGAAGAACAAGGCATTTTTCAGTATATTCTCGGACGAAGCCATTTCTCGTTTTAAGGGGTGAGTGATGACTGCCGTGATCGGCCGATCCAACAGCGAGACGGGGAAACGGCGCGATAATCAGTTGTCGCGAGTCAAGGCGCACCTGGACAAAAGCATCGCACTCGGTGCGCATTCGGTGGTGTGCGACGAACTGACTGACGTTTACCTGGAGTGCAGAGATCCCAATTGGGACGGATTCAACGCCCTTCCAGTTGACTTCGACTCGTTCGCATTGGCGAGGGCGTTTCTGCTATCCCTGCCCTTTGGAACGAAGGCGCCTGCCGTGGGTGCGCATCCGGACGGACAGATTTCTGTCGAGTGGTATAGCGGTCCCCGACGAAGCCTCACGATCAGCTTCGATCCCGTTGGCGAGCTTCATTACGCGGCATTGACCGGGCCATCGCATGTGTGTGGGACGGCGGCTTTCGATGGTGACGTTCCACGGATCATTCTTGAACTGATCAAACAGGTTTCGTAAATGCTGAATCCCGAAAAGGTGCCGGACGTTGATCGTTCGGAGACACTGGCTCGATTTATTGTCTGGAGCCGGCACATTGGGAAGTCAAACAATACGGTCAAGGCTGACGCATTCGTTCCATACCCGCACATGGCGCTGTCTGTCAATCGAGACAAGGGTGCAAGTGACCGGGAGACCTGGAACGCCGGTTTTATGGTTGCTCGGAAGTTGGGGCGAATGCTTTACGGGCGAGCGGACGCTCTGGCGGCGACCTATCACAGCCAACGGCTGACAACCATCGCGGCGCCGATCCCTGATAATCCAAACCATGTGAACGTGTGCAATTGGCCACCTGGAAAACCCGAGCAGATTTTGAAGGCAAAGGAAATTGCAGAAAAGGCTAAACTGCTCTACCCGCGCGCCAACCGCGACGAGACAGAAGGTAATTGAGTGCGATTAGGCATCGTCGACACCTTCGCCGACAGCTTTTCCGGGGTTGACCGGCGCGGCGACGGTGATTCAAGTCGCGGAGAAATGAGGAGCTTAGACGTGGCGAACAGTGTTGCGTTTTGGATGCCGATCACAACCCTTGTGTTCGTCGCGCTGCCGTCGGCGAGTCGCTGTGCGTCGGCTGCCGAATCGGCGGCGTCATCGAGTATGCGGCCGAACATCGTGCTCGTCAACTGCGACAACTTGGGGTACGGCGATCTCGGCTGCTACGGCTCGCATGTCCACCGTACGCCGCATGTCGACCGGCTGGCCGCCGAAGGTTTGCGATTCACCAGCTTTTACGTCGCCAGCGGAGTCTGCACCCCGTCGCGGGCCGCGTTGATGACAGGCTGTTATCCGCGGCGGGTGGGACTGCATCGGACCGAGCCCGATGGCGCCGTCCTGCGGCCGGTTTCTCCCAACGGACTGAACCCGGACGAGGTGACGATCGCCGAGGTGCTGCGATCCGCCGGATACGCGACGACCTGCATCGGCAAGTGGCATTTGGGCGACCAGCCCGAATTCTCGCCCATCCGCCAGGGCTTCGACGAGTTCTTCGGGATTCCGTACAGCGACGACATGGTCGAAAATCGGGCGCAGGGTTGGCCGCCTCTGCCCTTGATGCGAAACGACCGCGTGGTGTCGGCGCCGGTCGATCGCGACTATCTGACCCAACGTTACACGGCCGAGGCGATCGACTTTATGACTCGCCACCGCGATCGACCGTTTTTTCTGTATCTGGCCCACGCAATGCCGGGCAGCACGGCGCGACCGTTTGCCAGTCCGTCCTTTCAGGGCCGCTCGGCCAACGGCCCCTACGGCGACAGTGTCGAGGAACTGGACTGGTCGACCGGGCAGATCCTGGACGCGCTGCGACAGTTGAAGTTGGGCGAGCGCACGTTGGTGATCTGGACCTCGGACAACGGCGCGCCGCAGCGCAAGCCGCCGCAGGGCAGCAATCGACCGCTGCGCGGTTGGGGCTATACCACGTGGGAAGGCGGGATGCGCGTTCCCTGCATCGTGCGCTGGCCGGGGCGGATTCCGGCCGGGTCGCGGTGCGACGAAATCGCCACCGCCATGGATCTGTTGCCAACCTGTGCGAGACTCGCCCGCGCTGCCCTCCCCGACGATCGGATCATCGACGGCCGGGACATCTGGCCGTTGATCAGGGGCCAGCCCGAGGCGCGCTCGCCGCACGAAGCGTTCTACTATTATTATATGGACCAATTGCAGGCGGTCCGCCGCGGGCCTTGGAAGCTGCACCTGCCGCTGGACGCCCGGCGCGTCGATCTGAATCGCGGCGTGGCGCCCGCCGAGATGGCCTTGTATAACCTGGACGCGGACATCGGCGAGACTCATAATGTGGCCGCGGCTCACGACGACGTCGTGCACAGGCTGCTGGCGCTGGCCGAAGCGGCGCGCGACGATCTGGGCGATGGCCCGCGGGCGGGCAAGAATCAGCGTCCGGCGGGGCGCATCGCCGCGCCGCGGCCCTGCGTCCGTCGCGATTGACAAGCAACGCCGCAAGGCGACAATTTCCACCCAAGGAGGATGACTCGATGACATATACGCAATTACAAGCGGCCCGCGCGGGCGAGATCACGCCCGAGATGGCTGCCGTCGCCCAGCGCGAGAATCTCGAGCCGGAGCTCGTCCGCAGCGAAATCGCAGCCGGACGGATGGTGATCCCGGCCAATAAAGTCCATCTGGCCGCCGGCCTGCAACCGATCGGAATCGGGATCGCCGCGCGCTGCAAGATCAACGCCAACATCGGCAATTCTGCGGTCACCGGCCAGATCGACGGCGAACTGGAAAAGCTGCGGACCGCGATCGATTACGGCGCGGACACGGTGATGGACTTGTCCACGGGAAAGAATATCGACGCGATCCGAGCCGCCATCATCGCCGCGTCGCCCGTCCCGATCGGCACCGTGCCGCTGTATCAGATGCTCGAGCAGTTGGGCGGAAATATCGAGGATATGACGCCGCAGCATTTTCTGGACATGGTCGAGCATCAAGCCAAGCAGGGCGTGGACTATATGACCATCCACTGCGGCGTGTTGCGCGAACACCTGCCGCTGACCGTCAAACGCGTGACGGGCATCGTCAGCCGCGGCGGATCGCTGATCGCCAAGTGGATGATGGCGCACGGCAAGCAGAACCCGTTGTACGAATCGTTCGATGATCTGTGCGCGATCATGCGTCAATACGACGTGACGTGGAGCTTGGGCGACGGATTGCGCCCCGGATCGCTGGCGGACGCGAGCGACCGCGCGCAGTTCGCCGAGCTGGAGGTTCTGGGCAAACTGGTCCAACGCAGTTGGGCGAACGGGACTCAGGCGATGGTCGAAGGCCCAGGCCACGTGCCGATGGACCAGATCGAGATGAACGTCCGCAAACAGATCGAGGTCTGCCACGGGGCGCCGTTCTATGTCCTCGGTCCGCTGGTCACCGACATTGCCCCCGGTTACGACCATATCACCAGCGCGATCGGCGCGGCGATCGCCGGTTGGACCGGCGCGGCGATGCTGTGCTATGTGACACCCAAGGAGCATCTGGGCCTGCCCAACAACGAAGACGTCAAACAGGGCGTGATCGCGTACAAGATCGCCGCCCACGCGGCCGACGTAGCGCGGAAACGCCCGGGCGCGCGCGACCGCGACGACGCGCTCAGCCGCGCCCGATTCGCGTTCGACTGGAACGAGCAGTTCCGCCTGTCGCTCGATCCGGCGACGGCGCAGGCCTACCACGACGAGACGCTGCCGCAGGACACGTTCAAGGACGCGCATTTCTGCAGCATGTGCGGTCCGAAATACTGCGCGATGCGGATCACCGAGGAGATCCGGACGTTGGGGTCGAGCGAGGAAATCGAACTGGTGTCACTCGACACGACCGGAGCGCCCTGAGCGGGTGACCGGAGCATCCTGAGCGGGTTTCGGCAGGGCTGGCGATACGAGAGACAAACGCGTCGCGTCCCGACAAAACAAGACCGGATGCGGGCGTCTGCTGCCGCCAGACGCCTGGCGGCGGCCGCGCGTTTCGGGGCAGGACACGTTTCGACGGCCGCCGTGTTCCGAGCCGTGCGCGCTCACGCGCCCGGCCGACGCGGCCGGCGTGCGCCAAGCCCTACTGCGCGGCCACGTTGGCTTTGGTGTAGACCTTGCCGTTGTCGCGCAGAACAACCCACCCGGATACGCCACAGACCTCGACGCCCCGCTCGCGGGCGTTATGGCGTTGCATGTCGAAGCGGTCTCCGCGCTGGACAAGCTCGATTCGATTGTTCACGCCCGCGCGATCCAGTTCGCCATGAACCCATTGGATCAGCGGTTCCACCAGGCGTAGGTCGCCGTCCGGATTCCACTGATAGAATGCCTCGCCCAGTTCCTTCAGCAACTTTGGCTTGCGCTCTTGGTCGGCGGATCGAAACGCCAATAGATACCCCAACATGCCGACCGCATCCGCATTGTTCGCGTAGACCTCGGCCAGCAGCGAGCCGGACAGCGCGTTGAGCCCCGAAATCGCCTTCAATTGATCGCCAAAGATGATCTGGCTCCAGTTGCCCGCCGCGCCGCTGGTCGGAATCGAGCCGGGGCGTGCGGCCGGGGGCGCCGCTACGCCCGCGGCCGGTTGCGCGGCCGCCACCGCACTAGCCGTCGGAACGCCAGCCGTCGCCGCCGGGATCGGTTGCGCCATCGGCGGCAGGATGGCGTCGGCGGGAGGAACGCGAGTCGCGGCAGGCGGGCTTGCCGGAACCGAGCCGACGGTGGGAATCGGAGCTGCCTGAGGCGCGGCGGCATCGGCGATCGCGTTCAATGGGACTGGCGCTGCGAGCGGCGGCTCGTCCGGCACGGGACGAACCGGCAATGACGAGCCGCCAGCAGGCCCGGCGGATGGACGACGGGCTTCGCCGTGGGCTGGCGCCGCGTTCAAATGCTCGGCCAGCGCATCCAACGCCACGCGGATCGAGGTAAACCCCTGTTCGATCTTCTCGACCTGGGGTCGAAACACCTCGACGACCTCTGCCAAGCTGATCGACGCGCGATCGGAAGTCGAAGGCGGCTGGTTCGTGTTCATGACGACGTTCCTCGGTTTTTCGTGCGAATTTTTCTACCGCGAGCCGGCGTTGCAATCGATCACGGCGCGGTGACGCGCGAGCCTCAGCCACGCGGGCTCGCACGGCGTGAGGCCCGCGGCTCGACGACGCAGGGTTGGATACCGCCACGTCCGAGGGCGTTGTCTGTCTGCCGTGGCGATCCGTCCCAGGCGACGGGACGGACGACCGTTATCGAAGCGACGCGCCCGCCCGTCTTCGGCGCATATCGAGCACCGCGAGGGCTGCGCACCGCTCGCGAGACGGCGTCCGTGCATTCGAGGCCAGGGCTCACGTCAGCGGCCGATTTCGATATTGTCCAACCCACCGGTGTCCAGAAAATAGCTCTCGTCCGCGAGCGTGCGCCAGGTGAAGAACACGTTTTCGTCCAGCACGGCCGGTTGTCCCGCGACCGTCCCGCTGACCGAGTCCAATTCCAGGTGCTCTTCGACATCGTCGGTCGCCGGGACGCGACGAATGCGCACGGTCACTTCGGTAGGCCCGATGCGATCTTGCGTGTCCATCTTCAACACGTAAATCGGCGTCGCCTGAGTATATTCGTCGGCAATCATCTTGCGTCCGATCAGCGTCCGCAGCGCGATTGTCTTGAACTCGGTCCACTCGTCCTTGGTATTGGGATCCTCGATCGGTTCGAACAAGACCCGCTCCTTGCGGATCGTCGACGTCGATTCGGTCATCACGCCCCACAGGTATGTGTTCTCGATGTCTTTGCCCTGCATCGTGAACTTGAACTGCGACAGCATCCCGTTGCGCGCCATGAACTCGATCGCCGCTCCGACCACCACGGCGCTCTTGGGATCCACGATCAAGCCCGGTTTGTTCCCTTTGACATCCTGGTAGGGATACCAGTTGCCGGCGTAGTGATGGAACATGGGGATGATTCGGGTCGGCGGCAGGGGTAGATATTTTGCGGCCAATTTTCGCAGGTATCCGAGCTTGGTCGGTTGCCCGGCCAGCAGGAGCACGTCGGCCTGGTACTCGGCCAAGCGCGTACAGAAGTCGAACAGCAGGTCGTCAAAGACTTCGTGGACCACGTCCTCGAAAACGGCTTGGTCATAATTCAATCCCAGCTCTTGGTTGAAGTCGTAGTAGCCGGGGCCGCGGAGCTTGGTGCAGATCTGGTCGAGCGACTCGAGGACGGCCGGATCGACGATCTCGGGGTTGGTGTGGCTGATCTCGCCAATGGCGTCGTCGCCTACCTCGGCGTGTTCGTCTTCTTCGACCGCGCATTGCAGATAAGCCTCGGCCAGCGGCACGAACATGCGGTTGATCCAATCGATGCGCTGCGAGCTGAACCCGCGGTTCTTGGGGACGCGCGGGCCGAACAGCAGTTGGACGTCTTCCTCTTCCATCCCGATCGTGCGGGCGAAATGCGGGACGATGATCTTTTCCAGCAGGCGTTTGACCAACTGGTCGCCGGCGATCGACACGCCGTCCTGATGCAGGATCTTGCCGTGGATATAGTCGTCGATGCCGGGTTGATACACGTAGCTGGCGATCATCAGATCGGTCGTGCCGCCGCCGACGTCGATACAGGCGATCCGCAGCTCTTTGCGTTTGTCCTCTTCGACCGGCTCGTCCGCGCCGGCCCTTCCGCCGCGGCCGGGCCGGGCCAGACGCGCCGGCCGGGCTGCGCCGCGACGGCGCCCGGCGGGGACGGCGTCGACGGTCATGCCGGCCTCCGGATCGTTCGCATCTTCGGCGCCGGCGCCCTTGAATCCCGAGTGATCGCGGGCCAGCGCGGAAAACCAGAGCCGCGGATCCTGGCCCAGCATCCGCAGCTCGGCCCAGATGTAGGTCAGATGGACCGCACTGGCCTCGTCGATGCTGAACGTGAGCGTCGGCTTGACGCGCTGGTGCTTGCCCAACGTGCGGGCAAAGATGGCGATCGCCTTGCGGCACTGCTTGACGTAGCGCTCCTTCTCCGGCTGGAACATGCCGCTGGGAAACGTCATCGTCAGGCTATGGATCTCGCGCGTGCGAGCCGGATCCTCCGTGCGGCTGCGATAGCCGACCGAGTTGACATAGGTGTGCGCCTGGCACAGCAGCTCGTACATCGCCGCGGTCATCAAGCAACGGGGCGAATGAATCGGCTTGACGGGCACCATCTGCGCGAACATGTCCTGCGGCGGGTCGTCTTTTTCGATCAGGAAATCCCGGTCATCCTCGTGGATGAACTTCAGCAACGGCCCGTGCAGTTTGGCGGCAAACTCGTTGGTCCCGTCGCGATCGTGCGGATCGGCCATGTACCAAAACGCGCCTTCGAGCCAACTGTCGTCGTCGGCCCATAGGTAACGCTTGGGCGAGCTGACGCCCATCCGGAAATCGCCCTTGGCCCGCATGATCTGGCAGATCTCGTCGACCTCGCGGCCCAGGCGAACCATGGACCAATCGTCGTACAGGTTCGGCTTGACGTAGGTCTCGCGTTCGCGAGCGACCTGTTTTTTGCCGAAGATGCCTTTCTTCGTCTCGCGATAAAACTCTTTCTTCGGCATGGCGGGTGGTTCGAGATACGGCACGTTCGCCCACCGCGTCTTCGACGAAAACCAGCGCGTCGTCGGGCGGCTGATCTGTTCGCCCTCGTCGTTGAAATAGTCGAGGCTGTACCGATCGGACAGCTCGAAGGGCATCATCTCGGCGGACTGGGACACCTCGCCGGCCATCTCGATCAGCAGGGCGCCCGTGCGGCTGTTGCCAAAATCGACGACCATGTGGACGGGCTTCGCCTCGCCGGCCGTGGCCGACGCCGCTCGCAACCACAGCTCGATGGGCGGCAGGCCCAGCAGTGGTTGACCCGTACGATCCAACATGTCCTTCAGGTTCACGTGAAAGTCCCCGGCCAGCGTGGCGGGGTCCGCGAAATATCCGACGTCGGGGTCGCCCAAGCTGGTGTCGATCGCCAGGAACAGCTTGCTGACGTTGGCCTGGATGATCTGCCACTGGATATACGGGTAGACGAGCGGTTCCTCGCTTTCCTCGTCGTCATCGCGCCGTCGGTTGTCCTCTTCGGCCTCGGCCTCGGGCCGGCAACGGCAGGGCTGCCAGCCATAACCGATCTGCGCCGTCGTGTAACGGCGGCCCGACTGGAGCGGGATGCAGACGATCTGAACCCCCGTATTGGCAAACAAAATGTGCATGGACGCGGTTCCACTACTCACGTTGAATATCGTTCAATGATCTTCGCCAACTCGGGGTTGCCTGCCGGCACGCGGATTTCGGCGCCCGCGCCGGCCGCCAGGAACTCCGGCAGTCGGCTGGCCCAGCGATTGACGAACGAGGCCATCAGGCCAAAGTCCTCGGTTCCGACCTCGGCCTCGACCGCCTCGATCCGTTCGTCGCTGGGGCCGGGATTCATTACGAAATCGTTCAGCATGATCCCGACGTACTTGCGCCGCGCACGACGCTTGGCCGACTCGTCCCGCAGCTTCAAGTTGACTACCTTCAGAAGCTGGTTGTTGATTTCCGAGAAGTTCTGACCGGCGCACAACGAGTCGCGGACAAAGCGGGTGAACTGGCCGAAATCTTCACTGCCCAACCAGGGCCCCCCCTGCGGGTTTTTCTTGGTGTTGTCTTCCCAGCGTTGGACCGTGGTGACCGTGGCCCACTCGTGCCAGAACTCTTCGAGCTTGCGGGTAAAACGCTTTTCCATCGGCTCGGGGCGTCCCACGGCCGCTCGCGCCGGGATATCGGCAAAGTCGGAGAGAATCCACTGATCGCCATCGTCGAACCCCAGGGTTCTCTGCAGCGTTTGCACGCGGTCATAGACGGCCTGCGGATTGGAACGGAGCCAGTCGATGACACGTTCTGCGCACTCCTTGCGCTGTTCGCGATCCACGTTCGAATCGGCGTTGACGTACCAGCTTCGCGCCAACTGCATCAGGCGACTGCGGACTTCTTGGATGCTGACCTCGAGTTGTTCCTGTTTCTTGTGAGCCGTGGTGACCTCGCGCCATCCTTCGCTGATCAGCGACAGCCCGCCATCGTTGTCCGTGATCGCGCGTTCCCATTTGAGTTCCGGATTGCCGACGTACTTCTGGACCGCGGCCGACTTGAGGAAAGCTTCGCCGGCCTTGTTCCACTTTTCGATTCCCTCCTCCTCCTGAGCCTTCCGATTGGCGTCCCAGGTGCCCGGGTAACGGATCGGGTACACGTTCATGAACGGTTGATTCTCGCCGCCAAAATCCGCCATCACCTCGCCCAACGCGTCGGCCAACTGGTTCAGCCGGGTGTTGTACAGCATCGGATTGGCAAACTCGTCGCGGTTGCGGAACTCTTCGTCGATCCCCGTGATCCCCAGGAACAACGACGGCAGCTTGTCGCGGACCTTCTTGGGCCAGATCTCGTCGCCGTAGCGGGCGCGACCCCATTTGTCGATGTGGTACTTCATCTGCGAGGTGACCTCGAGATTGCCGCCGCGGGCCAGCAGCAGCAACGTCTGGATCAGCATCTCTTCGGTGTAGCGTTCGAACAGATAGGCGACCTTGCCGCGCTTGACGATCTCCATCTGCTCTTCGATCGTGTCGGCGGTCTGGCGTTTGCCCTGTTCGGCGCCTTGGCGGCCCGCCCGCATTCCCGGAATGTCCAGGATGTCGATCGATTCGATCACCCGTCGCCAACTCTCGTTCAAGCGGTGCGGCAGGACGGGCATCACCATCTCGAGCATCGCGGCTTGGATCGTCTCCAACTGCTCGGCGCCGCCGCCACGTCCCTCGTCGTACTCGAGGACGTGCCAGCCGTTGCGTTCCATCAAGCGGATGTCCTGCCATTTGACGAACTTGAAGCAGCGCGAATTGCGCCGCTCGTGCTGCTTGGCGCGCTGGCTGTCCAGCAAAAACCGCACCCCCGCCCAGTGCGTCAGAATCGCCGGGTCGTGGTCGTCGCTCGAGATGCTCGTCAAAAAATTGTTGATCCGCATGAACAGGCTGGTCAACGAGGGCCAGTTGTTCCAGAACATGTTTGCGGCCAGCGCGATATAGCCGTCTTCGGTCAGCGGATACCGGTTCAACAGCCCGTTCAAGACGGACTCTTTGGACTGGAACCCGCGGCGGTCGACGATCCGCATATAGGCGTAGGCATCGATCAGATCCAAACGCCAACGCCGATCGACTTCGGTCGACGAGTACCGCGTGGCCACCTCGTCGAACATGTCTTCCAACTGGTCCTGGGACCAGTTCTTGTCCGGCGTCACGCATTCCACTTGGAAACCGCGAGCCAGCACGCGCAACCACTGGGCGCGGGTCAGCGCCCGGACCATCACGGGATACTCGGGCGACATGTTGGCGGCGATCCGGTCCTTGGTGGTGAAGCGAGTCACCAACGCGGTCGCCTCGTTCGAGCCGCTCTGGGGATTCAAATCGGTGTCGAAAGACAGGAACTGGTAGTAGGCCGGCGGACCGTGTTGCTCGTCACGCCCCAGCGGACTGAAGTCGTCGCTGCTGGCCTGCAACACGCGCCCGACGAACAGGCTCTTGCCGACCTGCGAGGGACCGTATACGGCCGCCGACACCGGCACCTTGGCCGAACTGTACAGGTTCGCGGCCAGACGCCGTAGACGAGTCAGTTCGAACTCGTCGCTGGCCGCGACCGGCAACAGATCTTGTTGAACTCGCCGCTGATTGAACTCGCTCACCCAGTTCGCCAGATCGGTGGCCAGGTTTTCGGTTTCTTCCGCAGAGCGGATGATACGGCGATCGCGATCGTCTGGAAAACCCACGTTTCGTCAGGCTCCCTAAACAAGAGGTGGACAGGGATTCGTATTGGCGCGGTCCATTTCTGAAACTACGGCCGCTTTAACTGCTGCGCGTTTGGACGCTGAATCTGTTTGGCCTAAGGGCAACAGGGTTGTCGCCGTCTCTGACTCCTGGGGCGTTGCCCCAGGCTACGGTGATGATGGCCTTCGGCCAACAGGCTTGCTGTCGCCTCTGACTCCTGGGGCGTTGCCCCAGGCTACGGTGATGATGGCCTTCGGCCAACAGGGTTGCTGTCGTCTCTGACTCCTGGGGCGTTGCCCCAGGCT
>JAVYAJ010000266.1:0-7254 GCA_032229885.1 Candidatus Anammoximicrobium sp. | reverse complement strand
GGCCTTCGGCCAACACGGTTGCCGTCGTCGCCGATTCCTGGGGCGTTGCCCCAGGCTACGGTGATGATGGCCTTCGGCCAACACGGTTGCCGTCGTCCGCGCTGCGCAACAGTCGTGCAATACCAATTTCGCCTAACGCGGGCTAGTGCCCGCGACCCAAAAGTGTACTGTATAGACTGGTGTACCACATGCGCCCACGGCGCGCGCATGATGCGGACTAAGACTCTGACCCCCAAAATTTCCGGCTTTTTGACCGCGCCATTCCAAGCCGCGACCCGCCAGCGGCACTGCACTGCGAACCGCGGCCGCAACGGCCCGCGACCAAACACAACGGACGCGACGGACGCGACGGAGCGCGTCCCTCCAGGACGGCGTTTGTGCAAAACGGGAGGGCCACGATCCACGCGTGGCCGCGCGAGGAAGGTTGGAAAATGTACTTAGCGATCAATGCGGCCAGCGGCCGCGTCCACGAAGGCTCGAAAATGCACACAGCGACCAACGCGGCTACAGGCCGCGCCCATTTTACGACACACGCACTAGTACTCTCGATTCTTGTCGCAGCCGGCGCCGTCACAGCCGCAACCGTCACAGCCGCAACCGTCACAGCCGCAACCGTCACAGCCGCAACCGTCACAGCCGCAACCGTCGCAGCCGCCGCAACCGACGCAGCCGGCAGCGAATGTGCGATGGACCAGTCCCCGCGGCCCCGGGTCATCGCCCATCGCGGAGCGAGCGCCGAGCGACCGGAATCGACGCTGGCCGCGTTTTGTCGCGCGATCGAGATCGGCGCCGACGCGATCGAGATCGACGTCCGCACCAGCCAAGACGGCGTGCTGTTCCTGCTGCACGACCCGACGCTCGATCGCACGACGGACGGCGCCGGGCCTGCCGCCCAGCGAACGATCGCCGAGCTGCAAGCGTTGGACGCCGGTGGACGGTTCGATGCGTCTTATCGCGGCGAACGGATCCCGACGCTGGTCGAGACGCTCGAGCTGTGTCGAGGCAAGATCGACGTGCTGCTCGACCTGAAGGAAGACAACGACGCCTTTGCCAAAGCCGTGGCGGACGCGGTCCTGAACCACGGCGATCCGGCACGGACGATCGTCGGCGTGCGCAGCGCCAGCCAGGCGCGCATCTTTCGCCGTCTGTTGCCGGACTCGCGACAGCTCGGGTTCATCCCCGCGCCAAAGGACATCGACGCGTTCGCCGAGGCGGGCGTCGAGATGATCCGCCTGTGGCCGCAATGGATCGCCGCGCCGGACGGAGCGGCGCTCGTCCAGCGCGTTCGAGGCCACGGCCGCGAACTGCAACTGAACGGCACGACCGGAACGCCCCAGGACGTCCTGCCGCTGCTGGAACATCAGCCCGACGCGATTCTGGTCGACGATCCGGTTCGTCTGAAGGCCACGCTGGACGCCTACGAGCGACACGCCGAGCGCTTCGCCCACCTGCGCCAGTGGCTCGCATGGTCCGGACGGACGACCATCGTCCCCTGGCTCGCGGATCTCGACCAGGCGACGTTCTTGAACCGCGATTATGCGATGCTCGAGCTGCCCGACGGACTGGTCGGCCAGCCGCGGCTGATGTTCGCCGGCGGCGCGGGCGACCGCGTCGAATTGCGTTGCATCAAGCCGTGCGTCGTATTCGCGGCCTTCGAGTACAACACGTCCGGCGGATGGTCGTTTCCTGACGGGCTTAAACCTAGCGACCTCGGTTGGCGAGTGGTGAAACAACGCGGATATCGGGGCGGAAGCAACGCCACGATCGATGGCCAGCCGCATTATGCGGACGTGTACTGTCGCGCGTTGCAGCCCGACGAGCTGCTCGACGGCCTGCCGCCCTGGTGGCTGATCCTGGCGATCCTGTCCCCCGACGCCGCGCGCGAGGTTCCGGGATTCGAGGCCGCGATGGCCGCGCCGATGACGACGCCTCCGTTCGTCTACAGCCAATGGGCCACGCGGCCCCGACCGCTGCAGGTTCCCGAGTTCGAAAGTGCGGCACAGTGGTCCCAATGGCAGCGGCAGATGCGCGACCGGTTCCGCCAGCGGCTGGTGTTTCCGTACGAGGCGGCGCCGACCGCGGAACCGATCGGCGAACCGGTCGAGCGTGGCCGCTACGTCCAGCGCGAGTGGCAGATGGTCGCCGGATCCCGACGGCTGTTGCGCTTCTTTCGGCTCGAGCCGAAGAGCGCCGACGGGTCGAGTCGGATGGGATCGCTGGCGACGATCGTGTGTTTCATGGGACACGGCAAGATCGAGCAGGTTCTGGACCAGCCGGACAGCTATCAACACGCCTGCGCTGCACGGTTTGCCGAGCAGGGATATCTCGTCTTTGCGATGGAAAACGTCGGAATGGAGCCGGGCCGTGACACGCACGCGGAACTCGATCGCATCCTGCGGCTGGACGGCTACGGCTGGTACAGCCTGCTGTTCGCCCACCAGCAGATGTTGTTGGACCACGTCTTTGCCGATGCGCGAGAGCGCGGCGCCGCTCGCGTGCGGTGCGTTGCCGACCCGACCAAGGTCGGCGTGACGGGCGTCTCGACGGGCGGGCTGTTGGCCCTGTCGGCGGCGGCGCTGGATCCGCGCGTGGCGGCGGCCTCGGTGCAGGGGATTTTCGGCAGCATGCGGACCTCGTTCATCCGCGATCGCAAGCTGCACTGCGCGTGCGGCGCGATCCCCGGCCTGCTGCCCGAGTTCGACCTGCCGGAGCTTGCGCTGCTGGTCGCGCCCCGCCCGCTGCACGTGTCGAACGCCACGAACGACGGATTCGGCCCGGACGAGGCGCGGCGGTGCGTCCAGCAGATCACGCCGTTATACGTCCGCGCCGGCGGTCCGCCACCGATCTTCACCGTGCCACCGGGACGGCACGAGTTCGCGTTTGAACCAGCGGCCGAGTTTTTCCGAAGCACGCTCGGCACGCCGGACGCGGCGAATCGGTGAGACGGGGAGACTCACGCAAAGGCGCAGAGACGGGGAAGGCTCACGCGGAGGCGCAGAGACGCAGAGAGGCAGAGAGGCAATGGAACGTACGTCGGGCGTGTGCGTGCGCCTCGGGGCGCGTTGCGCGAGGCCGTCGGTTCGAGCGCAAGTGCGCCGCGTGTCGCGGATGTTATGGCTCCGTTTCTCCGGGCGGAGGAGGAATGATTTCGGCCGCCGGAGGCGGCGGTCGGCGCGTCGCGGGAGCCGGGGCGGCCGGCGGAGCTTGATCCGCGGGCTTGGCCTTCTCCGCCGGTTTCGCTTGGTCGGCGGCTTTGCTTCCGCCGCCGAACAGGTTTTGGAACAGGGGCAAGCCTAGCTTCGGCTCGCTGGCCTTGCGCTGCATGTCCAGCGTCGCGTGCAACTCGACTCGATCATCGTGCATCGTCAATTGGGTGTCCAATCCGCGGAACCACTTCAGCAGCGGCGCGCAATACTCGGCCGCCGGGGCCGCGTCCGGATCGGCCCAGCGATCCGACGCCCACATCGGGATCTGGCCCGCGACCTGAGTCAAGTTGTACGTTCCACCCAACGAGCAAACCAGGTTTGCGTCCAACAGCGTCTCGGCCGCCTGCAGCGCCTGTTCACGGGGCACGCCGAGCTGCTGGGACAGCGCGTGCAACAGCTTGACGTTGCCCATCGACGCCTGTTTCGCTCGCCGATAAGCCCACGAATCGACCCAGCCCTGCGCCTGGGCCGCCGACAGATCGCCGACGTGGATACGGACCTGGGCCAAGTCTTCGCCTTTGGCGACGGCCAACTGGGGCGTGACTTCGGCCAGCAGTTGGGGATCGAGCGCCAGCGCCGAAAAATCATCCCACTGGCGGCGATACACGCCCAACGGAAGCTGCGAGTAGCCGGCCGCATCGGTCGCGCTGCCGCCCAGGTTGAACGGCAGCAGATCCAGAAAGCCCGGCTTGGGCCATGCGGCCAAATATCCGGGGATGCCCTGCAGCGATCGCAGCAAGGGCAACAGCCCGTCGTCCGCGTGTTCCACAGGCGCCGAATCGCGGATCCCCACCAGCAGATGATGCGCGGGAATCAGCGGGAAACGCGATCCGCCCGTAACGAACGCTTGAAGCGTCACGATGTCGTCGGCCGCCGGGCTCACGAGGTCGTGTGTCGGCGGGCCTAGCAGCGAGGCGACCCAGCCGTACTTCTGCTGGGCAAACGGCGACAGCCGAGCGTCGATCAGCAGCCGCTCGCGTCCGGGGCCATCGCCGGCGACTCGCCGCACGCCCACGATCAGCGGGTCCATCTGCGGCCAAGTGTTCGCGGCGTACCGGGCCAATTCGGCGAATCGTCTGGCTTCCGAGGCCGTCACTCCGTCCAGAACCACGTCCGGAATCGGCGTCATGCTGGCGCGTGACTGGTCCAGCGACTCGACCAGCCGCCGGCGCGTCTCGGTCGGGTCGCGGTCGCCCGGCTCGCGTCCGAATCCGGGCGGCAGAAAACCGCCTTGGATCAACGTGTCGATCGTGTTCGCCGAACTGTTTTCCACCCGCGCGGCCCACAGCGCCAACCGAAGCAGCTCGACATTCGTGACCGTCTGCAAGCGTCGCCGCAGCTCGATTTGGTACCGCGGACTGACCAGGCCCTGTTGACACGCGGACGAGAAAAACGCGAACACCGTGTCTTGACGGCTGGTCGGCATGACGGCCCGGGCGTGCCGAAACTCGCGGCTGGCGCCCAAGCTGCCCGGTCCGTCGCGGACCTCGATAAATCGCTCGACAATCGCTCGCGACGTGGTCACCAGGTGATAGTCTCCGTCGGCCAGATAATACGAGCGCAGGCGGTTGTCCGGCGTGGACAGAAACGACACCTTGCGTCCGCCGATCTGGACGGTCTCGAGCGTCGCCCCGTGGGCCCGTTCGGCCTTGAAGGCGGCCTCGCGCTGGCCGGTCAAGTCGCGGCCCAACAGCAGCGCGTTGCGGGCCTGGAACAGCATCCCGACCGCGGCGCCTTCGCGCAGGAACAGGTCGCGCCCGATCAAAGCCACGTCGGCGATCACGGTCGGACCGAGCAGATCGGCCAGGGGCGACGAGCTCAGCGCCAGTTGCTGCTCGATCCGCGTGCTCGTCCCGTCGTCAAACCCACGCAGGGCGATCATGTGTTCGAGATCGCCGCCGTACTCGCGCTGCAAGTTGTCGACCCACAGATAGTTCGTGAACGTGCCAAAGCGGATATAGAAGCATTCCTCGGGCACGCGCATCGCGATCGGTTCGATTTCGACCGCCGCCTCGGCCTCGGGAGCCGGTAGCGGACGCCAGTCGATCGGCGCCGGAACCGGTTGGTCGGCGGGCTCGGCGGTGGGATGGCCGGTCAGATTGGTCTCGCGCAGCGTCTGCACGCGCAGCGTCTCCGCGCCGGTCAGCAGCTCGAACACTTCGGTGGGCTGGCTCGCCGGAGGCTCGGCCACGCGATCCAGCAGCACCGGCTGCAAGCCCAGACGCCGCGAGAACATCGACATCAGATACGTCTGGACGATCGGCGGATAGTCGCCGTCGCGAGCTTGTTGGCGAGCCGCCGCCGAATACTCGCGCCACCACCGCTGCAACAGCCGCGCGTGGACGCGCGGATTGCGAGGACGCCGCGGCGTCAAGCGATAGCGGGTCGGCGTCGGCGCGTGGACGATCAGATCGAGCGGCTGATCGCCGGTGAACAAGAACAGCACGCTCAACGTGTTGGGCGGCGCAAGCGGCAGGCCGTCCGGCAGAAACTCGCCCAGCAAACGCAGGATCCGCCCCTCGGTAAAGACCGGATACACGGCGCGGCCATTCGTCTCGTCGAGCGCGAATCCGTTGACCTCGCTCACCGCCGCCGATTCGGCCGCGGGCAGCGTCAGCGAGACCATTCCCACGCCGAACGGCTCGCCCACACACGCCTCGCCCTGCGCCAGCGCGACCTCGGACGCGCCGCTGCACAGCCCGACCAACAGGCCGACGATGCCCCACGGGATGCCCCACGACCGATTGCGATGCTTGGCCAACGTACTTCCTCCTTGCGTGATGCCAGCGGTGCGGTGCGCCTCGAGGCGCGCTGCGGATGGATAGGTTGCGTATTGTATGTCCAGCGGGCGAAAAACGTAACGGGACCGACCGCCCTGTCGGGCCGCGGGCCGCGGCCGGGCTCGTCGGACGCGATGTCCCTCGTCCGGGCGACCGTTGTCGAGCGACTGTCGCCGTTACGAGATCCAACGCGGCGAACGTCCCCCGGAGACGGCGAAAATAGTATCATACTGGCTGCCGGGTGTCGCGATGCGTTCAGCGACCGGTGGTGCGTTGTCCGACGCCGCTAGATGATCGCGGCGGGTGATCTTTTCGACGCGCGACGCGCTGCGTCGATCCCTGCACCCGACGCTTGGCGCAAACACCCGACGGTCGTCGCGCGCCGCCCGTCGCGCGTCGAGCACCGAAAAAATGGAGATGGCGTGATGTCCAGAATTGTCCGGTTTACGGTCTCGGTCGAAGAGGATCTGCTGGGCGAGTTCGATCATTATTGTACGGAGGAGAAGTTTGCCACTCGCAGCGAAGCGGTCAGACAGTTGATTCGCGACCGCTTGACGAGTCGAGCGTGGGAGACGGGTTCGGACCAGGTCGCCGGGACGTTGACATTGGTCTACGATCATCACCGCTCGCAACTGGGCGATCGCTTGACGCAATTACAGCACGACAACGTCGACTTGATCGTGTCAACCACGCACGTGCACCTGACCCATCACCTGTGCCTCGAAGTCATTATCCTTCGCGGCCCGGCCGAGCGTTTGCAGCAGCTCGCCGCGGCGTTGAAGGGCCAAAAGGGCATCCACAAAGGCGAGCTCGTCGTCGCCAGCGCGCACTGAACGCGCGGGTGTGAGTGTCGGTGTCGATACGTCGCACGGATCGGAATGACACGTGTCGCGCTCCCTCCGGCATAAGCGTGCTCGTCATTCCGCCGGAATGCCACGCGTTGGCAAGTGCCGCAGATCAAAAGGGTACTGTACCAACCCGTGTACGGGACGCGCGCGTGATACGAACGAAGACGATAGCACGAGCACCACCCACCGCGGGGCGAAGGATGGACATTCGCACATTTGAGCCACAGAGAACGCAGAGAACGCAGAGTTTCACGTTGTGAACTATGTCCGCGACCTCAGCGACCGCTGCGGTTCAAACCTCTCCTTCTTAACGCGGGCCAGTGCCGAATGGCACTGTCGTATCGGACGTGGATCGTAAGCGGCGTTGGCGGCCAGACTTGCGACGAAATCGCTCAAAAGTCGGTTCGAGCGACACATGCG
>JAVYAJ010000265.1:0-7235 GCA_032229885.1 Candidatus Anammoximicrobium sp. | reverse complement strand
TGGTCGGGACCTGCTACTACCTGAACTGGGACCGCAACCGTTATCGCTTCGGCCTGACGCCGAACCTGAACCAGATCCTGGTCACCCGCCGCGGCGCTGTGAAGGACAAGGAAATGAAGATCGGGTCAAAGAGCAGACCCAAAAGCTGTTCGGCGAGGGTCCCAAGGACATCGACCGCCGATTCTTCCCCGATCGCAGCAACGACGTGCCCAATCGGCCGGCGCTGACGCTGGTCGTCCTCGGCCTGGATCACACGCTGGGCGACCGTTCGACCTTGCCGTTGGTGGACACGATCGTCCGCGAGTGCGGCACGTCCGGCCGCACGTTCAAGTCGGCGCTGATCTTCGCCATCCCGGACGCCGCCGACGCCATCCGAGAAGCCACACGGAACCTGCTGGCCTGGGAGGGCATCGACGACGACACTGACACGAAATCGCGGTTGGACGAAGCGCAGAAGCGGCTACTGGCCCGCAGCCTGCACCGGGCGGACGGCGACATGAAGGAGGCCATCTGGCGGGCCTACCGCAACCTATGCCTGCTCGGCCCGGACAACAAGCTGCGGCAGATCGACCTGGGGCAGGTCACGTCCAGCATGGCCCGGAGCATCGTGGACATGATCCTGAACGAGTTGACTCGCACGGACGAGATCACGTCGGGCGTCGGGGCCAACAAGCTACTCAAATACTGGCCGCCGGCGTTGACCGAGTGGTCCACCAAGGGTGTGCGCGACGCGTTCTTCTCGTCGCCCCAGCTCCCCCGGCTTCTGAATGCCAATACCATCAAGCGGACCATTGCGGACGGGGTCAGCCACGGCGTCTTTGGCTACGCAACCAAGGACAACGCGGGCCAGCTCAAGCTGCTGCACTTCAACGAGAGCCTGACCGAGGCGGACGTGGAGATCGCGGACGACGTCTTGATCCTCAAGGCCGTGGACGCCCAGAAGCTGCTGGAACCACCCCGGCTGCACCGCCTTACGATCCGGCCGGCCGAGCTGACGCTCAAACTCGGCGAACAAGCCTCGTTCGCGTGCAGTGGCACGGATCAGTACGGCCAGCCATTTGCCATCGGCGCGACGACGTGGTCGGCCACCGCTGGCCAGATAACCGCTGCCGGCCTCTACACAGCGTCTACGGACAGCGTCGGTGGCCTGTTCACCGTCAAGGCCGAAGCAGACGGCCTGGAGGCCATCGCCGAGATCCGCGTGGTGAAGCCGCACGTCCCTGGTGGCGGCGGGACCGGTGGCGACGACACGAAGCCGCACAAGGCGACGATCCACTGGGAAGGAACCGTGCCGCCGCAGAAATGGATGAACTTCTACACGAAAGTCCTCAGCCGCTTCGCTGTGAACCCCGGTTTGAAGCTGCGGGTGACCTTCGACGTGCCCGCCGAAGGCGAGCAAGGCCAGGCCAAAGCCGACGAAGCCCGCTCCGGCTTGAAGGAACTGGGCTTGGATGACAACGTGCAGTTGGGGTGAACGAGCATTTGGCAAGGAAGAACAGGTTCCGGCCAAGTGGAATCCTGGGCGCGCAGAAGGAAATCGTCGATATCTTCCTCTGTCACAACCGAGCGGACAAGGACTGGGTACGAAAACTCGGTGAACACATTGAGCCCGACACTTTCGACGGCCCAGCGACAGGGCGTCACCTGCGGATGTTTTTCGATGAATGGGACATCGACGTGGGGCAGAACGTCCCATTGCGGCTGAATCGCGCGCTCACCGTCTCTCGCTACGTCGCCGTCGTCATATCGCCGGAAATGCTTGCCGCCCCGTAGGCCGCGCTTGAATGGGCACACATCGTCGCCGTCGACCGACGCGCGTGCTCTCGTGAGCGAGGATCCACAGGCGGCGATGGCAAAGAGGGTTCGTACCGCGACGGGCCGCGTTTTGTACGCAGCTCGAAAGCACATCGTGGAGCCGTGTTCGGCCACATCAAAGGCATCCGCGGCTTCGGCAAGGTCTTGCGCCGCGGCCTGGCAATTGATCTGCTCGACGCACAACCTGCTGAAGATGTGGAGGCACGCCCCAAGCACATCTTGATCTTCTGCGCTACCGGTGCGCGCCGACGGGCGCCAACGGGCCTCGACGAGCGCATCCAGGAACCCAAAAACGGGAATATCCACGAATTTTTGGACAGACCCCCAGGCCATCCTGGCAAGACGCGCTCCGTCACGTCCGTCATGTCCATTGCGTGGCGTCCGTCTGGTTGCGGCCACGCGTGGAGCGTGGCCGTCCATCGCGGGACAGGCCCCTCGAACGGTACGCTTTGGGCTGGCGGACTAGTGCGACGTCAAGGCTGAATATGAGGGTGGCCGTGGTCTCCAGGCCGCGGGAATTCCGGGCGATGACGCGTGCGACAGCCCGGAAAATATGATTGGACAGCGCACGAGGCGGCCGGCAGGGACTTCGAGGGCCGTGATCCGTCGTGCTCGCCAAGACCGAAAGCTCGGGCGACTCGGTGATGTTCCGAGTCGCGCCGCGCAGGGCGTGGCGAAAGGTGTCCGGCCCGCACGGGGCGTCCCCGCCGCGTCGGCGTCCAGGCTCAATTCTGAGGAGGCCCGTCGTCGGTCGAGCCGCCGCGGAGATGCAACTGCAGATAGTTGGCGCGCTCGATGTTTCGGTCCGCCGTGTCGAGGTCTATGCCACGCAGTTTTTGGAGATGAGCGGGCTGCGTGTGGATGAACAACTGGTTGACCGTCGGGATCGCCACGTCGCGGATCAAGCCCAGGTTGACCCCCATCCGCACGCTGGACAACAGTTGCATTGTCTCTTCGCTGCTGATCGTCTGCGCCGTGCACAACACGCCGTACGCGCGGCTGACCCGATCATGCAGATCGCGGCGGCTTTCGTCGATCAAGTACTGCCGCGCCTTGCGCTCGTACTCGATCAGCGCTGGCGCGACGTCGCCGACCTGTTGGATCAGTTCCTGTTCGGACTTGCCGAGCGTGATCTGGTTGCTGATCTGGTAAAAATCGCCCATCGCCTGCGAGCCTTCGCCGTACAGGCCGCGGACCGCCAGGTTGATCTTGTGCAGACTGCGGAAGACCTTTTCGATCTGCCGCGTCAGCACCAGCGCGGGCAGGTGCAGCATGACGCTGACCCGCATGCCTGTGCCGACGTTGGTGGGACAGGCCGTCAGATACCCCAACCGATCGTGGAAAGCATAGGTGACATGCTCTTCGAGCAGATCGTCGATGGCATCGATTTGCTGCCAGGCAGCGTCCAGGTCCAGACCGCTGTGCATGACCTGGATCCGCAGATGGTCTTCCTCGTTGACCATCACGCTGAATTGTTCCGTCGGATCGATCGCGACGCCTCGCGCGCCGTCGGCTTCGGCGTGTTCGAGACTGATCAACTGCCGCTCGACCAGCAGCCGTCGATCGATGTCCGGCAGGCTGTTGACGTCGAGGTACGTGGCGTCATGAAACATCGCGATTCGCGAGAATTTGTCGCGCAGGGTCCTCTCGATTTCGGCGCGGTCCAAGCCCGTGCACTTGCGGATGAACGGGAAGTCCGCCAGATTGCGGGCCAAGCGGATCCGACTGCTGACGACGATGTCCGACTCGGGGCCGGAGCCTCGAAGCCACTCGCCACACCTGCTCGCAAATTCCTCAAGCTTCACGGCCTGGCCCCAATCTCAGACTGACTTATACGTTTCCGAGCCGAAGATCGCCCGTCCTTCGCCCCGAGTTAGGAGCCGCCCTTTTCCAGTTCGCGGATTTGGTCCCGCAGCAGCGATGCGAGCTCGTAGTCTTCGGTGTGAATCGCGTCTCGCAGGTCGCGGCGCAAGCGGATCAACTGAGTCTGCGCGTCCAGGTTGACGGCAGCCCTGCGCGGCCGTTTGCCCGTGTGACAGGTCGCTCCGTGGATGTTGGCGATGAGCGGGTCGAGCTGCTCTTGAAAGCACACGTAGTCGTTTGGACAACCGAGTCGACCGTGGTTCCGAAACTCGTAGAACGAGAGTCCGCAAACGACGCACGTCCGCTGATCCAGCGCGGCCAGTTGCTCGGCGGTCTGCCCGATCTGCAAATGCTGCAGCAAGGCGCCAGCCGACAACTCGAGTTCCTGTGCCGGGCTCGAACGGCCGAGATACTCTTTGGCGCACGCTTCGCACAGATGCAGTTCTTCCCACTGGCCTTTATCGCCGACCCGCTCCGTGATGTGAAAGGTCGCGGACTTCTCGCACTTCTGACATTTCATTGGAAAGCAAGTTCTTCCAGTGTCGAAGATTAAAGCAAACGTCGGAATTCTATCATCGGTCCGAAGCATGTCAAGGTTGGCGAAAATGCCGACGTCGCACGGCGCGGCGGCCCGTGGGGTCGAGGGTTCTGGAACTCGCGCCGCCCGTCGGGTACAGTTAGACGCGGCGCGACCTGGAACCGGACAGGGCAAAGCATTCGCTCGCCCGTGCCGCGACCTGGCCCAGGTTCTGGACGGCGCGGCCAGACAGACGCTCGCCATGCGGATTGCCGTTGCCGGGCTGGGGAACGCGTCGGAAGCGGCGGCGCGAATCGAGCGACTGCGACGGGATCGGCCAGCCGCGCCGAACGGCTGGCGTGGCCCGCGGAGCGCTCGGCGAAAATCGACGCGTCGTGATCCGCCGCCGTGCGTCGCGGACTGCGTCCAATGCCGGAAACCGGACAGCGCAGACCGATCTCGGCCGCGCCGCCGCAGATCGCGCCCGCACCGTTGCAGCTCGCGACGCAGCGGATGACGATGGGCAGCCGACGGCCAGACAGTCGATAGCCCAGCAACGCAATCGCACGCGCCAGACGTCCGCTGAGGTCGTCCTGCAATGGTTCGCTGATCGTAGCTGTCGCGCGTGGACAGCAACGTCGACCGATGCGGCAAGATGCCGCATCCACGAAACGCATCCGTCGCGCGTGATTGGCGATTTCCGTGCCCATGCGCGACGGCTTGGAAATCGCCGCTCGCTTCATTTCTGTTTACGGGGTTCATGTTATGAAAGCTGCCTATATCGAACGCGTCGGGCCTCCAGAGAACATCATCTACGGCGATCTGCCCGAGCCCGTGTTGCAGGGGCGGGACGTGTTGGTCAAAGTCGCGGCCGTGTCGCTAAATCCGATCGACACGTACATCCGCAGCGGAGCCGTTGCGGCGTGGCCGCTGCCGTTGCCATTTGTCACGGGTTGCGATCTGGCGGGCGTGGTCGTGCGGAATGGCCCGGAGGCGAGCCGTTTTCGCGAGGGCGATCGAGTCTGGGGCAGCAACCAGGGCCTGTTGGGACGCCAGGGCACGTTCGCCGAATACTGTGCGGTGGACGAATGCTGGCTGTATCCGACGCCGGACAACGTCAGCGACGAAACGGCCGCTGCGTCGGCGCTGGTCGGGATAACGGCGCATCTGGGCCTATTTCGCGACGCGCAAATCAAGCCGGGCGAGACGTTGTTCGTGTCCGGGGGAACCGGCGGCGTCGGTTCGATGGTCGTTCAGATGGCGGCGGCCAACGGGGTCCGCGTATTTACGACCGGCGGCTCGGACGCCAAGGTCCAGCGCTGCCTGGAACTGGGGGCCGAGGCGGCCGCCAACTATCACACGGATGACGTCGAGGCCGCGGCGCGCCGGTTCGCACCGGCGGGCGTCGATGTCTATTGGGAGACGCGGCAGACGCCGGACTTTGACCGGATCGTCGATTTGCTGGCGCCCCGCGGTCGAGCCATCCTGATGGCCGGACGCGATGCGCGGCCGGCGTTTCCCGTCGGACCGTTCTACGTCAAGGAATGTTCGCTGCGCGGGTTTGTCATGTTCCGAGCCTCGCCCGACGAACAACGGGGCTGTGCCGACGACATCGCCCGCTGGCTGGCCGAAGGGCGATTGCAGCCCCAGATCAGCCGCGTACTGCCGCTCGCCCGGGCCGCGGAAGCCCACGGTCTGCAGGAGGCCAACACGCTGGCCTGCGCCGGAACCCTGGCGGGCAAGATCGTGCTCAAGCCCTAACCCGAGCCGGCCCGCCGGGATGGGACGTCAAACCTCCAGCTCGATCGATTGCAGCATCAATTCGCGTCCCCCGTCGATCACGATCTGCCCGCTGCCGCACCGCGGGCAGGTCATCGTCAGTTCTTCCAACTGCGTGCGCGCGCCGCAGTCGCGACACGCGCTGTACGCGGCCGGTTCGCTGATCCGGAGCTCGACCCCTTCCAGGATCGTCCCCGGCGCGAGGATCTCGTGGGCAAAACGAAGCGAGTCCACATGGACGCCGGACAACTGCCCGACGACCAGATCGATGTGCGTCACGCGGGCCGCCGAACCGGCCTTGTTCACCTCGGCCTCGATTTGGTCGACCAACGCCTGATAGATCGACATTTCGTGCACGGCAGAATCTTTCCTTTGCGCCCGATCGCTGCGCCGCCATGACGAGCCTGAATTTCCGTAGCGCGTCCGGTTTGCGACGCTCTCTGGCCTGGAACCGGTGTTCGTAGCGTCAGCGCGTGGCGGACAACGCTTGCCTCGGACCGGTGCGCTCGACTCGAACGAGCGGGTTTCACGGGGTTGCCCCGCTAGGTCCAGCGTCCGTCGACACAAAACGCCCCGCGAACGCGTCCTGGGGGGTGCGTCATCGAAGTTACATCCGCTCGGGTTACTCGACAAGACCTGCGACCCTGGTCGGACGCGAATGTTTACGCGAGCCCCCCCCGCGCGTGCGCGTCATCGCTGGTTCTAGACCGACTGGCCCGTCCTCCGTGCGTCAATGGCGGCGGCGGGCGGCGCGATTCGCAGGAGCGTCTGCGAACGAGGATGCGAAGGCGAGAATCTTTGGGAGACCTCAATTCTTGGGGAAAACGGTTGGACTGATTGCTTGCTGGCGACATGCAATGGTGTAGACTATGGTCGAAGGCTTCATCTCGTGAAGCCTTTTCGCTTCTCGTTCAGCACGTCGTGGGGACTGCGCGGGATCTAGCCAACCCGTCGCGTGCTCGGAGGCGACTCTATCGATCTGTCGAAGGAATCTTGCTATGCCGGGTCGCGCGACCAAAACGCTTTGGTATGGGGCAGCCTGCCTGTCCATCATTCTGGTCTCGGGATGTGGCCCGAACTTGGGCGCCGCGACCCAGGTCAGTGGGACTGTCACGGTTGATGACCAGCCGCTCGCCAATGCGCCGCTCGCTTTTCACGCGCTGGACCACTAACCTCAAACATCGTGAAATTTTTGACAATGTTTTCAGGCAGCCACAGCGTTCAGTTGTTGAAGGGTTAGATGTTGTGGTGTTCAGTGTTC
>JAVYAJ010000264.1:0-12402 GCA_032229885.1 Candidatus Anammoximicrobium sp. | reverse complement strand
GATGAATATGGCCTTCGGCCAAAAAGATACGCGCGCGGCGCCAGTCCTGGGGCGTTGCCCCAGGCTACGGTGAGCGGAGGCCTTCGGCCAAACAGACTCTTGGGTTGCGGGCGACAGCCCGCGTTAAGTCAGAAGGAGGAATGGTCATGGGGTGCATCGCAGTCTATTTAGCGCTGAGCCTCGCCGCGCTGACCGCGGCGGAGGACGGCGTATTCGTCCGGTTTGCCCTGCGCTCACCCGCCGAGCCGCAGACAGCGTATTTTGTTCGCCTGGGCGGTTTCATCCATCGGGAACCGTGGTACCTGCCGGCGGCGGTGATTCCCGATGGCGCCGACCGCGACCCGTCGCGACGGTTGACGCCAGGCCAAGCTTCGCCGTGGTTCGATCTGCGGGCACACGCGGGCGGCCGCCTGCACGGTCGTTTGCATCGCTCGGGCGGTGTGGCAGAACTGCCCAACGTGACGGCCAATTTCGTGTGCCAGCCGCCGGCGGAGCGGATCGAAGTCGTGATCGAACTGGCCACGGCGCCCGACGAAGCACACCTCGTGAAGCGCTGGCAGGAATCGTTTTCCGGAACGCTGACCAGCTTTCTCATTTCGCCCACGCTGCGGGCCGATGTGGACGATTTGGAGAGCGCGGCCGAGATGACCCAGCGGCGGCTGGGCTGGGCCCGCGAGGCGACCGGCGGCGTCCGAGCGTCGCCGCAACGGCTGCTGATCCAGACCAGCTTTTGGAGTCCGCAGCGCGCCGAGCTGAACCTGCGCGAAGCCGAAGTCCTGCGGCTGCTCGGCTTCAACGTGGTGGGCAACCAGACGCCCGAGGTCCGCCAGTTGGCCGCGTTCCGTGCGCCGGGGCACACGCACGATGTGGCGTTCGGCCCGGCCGCCACGCGGGCCAAGATCGACGAACTGATGCAGGCCCACGCCGCGCGGCTGCGCGAGCCGCCGGACGCCGGCGCGCCGTTCAACTTTTCCGACGAAGTGGTCGCGCGTCCGCCGATCGGCGCCGATCAGGCCGCACGCAACCACTTCCACCAGTGGCTGGCCGAGCAACGGATTTCGGCGAGCGAGCTGGGCGTGTCGCGATTGGAGGATGTCGAACCGATCGAGACGCCCGCGGATCTGAAACAGGCCGAGCAGGGCAATGCGGCGGCGGCCAGGCGCGTATTCTACTACACATCCCGTTTTCGCCAGCGGGCCGCGACCCAACGGATCGCCTGGCACACCGAGTCGTTCCACCGCCACTTCGACGGCCTGACGCGGACCGCGGCGGACGATGGCCCTTTTGCCAAACCGCCTACGTCGACGCTGGTCGCCGATCACCCGTACTTCTCCGGCAGCGGGCTCGGGATGGGAATGACGCCCAACCCGACGTGGGGAGGCCATCCGCTGGCCTGCGATTGGTTCGACCTGGCGCGGAGCCGCGCGGTGGATCTGATCGGCATCGAAGACTGGATGGGCTTGCAGTATATGTACGGGCCGAGCACGACTTGGGAAGGCTTTCAATTGATGGGCTTTCAGGCAGCCATCTTCCGCAGCGCGAGCCGCGGCGAACTGCCGATCATCGCCTGGATCACGCCCAGCGACGAGACGAACCTGCGGTTGAAAACGGCCTCGGCGCTGTGCCAAGGCGCCAAGCACTTTTTCTACTGGACCTACGGCCCGACGGCGACGAGCACGGAGAACTACTGGTCCGACCTGCGTGGGGCCTACGACGGGGTGGCCCACGTGACGCGTCAACTGGCCGCGGCCGAGCACATCTTGGCCGATGGACAGCCGCGCCGCACGCGCGTCGCCCTGCTGTACAGCATTGCGTCCGATCTGTGGCAGCCGTGGGGCTATGTCCACATGCTCGAACGACGCGGGCTGTACCTGGCCCTGGTCCACGACCAGTACCTGGTGGACCTGCTGAGCGAGGAAGACGTGGATGCTGGACGGCTGGCGGACTATGACGTCCTGTACACGGCCGATCCGTGCATCAAGCAATCGGCGGCGGACGAGATTGCCCGCTGGGTCGAGCGCGGCGGGCATCTGTTCGGATCGGCCGCGGCCGGCAGTCGGAACGAGTTCAACGAGCCGACCGACACACTGGCCGCGGTATTCGGAATCGCGCCCGACGTGGCGACCACCGTACAGCCGGGGCGGTACCACATCCGCGGGGCGATGAACGGCGTGGCCTACGTCGATCGAATCTCGCTCGCTTCGGACGCCGCGACAACGCTGGGAGTCGTCGGACTCAAAGCGGCCGTTACGCCCGCCGCGGGGACTGTGATCGGCGCGTTCAGCGACGCATCGGCGGCCGTCGTGCAGCACGACGGTGGCCGCGGACGGGCGACCTACGCGGCCGCCTGCCCCGGCATCGCGTACATCAAAGAGGCTCGATTTGTGCCCGATGCGCTGCGCGAGAAATGGCCAGCCGACCTGCGGCGCCTGATCAATCGAACGGCCGTACAGCAAGGCGCAACACGTTTGGTCGAACTCTCGCACGGCGTCGTCGAGGCCGGCCTGTACGATGCCCCACTCGGAACGGCGCTCGTCTTGGCCAATTTCACGTACGAGCCGATTTCAGCGTTGACGATCCGCCTGTCTGTGCCACGGTCCGTGAAACAAGTCCGATCATTGGAATGCGGTCCGTTGCGATTCACGGTGGACGAACCGTCTGACGCGGCCGCAGCCACCCGGCCGGCGTCGGCAGGCCCACGGCAGACGATCCGTTGCGAGCTGCCGCTGAAACTGACCGATATCCTGTTGTTCGAGTAGCCGGACGATTGTAGGTTCGTTACACAAGACTGGCCGTCGCGCGGTAGGTGGGCGATCCGCGGGCGCCCACGCGGCCTGAGACTGCGAGGCGCGACGCTCGGCGGGCGATGCGCAGACGCGGGGGCGCCCACCGTCTGACGCCGCGTCAAGACGAAACCTTTCGGGGCGGCTACGGCTGCCAGACCGCGGCGATCCCACACTCTGGGCGAGTACGGCTAAGCCAACATTACAATTGGACACCGCAGCGGCCACAGCCCCGCGCGGTCAAGCGTCGTTGGCCCAGCGAGAAATCCTCCTTTACCCAAAAGGCCCCATCCATGACGAGAATCCATTGTGCGACGGTGCTGCTGTTGTGTGCCTGGTCACTCGCCGCGTTGGCCGATCAACCGACCGTTCTTTCGTCTGCGTCGCCTCTGCCTCCGTCGCCGTTCGGCGCCACGCCCACGCCCGCCCATCTGGCATGGCACAAGCTCGAGTACTACGGATTTGTCCACTTTACGCTGAACACGTTCACCGATCGCGAGTGGGGCAACGGCGACGAGTCGCCCGCGTTGTTTGATCCGAGTCGACTGGATCCCGACCAGTGGGCGCGGGTGGCGAAGGCCTCTGGCATGCAGGGCCTGATCTTGACGGCCAAGCACCACGACGGGTTCTGCCTGTGGCCGAGCCGATACACCGAGCATTCGGTGAAGAACTCGCCATGGCAGGGCGGGCACGGCGACGTTGTGCGGGCGTGCGCCGATGCCTGTCGGCGGCACGGGCTGCGGTTCGGCGTCTATCTGTCGCCCTGGGATCGGAACCACGCCGCGTACGGCCGCCCGGCCTACGTCGCTTATTATCGCGATCAGCTTCGGGAACTGATGACCGACTATGGCGAGATCTTCGAGACGTGGTACGACGGCGCCAACGGCGGAACCGGCTATTACGGCGGCGCCAACGAGCGGCGGACGATCGACAACCGCACGTACTACGAATGGCCGCGGGCCTGGGCGTTGGTCCGCGAGTTGCAGCCGAACTGTATCCGTTTCAGCGACGGCGGCCCGGACATCCGCTGGGTCGGCAACGAAAGCGGGTTGGGCTACGACCCGAACTGGGCGACGTTCAACCGCGAAGGCCGCTGGCCCGGCGTCTCGGTCAAACAGTCTCTGTGGCATGGCGACCCAGGCGGCACAGACTGGACGCCAGCCGAGTGCGACGTGTCGATCCGCCCCGGCTGGTTCTGGCACGAGTCGCAAAACGACAAGGTCAAGACGCTCGACCAGTTGCTGGACATCTATTACGCCAGCGTCGGTCGCGGCTGCAATCTGCTGCTGAACGTCCCGCCGGATCGCCGCGGCCTGTTCCACGAGATCGATGTCGCCCGCCTGGTCGAGTTCGGCCGTGTCCTACGAGATACGTTCCGCACCGACCTGGCCCGTGGCCGAGCGGCGACCGCCAGCAACGTCCGCGGCCGCAGTGACCGCTTCGCCGCGGACCTGCTGACCGATGGCGATCGCGATACGTATTGGGCGGCCGACGATGACGTCCGCGAGGCGACGCTCGAGGTGGATCTGGGCGAACGCGTCGAGTTCGATCGAGTCCGAATCGAGGAATACATTCCCTTGGGTCAACGGGTCGAAGCCTTCGAGATCGAGGCTCGCGTGGACGGCCAGTGGACGCCCTTGGCCAGCGGCCACACAATCGGCCCACGGCGGATTCTGCGCACCGAACGGGTCCGAGCAGACCGCGTGCGCGTCAAACTGACCCGCTGCGCGGCTTGCCCGACGTTGTCGACGATCGAGGTGTACAATTCCCCGAGCCCATGAGCTTGCCGTCATACATACCCGCCATACAGATTTGTCTCGTCGCCGAGCGGCGGCCGCACCGCCCCGAACGCACGCCATGCCGCGTTCGAGTCCGCCCTGCGATTGTTTCGTCCCGCGCGGCGTGAAACGCCAAACCAGCGTTTCAGACTTTGAGCCGTTTGTACCTGAAGCGGTGCGGCTCGTCGGCGGCGATTCCCAGCCGCTCGCGACGCTGATCCTCGTACGTCTGGAAATTGCCTTCACACCAGTGCACGTAGCCGTCGCCTTCGAACGCCAGGATATGCGTCGCGATCCGGTCCAGAAACCACCGATCGTGGCTGATGACGACCACGCACCCCGCGTAATTCAGAATGGCTTCTTCCAACGCTCGCAACGTATCCACATCCAGATCGTTCGTCGGCTCGTCCAGCAGCAAGACGTTCGACCCGCGCCGCAACAGCTTGGCCAGATGGACGCGGTTGCGCTCGCCGCCGGACAACGCGCCGACCTTCTTCTCATGATCGGGACCGCGGAAATTGAACCGCGAGACGTAGGCCCGAGCGTGGATCTTGCGTCCGCCCATGTCCAGCGTTTCCAGACCGCCCGAGATCTCCTCGAACACCGTGTGTTCGGGGTCCAACGCGTCGCGATTCTGGTCGACGTAGCCCAGCTCGACCGTCGGGCCGACGCGCAGTTCGCCCGCGTCGGGTTGCTCTTCGCCCACGAACATGCGGAACAAGGTCGTCTTGCCCGCGCCGTTGGGGCCGATCACGCCCACGATGCCGCCCGCGGGCAGGCTGAAGCTGAGGTCGTCGATCAGCACGCGGTCGCCGAAGCCTTTCGTCAGACCTTGGGCCTCGATCACCAGGTTGCCCAGATGTTTGCCCGGCGGGATCTGGATCTCGAACTCGTCCAGCCGTTCTTCGAACGCCTGGGCCGCCATCTGCTCGTACGCCTTGATGCGGGCCTTGCTTTTAGCATGGCGCGCGCGGGGCGCCATCCGCACCCATTCCAGCTCGCGCTGCAACGTCTTCTGACGCGCCAGGTTGGACTTCTCTTCGCGGGCGAGCCGCTCCTGCTTCTGTTCCAGCCAGGACGAGTAGTTGCCTTCCCACGGGATGCCGCGGCCGCGGTCCAGCTCGAGAATCCAACCGGCCACGTTGTCCAAAAAGTACCGATCGTGCGTCACGGCCACGACGGTCCCCGGATACTCGGCCAGGTGGCGCTCGAGCCACGCCACGGCCTCGGCGTCCAAATGGTTGGTCGGCTCGTCCAGCAGCAGGAGATCCGGCCGCTCGAGCAGCAGCTTGCACAGCGCCACGCGCCGCCGCTCGCCGCCGGACAGCGTCTCGACGCGCGCATCGCGAGCCGGCAGGTTCATCACATCGAAGGCGATCTCGATCTCGCGATCCAGCTCCCAGGTGTTCGTGCTGTCGATCTGATCTTGAAGCCGCGACATCTCGTCGTACAGCTTGGTCATCTGCCGGTCGTCCAGCGGCTCGGCGAGCTTGGCGCTGATCTCATTGTAGCGCTCGAGCAGCGCTCGGCGCGGAGCGACGGCTTGCTCGACGTTTCCCCACACGTCCTTGTCCGGATCCAGCATGGGTTCTTGCGGCAGAAAACCGCGGGTGAATCCTTCGGTCAAACGGGCTTCGCCGTCAAAGTCCGCATCCTGCCCCGCCATGATCCGCAACAGCGTGCTCTTCCCCGCCCCGTTACGTCCCAAGACGCCGATCTTCGCACCCGGATAGAACGCCAGCCAGACGTCTTTCAGAATCTCGCGCTGGCCATGTTTTTTCGTCAGCGAGGCGATTGTATAGATGTATTGCTTGCCCATCATTCCTCCTGTCCCGCGCCGCCCACTCGCTCCGCCCGCCGACGATCGGCCGCAGAGGGACGGGCCGCGTGCCGCCGCGAGTATACCCATGACGCTGCGCGACGAGAAGCCGCCGGGCCGCCACTGGCAGCCTCGGTGGAACAGGATCCGGCTGGGCTAGATGTGGCGAGAAAACCACGACGGCTCGCCGACGCTTGGGTTCGACGCTGGCTTGGCCTCCGGCGACCACTCGCATCCGGCGCGGCCCGGTGCGGCCGCGCCAGTACGATGATCTGCCCGAGTCCTTGATCCGCCAGCCCGAGGGAAAACGACCATGGGACGCCGTTCGGTGTTCATCTACGAGTACTTTACGGCGGGCGGCGCCCGCGCCGCACCCTACATGGCGCCGAGTCTGCTGGCCGAAGGGACCGCGATCATCGACGCGCTGGCAGCCGACTTTTCCGCCGTTCCGGATACGGACGTCGTGCTGTTGCGCGACGCCCGGCTGGCGCTCCACAACGCGCCGGGGACTGTCGCCGCGCTGATCGACGATGCGCAGCACGAGCGGCCCGAGTTTGTCCGCTGCGCCGCGGCCTGCGATCGGACGGTGGTCGTCGCGCCCGAACAGGGACGGACGCTGGTGGACCGCATCCGCTGGGTCGAGGCGGTCGGCGGCCGGTTGTTGAGTCCGAGTTCGACGTTTGCGGCGATCGCTTCGGACAAGAACGAGACGGCCGCGCGGCTGGCCGATTGCGGCGTGCCCGTTCCGTTGGGTCGGCCGTTTCAACCGGGCCGCCCGCTGCCGACGGACATGCCTTATCCGCTGGTCATCAAGCCCGCGGACGGCGCCGGCTCGGAGGGGATTCAACGCCTAGAGACGCCGACCAGCACGTATGACGCGACACACCTCGGTTCGTCGGCCCGCCTGGAGACTTTTTTCCCGGGAACGGCCGCCAGCGTCGCCGTGCTGTGCGGGCCCGCAGTTCATGTGCCGCTCCCGCCGTGTTCACAACGGCTGAGCGACGACGGACACTTCCGTTATCTGGGCGGTTCTACGCCCTTGGCTCCGCCGCTGGCTGTCCGAGCCCAACGGCTCGCGCTGGCGGCGCTCGCTTGCCTGCCGCGAACGCAGGGCTATGTTGGCGTCGACCTGATTCTGGGCGAAGCGGAAGACGGCAGCGCGGACTGTGTGGTGGAGATCAATCCGCGTCTGACGACTTCGTACACCGGCCTACGACGGCTACTGCAAACGAATCTGGCTGTCGCCATGCTCGCCGCGGCCGAGGGACGACATCCCGAACTGCAATTCGCATCGCGGCAGGTCGAGTTCACGGCGTCTGGAGCGATTTATGACCCTGCTCGCGGCTGAACCTGGCACGATCGGGCGCGCGCGAGATGGGCTTCGCACGATCGGGCCGAGCCGTGGAGTGCTGCGAACGGCATTTCGACGCACACCCTCGTTTGGGACGGCAAAGTATGCTAGAGTGTCAGAGAAATCGAGGCGATCGGCGCCCGCTGTGCGTCGGCGTAGACTTGGCCTCTGGGCACCGTTGCCGTGGCGGCGCGCGCGGCGCTGGCCTCGCGGGGATGCGCTCGGCGGCATGAGCCCTGCCTGCCCACAGCGTTGCGGAACAGCCGTTGGATCCGTGGGAACCAGGACGCCGGAAAAGCATGTCGAACTTGTATCCATTGCGGTTTGAACCGTTGTTTCGCCGCTATCTGTGGGGCGGACGGCGACTGGGAACCTTGCTCAACAAGCCCATCGGTCAGGGCGACGATTATGCGGAATCCTGGGAGATCGTCGACCACGGATCGGATCAAAGCGTCGTGGCCCACGGACGGCTGCGCGGCAAGAAGTTGGGCGAACTGGTGGCCCAACGCGGCGTGGAACTGCTCGGCCGCCACGCTCCGCAACGCCGCTTCCCGCTGCTGTTCAAGTTCTTGGACGCCCGCCGCGTGCTGTCGGTCCAAGTGCATCCGGACGATGTCCGCGCCGCCCAACTCGCCCTGCCCGACTCGGGAAAAACCGAGGCGTGGGTCGTGTTGTACGCCAACCCGAACAGCGTGATTTATGCCGGGCTGCGCGACGGAGTCGACCGAGCGACACTGCAGGCGGCGATCGCCGCCGGGACCGCCGAGACGTGCTTGCACCGCTTCGAGGCGCGCGTAGGCGACTGCGTGTTCATCCCCGCCGGGACCGTCCACTCGCTCGGCGCCGGACTGGTGATCGCCGAAATCCAGCAAGCCAGCGATACGACGTTCCGGCTGTACGACTGGAACCGAGTGGGGGCGGATGGCAAGCCGCGCGCGCTGCACATCCAGCAGGGGTTGGACGCCATCGACTTTTCCCGCGGACCAATTCGACCACAGATTCCGCGGGCGACGGCTTTGTCGACGGTCGAGCGACTGGTCGCGTGCGACCACTTCGTCTTGGATCGACGACAGTTTTCCGAACCGACCGTATTGGGCGGCGGGAATCGCTTTCATCTGCTGGTCGTTTTGCAGGGCCGCTTGGATCTGGCTGACGATCCCAGCGGATTGTCGCTCGAACGAGGCCAGACGGCGTTGCTGCCTGCCGCGATCGGGCCGACATTGGCGATTCCACACGAGTTGACCGTGCTGCTCGACATCTATCTTCCCGGCGAGGGCCCGGACGATACGCAACCCCAAGCGTAGTTGCCGGAATTCTTGACGCCAGCCAACCAATCGATCCACGGGTGCGCCGTCCGAGGCAAAGTTGCGACAACGTCCGCCATATCTTGGGCGGCCGCTGCCGAAGTACGATATCAGGACGGGCGGCCCGTGATAGCACCGCGAGCCGCGCGTCCCGCTTCGGGCCTCACGGCTGCGTGACGACCGGCTGCGTGACGACCGGCGCGTGACGACCGGCGCGTGACGACCGGCGCCGGGCTCAACGGGGCGCCATAGCGGATTGGCACAACGGATTGGCACAACGTTCACGGCGAGGACGCCAAACACATGGCCACGGAATCTCCCTTCACTCGCTGCGACGGCGGGCCTATAATCCCCCGGCCTTCGACTTCGATCCGGCGAATCAACGCCGATCGAACGAAGCGGCAACGAACCATGGATCATCCGGCAGCGGCGAGATCCGAGCCTCTGCGAACTTGGGCGCAAGCGCACCGCCGTCCGGCGACCACGACCGTGCTAGCAACACAAGGCAACCGACGCATGACCAAACGCCTGATTGCGTTCGTCTTGGGCGGTCTGTTGATCGGAACCTCGGGTTGTCACTATCGTTCGCCCTTTTTCCCGCCGGGAACGGTTCAGCAGCAACGACTCAACGCCTCGGTCTACGATCCCTATGCCGACAGCGCGGCCGGTCCCGAGGTCGTCGGCTCGCGTCCGCGAGACTACCAAAAGCCCTGGTCCGAGGCGGACCGCAGCCGCGCGTCGATCGGCAGCACTTTTAGTCGGCCAGTCGTCGCTGCGCCCCGCTGACGGGATGGGGCGGGATGCTGGCGCGACGGGACGTTGGCTGGCAGGGCGCGGAACTGACGGAATCCGGTCTTGCACCCGTCATCAAAACCGACGCCGAATCGGTCCTCGAACCATGTCACACGTGCGGCATCTGCACGGCGACCGACCGCGACGCGCGTCGTGCCACGCTCAGGCAGACCGTAGCTTGCCCAGTCGATAACTCTTCGGTTGCAGACGATTGGCGCAAAACGGCCGATAAAGCGGCTGATTTGGTGGGAAACCGCTAACTCCGTGCCGCTATTCGATCGTGCTTCATTTCTACACCGCAGGTGAGGTTCCGCGGCACGTCTGCGGCCGGCAAGCGGCGAGGATCGGCGTCCTGTCTCCGTTCGTAGGATGCGTGCCAGGCGCGCATCCTACGGACTGAGGCTCTAACCGCGATCGATTTGCCGCTGGAACATATTGTTCCCATTGACCATCGAGCCGAGTTTCAGTGTCCCGTTGTCGCGCAAACCCGTTTCCGGGATAGCTTCTATGTCCACACCTGGTGTTTCCACTTCAATTGGAGAGCGACGCGCATGAACAGCTTATTTTCCCGGCTACCTCATCATCGTATTTTCGTTTGGCTCCGGACTGGCAGTACGGCTTTGGCAGTCTTGCTGCTCGTGACAGCCGCCGACATGGCGCGCGGCGGAGCAGACGAACCCGCGACCACCGACCTTGACTACACGATTCAGTTGGACGTCATTACCGACGGGTTTGACGAAAAGACCGAATGGTTCAGCTCGCGAGTGGGCATCATTCCGCCGCGCACGGCCGTTGTTGTCATGATCCAGGGCTTCTTGGACGGAAGCGATGTGGGCGGCGCCTACTACTCGGCACGTTCCAACGACCTCGGACGAACCTGGACGCTTCCTGCCAAGCAGACGGCGCTGGGGCCGGCTCCGCTCTACGGAGGACCGTACCTCTGGATGCCCTGGGATTTGGTCCCCGTCTGGCACGCGCGCACCGGCAAATTACTTGCAACCGGCCATAGCAATCGTTTTCTTCCGGATGCGAAGACACCTGCTTTTGGGAAAGACAGCCCTGTCAACTATGCAGTTTATTCGGTTTATGACGAGGCGGCCGGACAATGGTCTCGGGTCAGATTTTTGGAATTGCCGGACCAAGAATTGTTCCACTCCTGTGCGGGCGGCGCCGCGCAGCGCTACGAGCTCCCGAATGGATACATTCTCTGGCCGATCTATTTCACCCGTGAATCCGAGCGGACCAAGACCCAGGCTGCCTGGGAAGCAGATATCTGTTCATCGGTGACGGTGGTTCGTTGCCGGTTTGACGGCCGCAACCTGGTCTATGTCGAACATGGCGACGTCCTGGATCTCGCCACTCCGCGAGGTCTAGCAGAACCATCACTGACCCGTTTCCAGGACCGTTACTATTTGACCCTGCGTCATGATCAGCGCGGCTATGTCGCCACGAGCGACGACGGCTTGAAATACGGCCCAATGACACCTTGGACATTCGATGACGGGCAGGAATTGGGGAGCTACAACACCCAGCAGCACTGGGTGACGCACAGCGATGGGCTTTTTCTCGTCTACACGCGGCGAGGTGGAGACAACGACCACGTAATTCGACACCGCGCGCCGCTGTTCATGGCCCGCGTCGACCCGAAACGTCTGTGCGTGCTCCGAGCGACAGAGCGAATCCTCCTGCCCGACAGGGGCGCGCAATTCGGCAATGGAGGCGCGTTGGATGCCACGGTAGACGAGTCTTGGGTGTTCGACACCGAGGGCATGCAGGGCGATGCACAGAACCCTTATGACATCGCCCGAACCGTCCGCCGCGGCGCGAATAACCGAGTCTATCTCTGCCGAATCATCTGGAACAAACCGAACCGTCTGGTCAACCGTTGAGCAACACATACCGAGCGCGGGTAAGAATGGCCTCGCGAACATCAGGTTCCGTATGACAAAGGCGAACTGAAGTCCGCCGCGCCAAGTGCCATTTCGACCCGCGCGAAGTATACCATCAACAGTCGTATACGGGCGGATTTCAAGCGGCGGCTTCTTCGGAGCGGATTCTATCGAAACCGAACGCCCTAGATGGCGTCCGGCAGCGGCGTGGATCCGTCCAGCAGTCACCATTTCTTAGAGGCGGATTACATGAGCTCGTAGACCATCGTCAGACAAGCCATGCCGACGCGACTGCTCTAGAGTCTTAGTTCGTATCATGCGCGCACGGTGCGCGCATCTTGCACACGGTGTGTACAGTACACTTGTGGGTTACTGGCACCTGACTGGGTCAGGTGGGATTTGGGTAGGAAGACTGTTGCGCGCCACAGACGACAGAGGGCGTGTTGGCCGAAGGCCATTACCAACGTAGCCTGGGGCAACGCCCAGGAGTCAGAGATGATAACAACCGTGTTGGCCGAAGGCCAACATCAACGTGTCACCGCGACCCAGATGAATATGGCCTTCGGCCAAACGAGGCACGCGCGCGGCGCCAGCCCTGGGGCGTTGCCCCAGGCTACAGTGATCAGAGGCCTTCGGCCAAACAGATTCTTGGGTTGCGGGCGCTAGCCCGCGTTAGAGTCTTAGTT
>JAVYAJ010000263.1:0-8440 GCA_032229885.1 Candidatus Anammoximicrobium sp. | reverse complement strand
CTGAAAGCACAAGATGTAACCCTTCAACAACTTAACGCTGTCGCTGCCTGAAAACATTGTCAAAAATTTCACGATGTTTCAGGTTAGTAGTACAGACGACAGAGGGCGTGTCGGCCGAAGGCCATCACCAACGTAGCCTGGGGCAACGCCCCCGGGAGTCAGAGATAATAGCAACCGTGTTGGCCGAAGGCCAACATCAACGTGTCACCGCGGCCCAGATGAAGATGAATATGGCCTTTGGCCAAAAGAGGCACGCGCGAGGCCCCAGCCCTGGGGCGTTGCCCCAGGCTACGGTGATCGGAGGCCTTCGGCCAAACATATTCTTGGGTTGCTGGCACTAGCCAACGCTAGGGGATAAAATTGCTCTAATTGGCTGTATTCCTAGTTGCGGCTACTGTGCAACAGGTCGGGAGTGGAGCGCAGTTCTTGCGCAGACGCTTTGGTTGTCGGCTGGACAAACTGCGGAATCGAAACGCGAGACGAAGATGGACGATCTGGACTGTCCTGGACGGCCGGAGCTGCAGGCCTACGCCGACGGCCGGCTGGACGACGAAACGTCAGAGCGTTTGGCCTCGCACGTGGAGGCCTGCGCGGATTGCCAGCGCGAATTGCAGATGCTCGACAGCCACAGCGATTCGGCGGCAGGCGGGTTGCGCCGCGCACGGATGCCGCCCATACGCAACGACGCGGATTACCAGCGGACGCTCGATCAGACGCGGGCGGCGGTCGACCACGGGCTGGCTGGCCAGACGCCGTCCGTGCTGGGGGCGACCTGTACGTCGCCTGAGCTGCGGCCGCTCGGCGAATACCAATTGTTGGAAAAGCTCGGCGAAGGCGGCATGGGCGCCGTCTACAAGGCCCTGCAGGTCAAACTGGAAAAAACAGTGGCCCTGAAGGTCCTGCCGCCGGATCGGGTACGGGATCCGCGGGCCGTGGCCCGGTTCGAGCGGGAGATGAAGGCCATCGGCCGACTTGCTCACCCGAATATCGTGCAAGCCCACGACGCGCGCGACATCGAGGGCACGTCGGTGCTGGTGATGGAATATGTCGACGGCTGCGATTTGGCCGTCGTGGTGCATCGCCTGGGGCCGCTGCGAATCGCGGACGCCTGCGAACTGGTCCGGCAGGCCGCGGCCGGCTTGCAGTGCGCCCACGAGCACGGGCTGGTGCACCGCGACATCAAGCCCTCGAACCTGATGCTGTCGCGCTCTGGCCAGGTGAAGGTTCTGGATCTGGGCCTGGCCCTGCTCCAGTCCGGCCAAGCGGGCGACGAGATGACGGGTTCGGGCCAGGCAATGGGCACCGCCGACTACATCGCGCCCGAGCAAGTCTTGGACAGCCATGGCGTCGATATTCGCGCGGACATCTACAGCTTGGGCTGCACTCTGTACAAGCTGCTGACCGGCCGCGCGCCATTCAGCGGGCCGGAGCGGCAAAGCGCATTTGCCAAGATGATGGCCCACGTCCAGCAGTCGGTCCGCCCGGTGCAGGAACTCCGCCCCGATCTGCCGGCCGGCCTGACGGCCGTCGTGGGCCGCATGGTGGCCCGGCAGCCGGACCAGCGGTTCGCGACGCCCGCCGAGGTTGCGCAATCGCTCGAGCCATTTTGCAGGGGTGCCGATGTGGCGCGGCTCCACGCCGACGCAACTGGTGCAAGCCGCCCTCGCCCCGCGCCAACGCGATCCTCCGTGCGATCCTCCGTCGCGACGGGCGAGGATCGCCTGCCTGGCGTCGGCGAAACCCAAACCGAACAGCTTTCGCCGGCGCGGGCCCTCACCGGGACAAGACGCGTCGCCCAGCGTCTGGTGGCCGTGGCATTGGGTTTGATACCGCTGATCGTGCTGGGCATCGTGTTCTATCTGCGCGATGGACGCCAGACGGTGAAAGTCGAGATCGACCCCGCGCTGGTCCAAGATGCAAGCGTCACGGTTTGGCTCGACGGCAGGGAATTGGAGGTGGCCGGCGTGGGCGAGACGATCCGTTTGCAGCCCGGGCCGCACGGCTACGAGGTCCGCCGAGGCGACCAGGTCATCCGCGCCCAGGAGTTCACCGTTGTCAAGGGCGACAACCCGGCGTTGAAGGTCCGCGTCGAGACGGCGCCCGTCGCCGGTGGCCCCGGTCCGCCGACGGGCGCGGCCGCCGCGGCCGGTTCTACCGCCCCTCCATCGCCCGCCGACGAGGATGACGAGTTGGTGTTCGACGGAGTGCGAAGTTACGTGAAGACGCCGGTGAAGTACGATGGCTCGCATCCGCTCACGCTCGAGGCCTACGTCACGCTGGGCGACGTGTGGGCCTATCACGTGGTCTTCTCGAACCGCGACCTCGGCCAAGGAATGAGCCTGGAGATCGATCCGGCCCGGCGTTGGCGGGTCGTGTTGTTACAGGGCGAGGACAAGCAGGCGCACCTTGTTTCGAGGCGCCCCGCGCCCGCGGCGCGGCACCATGTCGCGTTGGTCTTCGAATCGGGCCAGCCCACGCTGTTTCTGAACGGTGTGCGCGAGGAGATTGGCCAATTTTCCAACCAGGAACCGTATCGCCCCTCGTCGGAGCCGTTTGCCATCGGAGCACATCAGGTCGCCGCGACCTGGCCCACTGCGACCTTCTGTGGCAGCGTCGATGAGGTGCGGATCTCGCGCGTGGCCCGCTACCGCGACGACTTCGTGCCCGAGCGGCGTTTGGAGCCGGACGAACAGACCTTGGCCCTGTACCATTTCAACGACGGCCGCGGCGCCACCGCGCGGGATGCCTCGGCCAACAGCAACCATGCCCGCATCGAGGATGCCTTGTGGAGACCCGTGGGCGCGCCGGAACCTCTGCCCGGCCTGATCGCTCAACCCGCGCAGATCCCTGGCGTCGGCCGCTGGCAGGTGGCCACGCGGGCCCCCCTCGCACCCGCTACGGCCCTGGCGTGGAGCCCGAACGGCGAACATCTGGCTTGTGCGAGCCTGGACGGCTGGGTCCGTCTGTACGACGCCCACAGCCTGACGCCGCGGACGCTGCTGCCAGGCAATCGCGGCGGAACGAATTGCGCTGCTTGGAGTCGCGACGGCACTTGGCTGGCAACGGGCGGTGGCGACGGGACCGTCCGGTTATGGAAGGCCGACGGAGCCGGCGGCCCCGTCTGTCGAACGCGCGGCGCCGTATTGGCGATCGCTTGGAGTCCCGATAGCCGCCAGATTGTGCTAGGCGGCTACGGCCGCTGCCCGCGGTTTTTCTCCACCGACGGTGCGGTCCGTTCCGCCGCCGTGTCGTGCGTGGCGACGATCCGCCATTTTGCCTGGAGCCCGGACGGTGCGCGGGTGGCCTCTGCCGACGACAGCGGCGCGGTGCGGCTGTGGGAGGCCAGCGGCGAAACTGGGCCGATCCTGGAAGCAAGCGGCAAGCGGATGCGGTCGGTATGCTGGAGCCCCGACGGCCAGCAACTGGCGACCGGTGGTGCGGACGGAATCATCCGCCTGTGGGGGACTGACGGAACCGAGCGAGCAGAGTTGAAGGGACACGGCGGCCGTATCAGCGCCTTGGCCTGGAGCGACGACGGGCGGCGTTTGGCTTCGGCGGCCAGCGATGATACTGTGCGAATTTGGCGACTGGACGCCAAGCCCGCTCAGGTGGTCATCAAATTCTCGGCCCCGACAGCGGTTGCCTGGAGCCCCGACGGACGCTCTCTGGCTTGCGCGACTTACTTCGCCGGCTTCTGCTTGTGGGATTGCGATGGCAACCCAGGGCCATCCGTGCCGGGCGTTTGGACGCACATTGACAGCATCAGTGCGTCACCGACAAGCGGCGAATTGGCTCTGTCGAATGGCTCCCGAGCATTGATTTGGGATGCGAACGGCAGACCGCTGCGCACGCTGCCCGCCACGACCGGAGCGACGTCGGTCGCTTGGTCGCCGACCGGCGCATGTTTGGCGGTGGGCCATTTCGATGGAGAGATCGATCTGTGGACAGGCGAGGATGCGTCCGGGCAAGTCCTGCGCGGTCATCAGGCCCGGGTGAGCAGCCTGGCCTGGAGCCCCGATGGGCAACAATTGGCCTCGGCCAGTGAGGATCGCACGCTACGTCTGTGGCGGGCGGACGGCGGAGTTTTGGCCACGCTCGACGGCCATCAAAGCCCGCTGCGCGCGGTCGCCTGGAGCCCCGACGGCACACAATTGGCCTCGTGGGACGCCGGCAGTTGCTTACGGTTCTGGCAAAGGGACGGGACTCCCGGCCGGGTGGTGCAGAGCGACGACCAGCCTTCCGGGGGCGGGTCCGTGGGCTGGCGCCCCGATGGCAAGTGGCTGGCGTGCGCCAAGAGCCAAGTCCAACTGTGGCAACCAGACGGCACGGCCGGCGTGGTGCTGGGAAGAACGATGGACGGCACTCCTCAAGCCGCCTGGAGTCCCGATGGACGATGGCTGGCCGCGGGCGGTTGCGATGCCTCGGTGCGCGTGTGGCACGCCGACGGGCAGCCGCTGTCGACGCTGTGGGGACAACGTGGCCCCCTATGCTCGATCGCCTGGATGGGCGACAGCCGCCATCTAGTCTCCGGCGATCTGGGCGGCATGGTCCGGATGTGGAATATCGAAGATGGCTCGACTGCCTGGACGGCCATCTGCCTCCGGGACGGCCGCTCGATCACCTTCAGCCCAACCGGCGAGATCGTCTACGGGCATCCCAAAGTTGTGGAAGAGGAACTCGTCTATCTGGTCGAACAGCCCGGCGGAGCACTCAAGATGCTCGCGCCGTCGCAGTTCCGCCAGCTCGCGGGCCGGTAGCAAGGCGGCCGCCCGCCGAGCGGGGCGGGGGTTCACCTGCAGAGGCCGTCCCCGGCGGGCAGCTCACCTACTCGGATGTTCAGCTGCGCGGTGTCGCCCCGCGCCGTTCGCGATTGCTTCCAGTTGCCCCGCTTGGTTTAGTTCGCCGATCGCTCCGGACAGCAAACGGGCGCTATTGTGCGGCGAGCCTCGCCAGAGCTCACCGTTCGTTCGACCGAGTCTCTGGAGAATGCCCGCGCGCGGTTTGGTTCAGGGCAGGCGGTCCAGACGCGCGCTCTGCTGTGCCGTCGTGACGATCCAGGTGTTCGCTTCGCGGTGCACGGTCAGGTCGGCCGGTTTGCGGCCTTTGCACCAGGGCACGATCAGCGTCCGGAACGCGCCGGTTCCTCGAACGCGGAGGATGTGCTGCCTTTCCTCGAATCGCTCGGCCTGATTTGCCGCGCGAAACTGGCTTTCCTCGGTGCTGGGGTGCCACAGATGAGCCCAGTTGCCGACATGCATCTGCATGTCCCCGTCGGCGGCCAGATACACGTCAAAGTCGATGCCGCCCGTCGGATGCGCTTGCCAAGCTTGGCCGACGAAGCCCAGCCGGGTGACGCCGGGCGGCCGTGCAACCACCGATCCGGCAGACGGAAGTTCGTGCCCGGGCTCGCCCTCGACGTGTGGCTGGCGAGCGTGCGTCCGCGGCGGGGGAACAAGTTCGCCGCCGGGCGCCGCGACCGGGCCCGTGGCCATCAGATTGAAGCTCAGGATTTTCGGCGTCGCGGCCAGCGTGCCGGCGAACTCGTCTCGGATCTCGATCAACGGAATCTCCGGCCCGACGTGGCTCAATCGCACCGTGCGGCGCCACTCGAGATCGTCGCCCAGACGAAAGCGGGCGTGCGCCGAATTCGCGGCGGCGTCCACTCGGATCGGATCGTCGTCCCGGGCGATCCAGCGGCCTCCGACGTCCAGCGGGACGTCGCCCTGATCCCACGGATGGCCGATGGCCGACTCGGGCAGCACCAGGCTGTGCAGGAGTCCACCCGAGACGTGGGGCGAGTACATCGACCCCCAATCGATGCTCAGCGGCGCGCCCAGCGCGTAGATCACCACGCCGCCGTTGTCGTTGTGCCGGTGGTCGCGATAGTCTTCGCCGCCGGTCAGCCAGACGGCCGTCTCGCGGGGCGTGTTCCAACCGCTGCGGAGCACCGCACACCAACCGGGAAACGCAGCGGCGCCCAGCTCGGGATCCGCGCCGGGCAGGGTCTCGTCGATCTTCAGATAGCTGGTCCCCTGAAAGCTGCCATGCACGTTGCCGCCGTCCCGCCAGGCGGCCATCAGTCGCCGGCTGAGCTCGGGCCGAGCCCGCGCAAAGCCGGTCGCCAACTGGCCGTACATCGAGGTCCCCTCGGTCGAACCGTCGCCGATGGCCACCAGCTTGCGGAGGCCCCCGAACCGCACCTCGGGCGGCGTCAGAAAGTTCAGGTAGAATTCGGCGAACCGCGCCAGGCGCTGTTCACGTTCGAACGCGTCGTATCGGCCGGTCATCTGCAACTGTTGGAAGGCGCCCACCAGCGGAAAGGCGGCGGCCCCCACATAGTGGACCGATCCCATATGCGCGCCATGTTCGTTGATCGTCCCGCGCAGATCGGCCAGCGCCGCGCGCTGCACCGCGTCGGCGTGCGTTTTCATTGCAGGGTGCCCGGCCAACAGCAGGGCGATCAGCGCTCGGGCATTGTTCTGGTTGACCGGCATGTTCGGGTTGCCCAGGTTCAGCCCATGCCCCGGGAACAGCGGCACGAAGTCGTCGTCCCACAAGATATAGGCCAGCAGCGCGGCCGCGGCCTTGGCTGCGGATCGCTGCTCGGGCGAAACCTGGTCGCTGGCCAGCAGTTGGTCGATCCAGGCGGCCATGTTCGTCAGCCGCAATCCGCCGTGCCAATAGTGGTAGCGAAAGTCCATGATCCCCTGACCGTTGACGAACGCGTCCAGAATGTCCCGGGCCAGCTCCGCAATGTCCGTCGCCACCCGCTCGATCCGTTCGGGCGAAGGATCGAACCAAAAGTCGACCAGCGGCCGAGCGTAGGGATCTTGCGTGTACAGATAGTGGTGGAAACCGGCGCCGTGGATCCCCTGCGTATCCGCCCGCAGCCGGTCCACCATACGGCGCAGCGCGTCGCGGGGCATGAACATGGCGCCGTACCCCTGCGGCGGATCCGGGTAATCGAGCTCGTATCGCAGAACCCTGTTGAGGTTGAATCCGCCGTGCAGATTCATCTGACGACAGATCTTCTGAACTTGGTCTGGCGGGGCCAGATCGGCCCGCGTTCCGACGAACAGCCCCCACTGGAAGCGCACCCGCGGGAAGACTCGGCCGTCGGGACTGCGCCGGTTGCACTCGATCCGGAGTCCGGCGAACGGTTGGTCGGCGTCCGTCGCGGGTCGAGTCAGAATCCGAACCCCGCTGGCCGCCGCGCCGATGATGCGCGACGCGCGGCCGGCGAAGATGCCGACCAAAGGGCTGCTGGCCGGGCCGCGCGTGTTGTAAAACTGCCAATACCAGCCGCCGTCATAGATCCAAGGATCCCAGCGGGCCAGAAAGGGCGGCGCCCACGGGGTCTGATACTGGAGGTCGACCAGCGCGTCACAGTTCGTCCGATCGTGCCACATGCGATACTGGCGACCATCCTGTTCGCGGCCGGCCTGTACGGAGGTCGCGTGATGGCCTTGATATCGCGCCTGGTTCGGCTGACACGCCGCGTAAAAATCAAGCTCATACGCGACGTCCGTGTCCGTGTCCTCTTCGATCATGATCGACGGCGACCCGGCCGCGAGACGGATTCGTGCCGTGTAATGGCCCGGACCGCCGGGTGTCAGGAGGTCTTGGCCGTACGTCAGATCGGGCCGGGCGAACGTGTACGCGATCTCGACGACGACCCGCAACGGACCGCGTTCCGCGAAGCGGACCTCGAGCGTCCGCGGTGCGGCGCGCAGCAGGGGCACGCGAGTTGCGTTCGTCCAGCGGCCATCGGCCAAGCGGACCGCCTGCAGCGGGGCGGGCGCGGAATCGAGCGACGCGCCCTCGCGCGGTATGCGAACGCCGACCAGTGAATTGACGATCTCGTAACAGTCCTCTTTTTCTAGGACCTGCAGATCCGTCGGGGTCTCGTGTGACGCCGCGCCGTGCAGGATGTGCCAGACCCGCTGTGCACCGGCCGGCAGGTCGGTCTGGACGGCCAGGCGGCGGCCGCGTTCGAGCCATTGAAACGGCACGGCGTGTCCGTCCGATCCCTGGACATGAACGGCGTCCGCAACCTCGCCCGTGATCGGCGGGTTCAGATCCAAGTCGATCACCTGTGTCGGGTGCGAGACGCCGAACCGTTCGTGGATGCTCAGCGTGCGCACCGGCTCGGCGGCCGCGACCGACTGGGGCAACCACGGCAGGACGGCAAGGACGCCTAGGACCGTCGCCGCCAGATCTTTCTTAACGCGGGCTGGCGCCCGCAACCCAAGAATCTGTTTGGCCGAAGGCCTCCGCCCACCGTAGCCTGGGGCAACGCCCCAGGGCTGGCGCCGCGCGCGTGCCTCTTTTGGCCGAAGGCCACATTCATCCGGGCCGCGGTGACACGTTGATGTTGGCCTTCGGCCAACACGGTTGCTATCATCTCTGATTCCTGGGGCGTTGCCCCAGGCTACGTTGG
>JAVYAJ010000262.1:0-2038 GCA_032229885.1 Candidatus Anammoximicrobium sp. | reverse complement strand
GCGTCTCGGCACAGTCGTCAAAGCCCAGCCGCTCGCCATAGCACATCACGCCGCGTCCCAGGCCTTCGAGGCCGACGATCAGCCGCAGGGTATCGACGTAGTGCACGCTGTTGTTGGCCAACTCGCCACCGCCCCAGTTCCAGAACCAGTGCCAATCGTAGTGGAACGATTTGCGACGAACGGGGAGTTCCATCGGCGCAGGTCCCGACCACAGGTTGTAATCGACGGTCGGCGGGGGCGCGTACTGGCCTGCCGGTCCGATGGACGAGCGTCGACCGCTGACGCAGGCGTATGCCAGTTTGATCTGTCCCAGCTTGCCCTGTCGAACATATTCGGCAGCCGCCCGATTGACGCCGTTGGATCGGTGTTGCGTCCCGGCCTGGCAGATCCGACCGTATTTTCGCGCGGTCTGGACCATCCGCCGGCCTTCGCTGATGTTGTGGCTCACCGGCTTTTCCACATACACGTCTTTGCCGGCCTGCATCGCCCAGATCGCGGCGAGCGAATGCCAGTGGTTCGGTGCGCAGATCGCGACGACGTCGACCGACTTGTCGTCGAAGATCCGCCGCAGATCTTGGACGAACTTTGGGCGACTCTCGATCTTGGCCGTCAGTTGTTCGCCGACGGCCGAGTCGACATCGCACACATACGAGATGGTGCAGTCTCGGCGGCCTCCCCAGATCTGTGCGTGCTGTCCGCCACGAATGCGAGCCCCGATGATGGCGACGCTCAGGCGTTCGTTGGGACTCGTGCTCTGCCGCGGTTGTTCTTCCGCGCCCAGAGTCAAGCCCGCGGTGGCCGCGGCGCCCGCGGCGAGCGTCGCATCACGCAGAAAAACGCGTCGGCTGAGATTGGCCATGATAGTCTCCCTTCTCGCGTAAATCGAAGTGGATCTTGCTCGGTTTCGGTCTTGTGCGTCCGGTCTTGCACGCGGGCTCGCAGCCGCCAGGGCCGCGTCCGATGCGACGGGTTGTCATTCCCACGATGCGCAACTAAGTTCCGTGTGTCGGTGACGCTGCACGGCGGTCGGTCGGCATGGCGGCCTCGGGCGACGGTCGCCGTGTCGCCGTGCGATCCGGCTTGGCGGCCCTTCGCATCGGGCGGCCTTCAGCGCGTGTTTTTCGGGACATGGACAACCCGCGCAGCGCCCGGTACGACGTTACGCCCGCGGCCTGCACGATCGCGTTGCCCCGGCCGAATTCTCGGCTTCGGCAGCCCGCGTTCCGACAACAGCGCTGCAGGGCCACAAGGCCGTCCGCAACTGGCGTGTTCGGTACGCTGCAGAGCTCAGAGCGTGGTTTGCTATCAGCACAAACTAACTCGAACTACTGGCCGAAGCAAGGTGGATACGATTTGCATGAATGGCCGGGGATGCCTGAATGTCAGGTGCTAATGTCAGGTGCTGTGCGGTGAAGCCAGGCCGAAGCCCACCCCACGGATGTTCGTGCCGAACGGTCACCAGTACCCATCGGTTTGGACCGTGGCCGCCTGGATTCCCTCGACCAGTCCGACGGGGTGGTGCGTCTCAAAGCTGAATGTCAGGGCCGTGTGCGACAGGATGCACCTCTGTTTTGACACGGGCCGAGCCAATGGCGCCGGGACCGTTCGTCTAGACGTCGCCGATCTTGATTATGGCGTTGCCCAGCGAGAAGATTCCGGACAGCCGCAGACTGCTGTTGGTCCGTCCGAACCACACGTTGCCGCCCGGCAGGTTTTGTTCGTAAACCTTGAACGGATTGGCACAATTCACCACGCTGATTCCGTCTGTACTACTAACCTCAAACATCGTGAACTTTTCGACAATGTATTCAGACAGCGACAGCGTTACGTTGTTGAAGGATTACGTTGTTGAAGGATTACATCTTGTGCTTGCCGTAGCTCTGTGTCCTCTGCGTCTCTGCGTTTCATCGACGTCCTTGCGCGGACGAACTGGCCGGGCTCCAGGAAAATACGTTTTGGAAACGCAGAGACGCTGAGGACGCTGAGATTTCGGCGCCCCGTCGTAGCCGGGAGAGACGTGACAGGCGAATCACGGCGG
>JAVYAJ010000261.1:0-2107 GCA_032229885.1 Candidatus Anammoximicrobium sp. | reverse complement strand
CGGTGGCCGCCGATGTCGAGAGCATCACCGGGCGCGGAGTGCAGGCGATGGTCGAAGGGGAGAGGGTCCATATCGCCAAACCGGTGTTGTTCTCGGAACTCCCCGATTCAGAGCTGCCGCCCGAGGTGGCAGCGGCGAACGATCGGCTCGTTGCTTCCGGTCGCACGACGATGGCCGTACGCAAAGGCGAGCGTTTCCTCGGCGTCATCGGCGTGATGGACACCCCTCGCGCTTCAGCAGCGCCGCTCATGGCGGAATTGCGGACACTGGGTATCGAACGACTCATCATGATTTCGGGCGACAACCAGCAGGTCACCGAAGCGGTGGCACGCAGTGTCGGGCTGACCGAAGCGCGCGGCGATTTGATGCCGGAACAGAAGGTCGAAGCGATCCAGGCCCTACGTCGCGCGCACGGCAAGGTCGCCATGGTCGGCGACGGCGTCAACGATGCGCCCGCGATGGCGAACGCCACAGTCGGCATCGCAATGGGAGCTGCCGGCTCGGACGTCGCGCTGGAGACGGCCGACATAGCGTTGATGGCCGACGACCTCGCACAGCTTCCCTTCGCGGTGGGGTTGTCGCGCAGCACGAGCAGGATCATCCGGCAGAATCTCTACGTCAGTCTCGGCGTAGTTGCCGTACTCATTCCTGCGACCGTTCTCGGCTTGAACATCGGCACCGCGGTGCTGTTTCACGAAGGGTCGACGCTGATCGTGGTTGCGAACGCGCTACGCCTGTTGGCCTACCGGATGGAGCACACCAAGCGCAGCTCGCCGAACCTGCAGGTGGAAACAGCGTCCTGAGAGCGTTAGGGCCGCGGCGATCGGCGTGCGCATTACCCGCTCGGACGTCGGCCAAGGCCACCGCCATTGAACAATTGCGAGCCGCCGCATGAACCTGCATGTATCCGGCGACTGTCGATCGTGGCGGCGGTGGCGCTCTTTGTACTGAGGAACCCGATGCCGAATCCTTCACGAGTGGCGGTGGGCTGATGCAAGCCCGCGACGGGAGAGCCGGAGAGCCAGGCGCGGAGGGCACAATGCATGGCGATGAAAACCCTCGCGCTGTTCCTCGCAACCGCTCTGGCCGAAATCGTCGGCTGCTACCTGCCATACCTTTGGCTCAGGCAGGGGCGATCGGTCTGGCTGCTGGTCCCCGCGGTCGCCAGCCTGGCGCTGTTCGCTTGGCTGCTGAGCCTGCACGAGACCGCCGCCGGTCGCGTGTACGCCGCCTATGGCGGGGTTTATATTGGGGTGGCCCTTCTGTGGCTTTGGGGTGTGGATGGCGTACGGCCAACTCTATGGGACTTGGCCGGCGCAACAGTGGCTTTGGCGGGCATGGGGATCATCATGTTCCAGCCACGCTGAACTTCACTTGTCCGCAGCAGCATCCGGCGGGCGTCGCTGTCGCAGCGGCTTGGCGCAGATCTTCCAGGAATGTGCACTTCAGAGCCGGGCGTCCAACGCCAGTTCCCGAGGCGTCTACACGTTGCGGGGACTCTCAACTCGAGCTCGCGAGCGCCCAACGTTTTTGGCTGATTGCGTCAGGTAGCTTTCGCGAAGCGACGTAGCTCGGAAAACAACGCTCGACTACCTAAAACGTCGTGGGGTCGCACTCATTAAGTACCTCAACGGCCATTCGGACATCATCAGCAGCGTCGCGGTAGTCAGCGGCGCGGAGACGCACTTGGTACGTCTGTCGGTCGGCATCGAGGACGTCGAAGACCTGAAGGACGACCTGCGCCGAGCGCTCGCCGCCAGTATGCAGCGCGGCTGATCGAATCGCGATTTCGCACACGCCCTGTTTGGCACGGTTCGACGCGCCGTTCCCATTCTTCCGCCTGTAAGCAGATAGACGCCCACGCGAAAGGCCCGCCGCGGCTGAGGTCGCGGGCGGGGGCTCTTGACTCTACACCCGCTACATGGTTTGCAATAGCGGTTGGAGGGCATTGCGGCATGGTTACTGGCAACTCAACCCTTTCTTACGGAACGAACTGCGGCTGCACGGAGGCTGAGGCTGTGAAGAACGACCGGCAGGGCATCCTGACGGCTTGCTACCGAATCGACAACATGGACTGCCCCACTGAGGAGGCGCTGATCCGCGAGCG
>JAVYAJ010000260.1:0-14673 GCA_032229885.1 Candidatus Anammoximicrobium sp. | reverse complement strand
CCCTGGGGCGTTGCCCCAGGCTACGGTGATCGGAGGCCTTCGGCCAAACAGATTCTTGGGTTGCGGGCACTGGCCCGCGTTAGCATCGTTCGAGAAAATACTTGTCCGATATCCCGCGCCTGCCTGGCGAGCTATCAGGGCGATGCGGTGCCAAGTGCGACAGTTGTTTCTCGAACGATGCTTAGCGGGTCGAACGGAGGACATCGCAGACCAACGAGGAGCAGTCATCATGATTGAACGAGCGAATCGAACGCAGCGCATGGGGATTCGGACCGGTTGCATCGGCGCGGCTTGGCTGCTCGTCCCGACCATCGTCTGGGCCGCTGGAGCAAACGACGCGCTGGTCAGAAATCCAAGCTTCGAGGCGGTGGCGACGCTCGCCGCGCCGCCTCCGACAAACGATCGAGGACAGTGGGCGCTGCGCAGCGATCTGGCGGCGCCGACGGACTGGACACTGTCGGCGGCGTTTCCCGGCACGTTGGAAATCGTCGACCAAGGCGCGGCGGATGGCCAGCGTTTCCTGCGGATCACCGCGGGGCCGGAGCGGGCAGCCCACGTGGCTCAGCCGTGGGCGGGACTGCGACGAGGGCTGGGATACGAGGTCTCGGTCCGCTATCGAGGCGGGCCGCTGGAATTGAAGGTGTACGAGTACGACGCCGACGGCCGGCTCAAGACCGACCGCGCGTTGGCCCGCGGCGCCGCGGCGATCGTTCCCGCCGACGGTTGGAGCACGCTGTCTGGCGTCTATGCGGTTCCCGACGGCACCTCCAAGGTCACGCTCGCCCTGGCGGTTCCCGCGGGCGCCCAGACGGACGTAGACGATGTCCGCATCGGGCCATTCGAGCGACCTACGACGCCGATCAACGTTCACGATTTCGACGCCAGCGGGTCCGAGTACGAGGCCTTCGCCGTCACGACCGCCGGTTCCAAGGTGCTCGCGCTGGACGATATCGGCGACTTTCGGGTCAACCAGCAGGTGACCGTGTCGAAGTGCAATCCGCACATCGCCGACGGCCGCATCTGGGGACGAAGTCTTGACCAGGGAGACGCCAAGTTCGAGGAACAGATCGAAGCCCAGGGGTATGACGGCACGCTGGGGCCCTGGACGGTTTACCTCCTGGATTTCAGCGGCCAGACGCCACCCAGCTTTCGCTGGAGCGACGATCTGGGAATCACCTGGACAGGCCCGGTCCCGGTCACCGGCGACTGGCAGGAACTCAGTGGCGGAGTCAAGCTGAAGCTGCGCAACCCGGACTTCTGGACCACGCGGGCGGTGGTTTCCTTCAGCGGCCGCGACCAGTTGATCAGCACCATCACGGCGGTCGAGGGCAACGCGGTGACGCTGGCCGATCCCGCCCCGCTCGAGGCCGCCCAGTGCGTGGTCCAGCACACCGACAGCGGGCCGCTCCAGCGAGCTTTCGACCGGGCGGCGACCGAGAGCCGGAACGTGTTCATTCCGTCCGGATGTTATCGACTGACCAGCGGCCTGAGACTGAACGAGGCCGATGGGATCACCGTCGAGGGCGAAAACCCGCAGCGCACGATCCTGGACATCCGCGGCGGCCAGGGGGCGTGTCTGGCGATCGTGGGCGGCACGTCGGTCACGATGCGCAACCTGCGATTCCGCGGGTTCAGTGGGTTTGCCCAGCGCCGAGAGATGGGGCACATGCGGGTCGGCGGCTACGACCACATGTGGGGCTTTTACGTAAAACATTGCAGCGCGCTGCTCATTCAAAGCCCCCAGCGAGTCTCGGTCGAGGATTGCCACGCCACGGGGATGTCGGCCGAATGTTTCTATTCCAGCAGCGCCAGCCGCCGAGGCAACGACGACGCCGGCCGCTATACCCAGTCGATCGTCTATCGCAACTGTACGGTCTCGGACTGTGCCCGCAATGCGTTCAACAACAACGACTATGCCGAGAACACGGCCGTTCTGTACTGTCGCATCGAGAACGTCGGCGGCTGTAGTTGGGAGGGCGCGTCGCGATTCGTCAAGTTCGTGGGCAACTACGTCCGCAACGGCGGCACCGTGGCCATGGGCAACATCCGCTCGCGCGACGCCTCGCTCGACATTCTTCCTTCCGGCCAACACATCGTGGCCCACAACACATTCGAGCAGCAGACGTCTTACGGCGGCTGCGCGATCCGCTCGTCCGCCGGTTCGACGCCCGTCGTCATCAGCAACAACCTATTCATCAATTTCAACAGCTCGGCCATCGCCACGGAAGGATTCAGCGACCAACGAAATCTACCCGCCGGCAACACGATCATCACCGGCAACGCCATCGACCTGACGTGCGTGCGAGACGAATCTGTGGCTCGCACCGGCATCTTGGCGTCGGCCGACGACACGACGATCAGCGATAACCAGGTCTATATCCGCGGCCCAGCCGATCCGCGAGCCAGAGGGATCGTGCTGGTCGAACCGGCTCGCAACGTCGTCGTGCACGACAACACCATCCGCGGCTGCGCCACGGGCTTGGCAGGTCTGAATCTCGAAAGCCGCGTCGAAGAGGCGCTCGATCCGCGGACGTTCCAGCCGGGCGGCCGGCTGCCGTGGCCGCGTCGAGGCACGCATTGCTTTCGCGGCTGTCGAATCACATGGACCACGAGCAACGGGGCGACCGGAACGCCCGCGTACACACCGGGACCGAAAATCGAAGCGTTCGACCCGGACGCGGGCGTGTTCCGCCTGGCGGAGGACTGCGATTTGAAGCAGGGCGTCCCGTTCGCGATCCAGTCGCCGCAGGGGCTGAACTGGAACATCCACCACAACGTCGTGAACAACTGTCTGCAGCTCGTGAACCTCGACGTCTTTGGCGGGCCCACCGCTCTGTTCGCGCATAACCTCCTGTCGCGAGGCGAGACCGACGGTGTGAAGGTCGCGGTCGAGATCCGCGGACAGTTCAGGATCACCGGCAACCAGTTCGCGGGCTTCGATGAACCGGGCAGCGTCGCCCTGCTGGTGCACGACGACCCATTGGGCCGCACGCCGCTGGCGGCCGGCCCGGACAACGCCTTCGACAATTGCCTCGTGCCCATTCAGGAAGGCGCCGCGCACGCCGAGTCGTCCGTCAGCTCGGCGGCGCCTCGTTGAGCGCCGGCCAATCGCCGCTCGCCCCCTCCGATCGCGTAAGAACCAAAACAGGCGCCGTGTTGCGCGTTCAGCGTCGGCCCAGGATGCGGTTCATGTTCTGTTTATAGAACTCGACGCCCGGCTGGCCGTATGGATTGATCCCGAGCAGGCGGCCCTCGACCACCGTGGCCAGCATCAACATCTGGAACAGTTGGCCAAGGTAGAACTCGTTGATCTGCGGCAGACGCAGATCGGCGGTGGGCCGCCCGTCGCCGTGATAGGCTTCGTTGGTGCCTTGGATCGCGGCGGCCATGATCTCGGGCAGGGTTGTGTCGGCCAGATCGTTCAACGAATCCTGGTCCAACTCGCTGTGCCCGACGCGCAACGGATCGCACCGCCACGCGTCGGTGATCAGGTTCGTGAACAGCTTGTCCGACCGCCCCTGCTGGTGTTGCTGGGCCCGCGAGTGCAGATCGCGCGTGTTCACGGCGGTGATCGGCGTCGCCCCGCAACGCTCCTTCCCTAGGCTTTCGGCCAGCAGTTGGTCGTACCACAGGCCGACCGCTTCGAGCGATTTGGCCCACACGTTCAGCACGCGAATCGTGGCGCCGTAGCGGCCCTCGAGCAGATGGCTGATCCCGACATAGTCGAGCACCGCGTTCTCGCCGGGCGGGGCGGTGCGAAAATGCTCGTTCATCGCAACGGCGCCTTCCAACAGCGAGACGACGTTCACGCCCAGAATCGCCGCGGGCAGCAGGCCGACGGCGGACAGAACCGAAAAGCGGCCGCCCACGCCCTCGGGCACCTGAAACCGCTCGGGGCAGCCCAGGGCCGTCGCCAGGTCGAACAGCTTTCCGCGGGTCCCGGTCACCGGCACGACCAGCGAGGCCAGGCGGCTCGCATCGCCATCGACCGACTGGCGCAGCGCGGCCAGGAACTGGCGAAACGCGACCGCCGTCTCGAGCGTCCCGCCGCTCTTGCTGATCACGACGATCGCCCAGCGGTCTTCGACGCGCTGGGTCGGGCGGCCCTGGCCCAACAGCCGCAGCAGGCCCTGCGAAGCGTCGTTGTCGACGTTGTTGCCTTCGAAGTAGAGCCGCGGGCGGCTGCCGCGCTGGGCCCGGTCGAGTTCGTTGAAGTACGGTTCGCAGCAGGCCTCCATCAACGCACGCGCGCCCATGTACGATCCGCCGATGCCCAGCACGACGACGCGATCCACTGCGTCCTGCAGCCGTCGGGCGGTCTGCAGAATCCGTCCCAGCTCGCTGCCGGATTGATCGGCGCGGTACGCGGCCAGGATCTTTTCCGGCAGCTCGATGAAGGCCGCGTCCAGCGGCTCTTTCTCCGGCGGCACGGCCCCCGTGGCCAGCAGCCGCAGATCTTCGTCCACGACCTCGCGGCGCGCCGCTTCGAGTCGGGGCGCCAAGGCGCTAAAGTCGGCGGGCGAGACGTTCGTCTCGTCCAGATACACGCCGGATGGATCGTAGGCAATCAAATTCGCGCTCGTGGTGCTCATGGCATCGTGTGAGGAAGCAAAAGAAAGTGATCGAAATCCAGATAGGGCCGCGCGGCGTTGCGTGACGGCGCCCGGGCCGGCTTGCGGGTTCGGACGTCGGCTCGCACGCGGGTTCACGGTGACGGGGCATCCACCCGTTGCGTTTGTTTCATAACGGGACTGGCCGGCCAGCTATGGGCAGCGCGCGGGCGGCCCAGACCTTGAACACTTCGCGCCCAGGGGTTGAACATATCGCGCCGCGGCAGTACGTTCCAGCGGGGCGCACGGCGATGGGCGCGAAAAACTCGCCCCGTGCAGGATGGGTCGCTTGTCGCACGGCCGGTTTTCCCTGACAATCGGAGCTCAAACGCTACGGCACGGTGAAGGTTCTCCATGACGGGAGCAATCGCCGCGCGCCGCGAAGGTCATCGATCGGAAACCAAGGAAAGCGGGACGATGGACATCCACGATTTGACGCGCGCATTGCACGTAAAGAATAACTCGAAGATCGTCATGTTGGTCGCGGATGGGCTGGGCGGCTTGCCCATGCAGCCGGGCGGCAAGACCGAGCTCGAGACGGCTCGCACGCCCCACTTGGACGCATTGGCTGCGCGAGGCGTGCTGGGATCCAGCATTCCGGTCGTTCCCGGAATCGCCCCGGGCAGCGGTCCGGGCCATCTGGGGTTGTTCGGTTACGATCCGCTGAAATACGTGATCGGCCGCGGCGCGCTCGAGGCCACGGGGATCGGGTTTGCCTTGGAGCATGGCGACGTCGCGGTCCGCTGCAACTTTTGCACGGTCGACGCGGCGGGCAACATCACCGATCGACGGGCCGGACGAATCTCGACGGAGGAAAGCGCGCCGTTGGCGATCAGACTGCGGCAGATCGCGATCCCGGGCGTCGAGGTGTTCGTCGAGCCCGTCAAAGAGCATCGGTTCGTCGTCGTGTTTCGTGGTCCGGGGCTGGGCGAGCACGTCAAAGATACGGATCCGCAGGCCACGGGCGTTCCGCCGCTGGACCCGATGTCCGACGATCCGGGCAGCCAGAAGACCGTCGAGGTGGCCAAGGCCTTTCTGGCTCAGGCCAAACAGATCCTGGCGGATCAGCCCAAAGCCAACTTTCACACCATGCGCGGATTTGCCGCCAAGCCACGATTGCCGTCCTATCAGGAAGTGTACGGGCTGCGGGCGGCGGCGATCGCCGTGTATCCGATGTACAAAGGGCTGGCTCGCCTGGTAGGCATGGACATCGTGGGAACGGCCCAAACGCTGGCCGAACAGATGGATGCGCTCGAACAGCACTGGGCGGATTATGATTTCTTCTTCCTGCACTTCAAGTACACCGACAGCACGGGCGAGGACGGCAACTTTGACGCCAAAGTCAAGCGAATCGAAGAGCTGGACGCGGCCTTGCCGCGGATCACCGCGCTGAACCCCACCGTGCTGATCGTCACCGGCGACCACAGCACGCCGTCGTTTTTGAAGAGCCACAGTTGGCACAGCGTGCCGACGCTGCTCGTTTCGGACTGCTGCCGTTGCGACGAGCAAACGAGCTTTGGCGAAAACACGTGCCTCCGCGGTGGTTTGGGGCAGTTCGAGGCCAAATATCTGATGACGCTGGCCCTGTCCAACGCGGGCCGGCTGGGCAAATACGGCGCCTAGCGCAGCCTACCCACGCAAAAAAAGACGACGCGTTCGGGCCGCCGTCGGCCGACGCCATCGCCAGCCGACGGCAGAACGCGCCGCACAAGGCGCCCGCGCCACGCGGCCGCGCTAGACCGTCGCCAACCGTAGCGCGACCCGGCAGGCGTCCTCGAAATCGGGGACCAACACCGCGTCGTGGACCGTGTGGGGCGCCAGTTGCCCACAGCCCAGGCTGACCGTGGGGATGCCATGCTGGACCAGCCAGTTGGCGTCCAATCCGCCATTGGTGACCGCCAATTCCGGCTCGCGGCCGATCGCCCGGACGGCCGCGGCGGCGGCCTGGACGCAGGGTTCACTTTTGGCCAGGCGATAGGACTCGTAGTCCAGGCGGCCCTCGATCTGGACGCTGCCGGTCTTGCCGTCGGCGTTCCTCACCTCGGCCGCCGCGTTGCGAAACGCTCGTTCGATCTGCGCGATGATCCGTTGGCGAAACCGGGGCTGGTGGCTGCGGGCTTCGGCCCGAATCTGCACGTGATCGGTCACCACGTTGGTGGCGTCGCCGCCGCGGATTACGCCCACGTTGCTGGCGCCCCGTTGGCGACCCTTGACGACCAGGCCGTGCCAGCCGCCGCGGTGCAGGTCGGCGATCGCCAGCGCGGCGATCGCGATCGCGCTGATTCCAGACTCGGGCGCATTGCCCGCGTGACTGGCTGCGCCGCGAATGTCGATCTCGAGGCGATAGCCGCCGGTCGCCCCGATCGTCAGTTTGGCCGCCGATCCGCCGTCCCAGTTAAACGCCATCGTCGGCTGGCCCAATGCCTGTTTTATCAAGCAGCGCGAGCCGTGCAGCCCCGTCTCTTCTTGCACGAACCAACAGAACGTGAGCGGCGGATGGGGCAAGCCGCGTTCGAGGATCTCGAGCGCCGTATTCAGGACGACGGCGACCCCCGCGCGATCGTCTGCGCCGACGCCGGCCGCGGGGTTTGCCGAGCGGATGAAGTCGCCCTCGCGCACGGGCCGAGCGCCGAGACAGATCGGCACCGTGTCCAGGTGCGCCGACAGCATCCGCCGCGGGCCGCGGACACTGCCCGGCAGACGCAGCACGAGGTTGCCAACCTGCCCGCCGTGCGGCGTTCGCTGGTTGGCCGTATCGAACACCAGCGCCGATTCGGGAGCGCCGGCCTGGACGAGCCGCGCACGAACGTACTCGGCCACCGCCGCTTCCTCGCCGCTGCGCCCGGCAATGGGCAGCAACTGCATCAGCAGTTCTACGGCACGCCCCAGATCCGGCTGGTGATCCATTGCGAGATTGACTCCAGAGCTCATGGAGACGCCTGTTCGGTGAATAAAGGTACTGACTGGGAACGAGTGGCCGCGCCTGCGAATCGACCCGCCTCGACCACCATCGGACGTCACAAACGCGCGCATTCCGTGCGGAACGCCGTGACCGCCCCAGCGGCCAAAGCCGCCATTGTACACGCTCGCGGGCAGCGCGTCGTCCGGCCTGATCTCACGGGGTGCGGCGTGTGAGCGGCGCGATACGCGCTGCACGTCGAACCGGACAGACTGCTCCCGGCCGCTCGTAAACGAGTTTGACCGCGATGCACTCTCTCGCTGGTTCTTTTATGCCTCTTGATAACCGGCCCCTGCTGGGCGAGCGCGCCGGTTACGACTTCGGCCGGCGCGCGGTCCCGGCGCGTCCGAGACGAGTCTGCGCTCCGCCCTGCACGGATGGTCCGGTGCATTTTTACGTCGAGTCCGGCAATTTGAGGTTGATGGCCGGGTCGCGAATGATCTTTCTTCGTCGGGTGGACTTCGATTTGCCCTTTCCGACCCGGAATCTGCTTTTTGAGAGCCCCGTTCACGCCGAACCGAGATGGGCTTGGTTTTGCGCAACCGAGCAATTGTCTGATGGCCTTTATTTCGTACAATTAACCTTTCTAATTACGAAGCGGGAATTAAAAACGAGTGCGCACGGATTTTTTTGGGCCACCGAACGAGCACGGCAAGGCGTTCGACGATCGAGCGAACAGGGGTCTCTGAACTCACTTGGAGAATAACCGATGGCGATCACGCTTACCCAGCGAGCAAGCGACGAAGTCAAACGAGTGAAGGACGAACAACAGTTGGATCCGCAACAGTTCTTGAGAATCGGCGTGGCTGGCGGCGGCTGTAGCGGGTTCAATTACCTATTGGGCTTTGATGGCAAGTTCGACAGCAAGATGGACCGGAAGTACACGTTTCACGGACTCGACGTGGTGATCGACAAGAAGAGCTCGCTGCTGCTGGATGGAACCACGGTCGACTGGTTCGAAGGCAACGGTCGCCGTGGATTCACGTTCGACAACCCGAATGCCGTCAAATCGTGCGGCGGCTGTGGCGGTCATTGATTTCGAGATCGAGCGGGCCGTGACAGGCGTGCCTGCAATTTTTGGCGTCCGGCCGCAGTTCCCGCCCGGCGGGCGAGGTCGACGGCGTCGACACACGAGATTCTGCTCATCAAACGGAGTCTAAAGGGGGCCGACGCGAGATCGCGCTGATTTTGCGTATTTCGCAAGACGGACAGTGAAAAAGCAGACAGCGAAATGGTCGCCATCAACCCGCACGGGGGGGCGTGGATGGCAGCGCTGACAGACCTGCCTGGACATCCGGAGACGCTCGCGCGGGTCCTCTCGGCCGACGGACCGAGATCAGCAGCCTTCGGCCGCCTCGCGCGCCAATCGAACGGCCAGCAACACCGCTTGGACGAGGCTGCCCGCTCGAGCGCGCCCACTCCAGGCGATATCGAGCGCCGTGCCGTGGTCGACCGAGGTCCGCACAATCGGCAGCCCCAAGGTGATATTGACCGCGTCGTCGAACGCCAAAGCCTTGAGCGGAATCAGGCCTTGATCGTGGTACATGCACACGAACGCATCCGTCGCGTCGCGGTTCTCGCGCAGGAACGCCGTATCGGGCGGCAGCGGCCCGCGAACGTCGAGGCCGCGCCCACGCGCCGCCTCGATGGCCGGCGCGATCAGCCGCTGCTCTTCGTTCGCGCCGAACAGGCCGTTCTCGCCGGCATGGGGGTTTAACCCGCACACGATCAGCCGCGGTCTGCGGCCGCGAATCCGCTGCATCGCCTCGGCGGTCAACTCGATCACCTCCAGAATTCGCGGCGTGCTGAGTTGGTCGGGCACGTCGCGATAGCCGATGTGCGTCGTGACGAGGCTGCACGTGATTTGGGGCGAGGTCAACATCATGCACGAGCGGACCGCGCCCGTCTGGGCCTGGAAGATCTCGGTGTGGCCCGGATAGTCGATCCCCGCGGCATGCAAAGCTTCCTTGTGGATCGGCCCGGTGGCCACGGCCGCGACCTCGCCCGCCAACGCGGCGGCGATCGACGCCCGGATGTACGCGTACGCCGCCCGGCCTGTTGTCCCGTCGACTTGCCCCGGCCGCACGGCGGCCGCCTCGATCGCCTGAATATCCACCACGGCGCCCTGTTCCGCTCCGCGACCGGCATGCGGCCACTCGTTTGCCGCTATGACCGCTGTGGGTTCCGGCAAGCCGATCTGATGCGCGACGCGGGCCAACACGCCGGCGTCGCCAAAGACGATCGGCGCGGCTTGCGCCAGCACCACGGGATCTTGCAGCAGCCGCAAGCACAACTCGGGACCGACTCCGGCCGGATCGCCCATGGTGATGGCGATTGGTTTCCGTTTTTCAGACGAGGCATTGTCGGACATGCGTGCTTTCCGTCGCAGGTTGAAGGTCGTCGCCAGACGCGCGATGCGTCACGTCACGCGCTGCCCCTCGGGGCGGCGCCGTCGTGGCAACTCGCGGGCGAACACCGGATGCGCCCGACAGGCAGGCCGGGTGAAGCGGGGCCTGGGCGGTATCGGGTTTTCTCACGCGCAAGCGGACGATACCATTGTGTGACGCGGAATCCGACCTGTACAGCAGGCGTCGTTTTCAAGTTCGGACACGTCACGCGATGGGCGCTCGTCACACAATACTGGTCACCGGGGCCACCGGATTCATCGGCACGCGGCTGGTACAGGCATTGGTCGATCGGGGCCACCACGTGCGGGCGCTCAGCCGCCGCAGCCAGATCGAGCCGCTCCCTGGTTTCGACCCCGGACGCGCGCGCCCGCTGCAGCACCGGCGAGTCGAGATCATCCCGGGCGATATCACCGATCCGGATTCCCTCCGGCGCGCCATGACAGGTTGCACCCGTGTATTCCATCTAGCGGCCTACGCCAAGAACTGGGCGCGCGACCCACGCACGTTTCACCGCCTGAATGTCGAGGGCATGCGGAACGTATTCCAGGCCGCGCGGCACGGTGACGTAGAGCGCATCGTCTGGACGTCGAGCATTGTCACGCTGGGGCCAACGCCGCGCGGCGTGGTGGGCGACGAGACGACGCCGCGCAGCACACCGCGCTACTTGACCGAATACGAGGAATCCAAGACGATTGCCGAACGCGAGGCGCTCGACCTGGCCGCCGACGGGCTGCCCGTGGTGATCGTAAATCCGACGCGCGTTTACGGGCCGGGCCATCTGACCGAAGGCAACGCGCTGGCCAGGCTGATCGACGACTATGACCGGGGCCGTGTGCCAATCCTGCTGAACGGCGGCGTGAACATCGGAAACTACGTCCTGGTGGACGATGTGGTTTTGGGACACGTGCGAGCCATGGAGTACGGGCGGGTGGGCGAGCGATATATCCTGGGTGGCGAGAACGTGACGCTCCGCGAGTTTTTTCGCATGATCGACCGTGTCAGCGGCAAATCGCACTTCCAGTTCCCCCTCTGGAGGCTCGCTCCGCTGACCTTCGCCTGGCTACAGAAAAAACGCGCGCAATGGTTCGGCGTCTATCCGACGATCACGCCGGGCTGGGTTCGCACCTTCCTCGTCGACTGGGCCTACCAGTCCGCGAAGGCAGCCCGCGAACTGGGCCACTACCCGACGCCGTTGGAAGACGGGCTGCGGACGACCTACGCGTGGTTGCAACGCGTACGGCGTGAGGCGCGCGGATCGGCGTAGCTCGCGGGACTGTCGACGGGGGGACGCCGGCCGCCCCGCCATGGCCCATCCTCCGCCCGGCTACCCTCCGCACGGTCGGCCGGCGCGGTTCGGCCCCAGTGGGCTGATCCGGCCGCGGCATCCTCTCAGAGAACGAGCCTGCCAATGATGAGCATCCTACAACCGATCGGCGACGCCCTCCGCGGAGCGCAGCGCAAGCCGACGATCATCCTGTTGGGCTCGTGCGTGACGCTATTGACCTGGAAATACTTCGCCACGCCCGAGTTTCTCGGTGAACTCGTGGACAGCCGGGGCGGCGATCCGCGCGTTGCCGGGGCCATCGGTCATTTCGTCGGTTGCTTTCTGCTGCTGGGCCTGCTGCCCGCGTTGACGGTCAAGCTGGTGTTTCGCGAGCGTCTGCGAGACTATGGCGTTAGTCTGGGAATCGCGCGGCGAACCGTGCGAACGGGATTGTTCTGGAGTCCGGTGTTTCTGGCGGCGGCGTACATCGCGTCCAGCGACCCGCAGATCTTGAGCAAGTTTCCCATCAACCCGCTGGCGGGGGCGACGCCGCGGATGTTCGCCTGGCACGCCGTCACCTACGGGCTGTACTACCTAGGCTGGGAGTTCTGCTTTCGCGGATTCCTTCTGTTTGGCCTCCGCGACGCGGTCGGCTCGGTCAATGCCGTCTTGATTCAAACGCTGGCTTCCGCCCTGCTGCACATCGGCAGCCCGGCAGCCGAGACGTTCGGTGCGATCCTCGCCGGCTTGCTGTGGGGCGCGCTCGCCCTCCACACCCGTTCGCTGTTGTCTGGCCTTGCGCAGCACTATCTGCTCGGCATCGCACTCGATGCGTTCATCTGCGCCCGCTGAAACGCGCGGCGCAGGTCTGTTCGTCGCCGAGCCGATGGACGTTCGTGTTCGCTCGCCAATCGCCACGCGCCGTGCTATCGCCCCGACCGATCGCGTCCGGACGCGCGCCCCGACCGGCGGCGGTCGATGCGATCTCTCAAGCGCCCCGCAGATGTTCAGTCGACGCCTGACGGGTTCGACTCGTGCTCGACTGATTCGTCGATCTTCAGCGGCGTTGTCCACAGATAGATCGTATGAGAGACGCCGTTGCCGTCCTCCATGGTCTCGACCTTGTCCGGTTCGACGCCGCGCATGTCGAAATCGTGCGAGACGATTCGCGATCCGGGTTTGAGCTGCTTGAGCTGAGGGATGAGCTTGACGTTCAATCGCGGCAGCAAGTACAGCGAGACAACGCTGGCGGGGGTCAGATCCAATTCAAAGATGTCCGCGTTGCGTATCGCCACCAATGCCTCGACGTCGTTCTCCTGGACGTTGGCCAGCGATTCTCGGACGCGCTGCGGATCGATATCGAATCCCGTGGCCTGGCAGCCATATTGCTTGGCCGCGGTCACGACGATCCGCCCGTCGCCACAGCCCAGATCGTACACGACATCGCCTTTGGTGACCTGCGCCAATTCCAGCATCCTGGCGACCACTTCTTGTGGGGTGGGAACGAAATGGATGTCCGGGGCGCGCACGGCTTGCGGCGCCGCGTCGGTCTCGAGCGGGTTCGTCTGGTCGGACGCGGCGGCTGAGTCTGGCTCGCCGGGCGCCGCGTGTCCGGGCAGCCCGTCGCCGGCCTGCAAACCCGTCCGCTCGCCAGCCGCCGGCGCATCGCCGACTGTGGTTGGCGGCGCCGGTTTCGAGCAGGATGCACAACAAAAGACAAGGAAGACAAGGTACGTCAACCCCGCGCGCGAGTACGGATTACAACGCAGCATTCCAAGGCTCCTGTGACTGTGAGAAGACAGTTGCGAACAATCAAGCACATCTCGATCCCGGCCGCGACGAGCCGTGCTCTGGGGCTGGCGCCATGCATGGCTCCCAACGGCCGGTTGAACTCCACGCCCTGTGCGGCACGGGCGGGCCAACGCCCGTCGCTCGGACATCATTCCGAGCCGCCCGTGGTACGACGCCGGACGCGGCTCAACGCTGGACCCGGCCTGTCGCGTTGCCGCCGACCAACGCTTCGATCTCGGCGACGGTCGCATAGTTGAAGTCCCCGGAGATTGAATGCTTGAGACAACTGGCGGCGGCTGCGAAGCGAACCGCCTGGCGCGGCTCGCGGTGCGCGTCCGAATTCAACGCGAAAATCAAGCCCGCGGCAAACGAATCACCCGCGCCGACCCGATCGACGATGTCTCGAATTTCGTACGGACGATACTGCCCGTGCGCGTCGAGCGGCGCCCAGAAAGCCTGCTTGGCCTGCGCGTCGAACAGCATTCCGCCCCAGTTATTGTGATCGGCCGACACGCTTTGTCGGAGCGTGATCGCGACGCGGGCGATGCTGGGAAAACGGCCGACGATCTCGCGAGCCACCTGCTCGTACGCCGCGGCGTCGAGCGTGCCTTGCGCCACGTCGGCGCCGACGGCGTGGATGCCCAACACGTCGGCCGCATCCTCTTCGTTGGCGACCAGCACGTCGACGTGCGGTAGAACCTCGGACATGCACTCGCGGGCGAGCGTTCGCCGATCCGTTCCGGGCCGCCAGTTCCACAGTTTTTTGCGAAAGTTCAGGTCGCACGAGACCGTGGCTCCCGCCTGTTTGGCGCGCCGCACCAGCTCCAAGTTCGAGCGGCTCGCCGCCTCGCTCAGGGCCGGCGTGATTCCGGTAACGTGCACCCAATGCACGCCTTTGAGTGCCGCAGCGAACGGATACTCGTCCGGCCCCGCCAGAGACACCGCCGAATCGGCCCGGTCGTAGAGCACCGTCGAGCCGCGTTGGTTGGCCCCGGATTCGACGAAATACAGCCCCAGGCGACCGTGGTCGCGCCATAGGATATGCTCGGTTTCCACGCCCAAGCCGCGCAGCGTATCCACCAGGCTCTCGGTGATCGCATGTCGCGGCAACGCGGTCAGATATCGCACGCGTTGGCCGAGCATCGCCAGCGACGCGCACACATTCGCTTCGCCGCCGCCCCAGGTCATTTCAATTCGTCCCGGCGTCGCCTGCCGCCAGCGCAGGCGTCCTTCGGGCGCCAGCCGTGCCATGACCTCGCCAAATGCCAAATACATTTCCGCCTTCTCCTTCGAACGCGTCGAGATCGATCCTGCCTGCTGCGCCGGGTAGATTCTATCGGCCGGCGCACGCCGCCGACGTCCGCGCCCGAACGCCGCGACACGTTGTACCGCCGCGTTGGTTCGACACGTTTTCCCCCGCGCGCCGGCTATGCCACCCGCGCCTCGCCTCTGGCGTCCTCATGATCGGCCAGCAGCGCAGGATCGTCAAGGCGACAAGGGCATGCAAGGCGGACTCTCTGCGGTCGGCTGGAGGACGGTGCTACGACCAGCCCCTTAAAGCTGTCATTCGCGCTGCCGGCGTGTGGCCAGCACTCGAGCAGTCGAGACGTGTGACTTACGACCTGTGCGTTTGGGCGAGGG
>JAVYAJ010000259.1:0-10474 GCA_032229885.1 Candidatus Anammoximicrobium sp. | reverse complement strand
GCCACCTAACCCAGTCTGGCGCCACTAACCCACAAGTGTACTGTACACACCACTGTACAAGATGCGCGCATCGTGCGCGCATGATACGAACTAAGACTCTAAACTCCGCAGTATCTGGCTTCTTGGCCGCGCCAGCACCGGGGCATCTCGCCAGCCGTGTGAAAATCGAACAGCCGCATGACGGAACAGGCCGCGGGCCCCACGGCGTCGCGGGCGAAATCACCGGTTGCCTCCCGCGCGATCCGGCCGGCGTGTGACGTACTGGTCCAGGAATTGAAAGGCGCGGCGTTCTTGTTCGCCACCGGTTTTTTCGACGATCTCCGCCAGGCGGCGGAACTCGGCGGCGACGTCGGACGGGCGCAGGCGACGCAGGCGGGTCGCCAGGATCGCCGCTTCGATCACGGCGTGCTTGGCTCGATTGAAGCCGAAAAAATCGCGGCCGCGGCCCGCGGCCGCAACCGCGCAGGCGATCGTGGTTCGCTCGGTCCGGTCGTCCAGCATGGCGACGCGGAATTCGTACCAGCGACACGCGTCGGCGATCACCACGCCGTCGATCTGCGTGGCTTTCGTCAGCGGCGGCAGCGGGTCTGGTTGGCCGACGGCCGCGCGCGCCAACAGTTCGACGTCGTCCGTCACGTGTAGGACGCCCTGACCGGTTCGCTTCAAGTTGGCGTAGGTAGCCGAGCTTCGGTACGGGCGGAGCACGAACTGGCGCATGCGCGCATCGACCAACGCTCCCATCGGCGCGATATTCGGAGCGCCGTCCGCGTGGATCGTGCTCACCAGGCCTTCGAGAATCATGGTCCCGGCCTCGCGATGATGCGGCCACCGCGCTTAGCAGGGGTCAATAGGGCAAAGGCGAAATCGGTTGCGGGCTGGGGGTCGCGTTGGGCAGCGGGACGGCGTAGCCTTGGCGTGCGCCGCCTCGCAGCGACTCGGCGCGCTCGACCAATTTTTCCGCGGGCACGACCTGTTGAGGCTGAAGCTGGAAGTCCAGGGCGTGTTCGTCCCGCAACTCATGTGGCCAGAGGTTTTCGCTGACGAATTCCAAGACCGGCAACTGGTACCACGGGGGATAGAACGTCTGCTTGACCGTCAGCGTCTCGTACCCATCCTTGACCAGTTGGATCTTGCGGGTTCCATAATAAGTGAACCCCGTCGAGACCGGCGTGGTTCCAATTTCCTGGTCGTCGACATAGACCAGCGCGCCCGGCGGATTGCTGCGGATCGTCATGCGGCGCCGGACACAGCCCGGCAGGAGGCACAGCACTGCGACCACCGCCACGATGCAGCGCGTGGCCACCGGACACGCGGTAGGCGCGAGACACGGGACGGGCGTGGCCGCCGAGCGGAATGGGGGATCGGAATGCGCCATGATCGGAACGCCCACTCTGTCAGCGCACAACCTCGCACGTCGCGGACGGCGGACGGCCTGCGCCTGCTACGATATGCCGGAGCGCCGCCCCGCCAGGGCGCAACGGTACGCCCCGGCGCGACTCGGCAACGACGAAAAGCCCGGCTGTCCCGGATGCGGATCGACGGAACCGACGGAGTATAATGCGAGGGTCTGGCCAGAGCCAGACGAAAATCGCTAAGCTTGACATGGGAAGGTGTAGGGTCGCGGGGACGCGGACGATCACGCATGCCGGCCTGGATCATATTGGTGACGTCAACTCCTACAATGAGGCATGCGCTGGCTAGGCGGCGCGTCAGCAAGAACTGGTCGACTGGACGACCGCGTTTGCCTTTTTTGCATTTGCGATGAGGCGATCGGGCTGCCAGCGGGTCGCCAACGGGCGATCGGGCTGCTAGCATAACGAGGGGTGGCGACATAACCAGCGTGTCCGTTGGCGCCGGACCGGGGCCGCGTCAAGACTAAATTCTTGGGATATCCGCGGTCGCCAAACCCGGAGGAATCCCGCACGCTGGCGCGTGCACCAACCCGAAGACTATGATTGGACAACGCACTAGAGACTTGGTTCGGCACAACGTATCGAGATCCGGGGCTCTCATGCCGGCGGGATCGAGACGCAGAGGATCAGGGATCTGCGTCTTCGCGGCTGTACGCGTTGGCGTGAGACCGTTTTCGTCATTCGGGGAATCATTGTGGACCCAATCCTGACGCCCAACGCGGCAAGAGCGGACGGAAGCCGGTGCGATACGGTCGCCTGTCGCTGGCGGAGCAGCACAATATGAAACCAGCCGAACCGCCTTATGTCGCGGACCTGCAATGGAAGGCTCGGACCGATATCGGGATGCGGCGGGCCATGAATCAGGACAACCACGTGGTGATCCTGGCCGAGGACGAGCGGACTTGGGCGACGCGTGGGCATGTGCTGATGGTCGCCGATGGAATGGGCGCGCACGCCGCGGGGGAGCTCGCCAGTCGCCTGGCGGTCGAGAGTCTACCGCACCTATATCTTCACGACCGCGACTCGGGCGCCGCCCAGACACTGGAAAAGGCGATTGTCGAAACGAACGCCGAGATTCACCGGCGCGGGATCGCGAATCTCGACTTTCGCGCCATGGGAACCACCGCGAGCGTGTTGATTCTGCTGCCGCAGGGCGCGCTGATCGGGCACGTTGGCGACAGCCGCGTGTATCGATTGCGAGCGCAGAGGCTGGAACAATTGACGTTCGACCATAGCTTGCAGTGGGAGCTGCGGGCGCTGAAGATCGCGTCGGAAAGCTCGGACTTCGTGCGGAACGTGCCCAAGAACGTCATCACGCGTTCGCTTGGCCCCAACGCCCAGGTAACGCCCGATCTCGAAGGGCTGTTTCCCTTGGAGCTGGGCGATACGTTCCTGATCTGCAGCGATGGCCTGACGGGCCAGATCAAGGATCACGAGATCGGCAGCCTGTTGGCGCACCTGCCTTTGGACGAGGCGGCCGCGGTGTTGGTGGATCTGGCCAATCTGCGCGGCGGTCCGGACAACATCACGCTGGTGCTCGCCAAGGTAGCCGGTCCTGGTTTGGTGACTGCCCGCGAGGGGACAAGTCAGCGCGCGGCGGCCGATCGCCGGGTGACCAGCGGCGCCGCGATCACGGCCTGGGTTGTATCGGGCGTATGCTGGCTGGTGGCCGCCGTGTTGGGGCTGGCCGAGCAGCGTGTGGCCGGAATCCTGTTGGCTGTCGCGGGGGCGGCCACGCTGGCCATCGGCTTGGGCGCGGTCTTTCGGACACGAGCGACCGCGGACAAGGCCGTTCTGCGGTCGAACAGTCTCGGCAAGGCGCCGTACGTCGTCACGGACTGCCGCGACGAGGACGAGTTCGTTCACAGCTTGGCCGAGGTCGTGGACGAATTGCGCGAGGCGGCGCTCGAATCGAAATCGCACGTTCATTGGGACAAGTTCGAGGATTTGCGTCGCCGGGCCGAAGCATCGCGCCAGCAGGGCGATCGACCGGCGGCGATCCGCCTCTACGGCCAAGGCATCAGCTTTATGATGAGCCAGCTACGCAGCCGACAGAATCGGAAAACCGACGAGTCGGTGATCGACTTTGACGCATGAAGGAATCGACATGAACGGCGGTTGCCCTGCGGATCCCAATCGACCGGGCAGCCAGCCGAGCGCCAAGCGGATCGTCCTAATCTGTACGGCCTGGCTGACGCTCGCCGGGCTTGGCTTGACCACCGTCCTGTACCTGACGAGCGATCCGAGCGGGCCCGACCGCCGCCCGGCGACACAACGACGCAGCCCGGCAACTCCGCAGCCACAGCCACCGCCGCGTGCCGCGGTGGACGCCGACCCGCCCGTTCAAGGACCGGCTGTGCAGACGCCGGATTCTCCGATGTCGGCGGCCAGCGTGCCGGCCGTGCCTGCCGCGCCAGAACAGGCAACGCCTGCCCCGCATTCGCACCGGCCGGCGCGCGCTGATCCAAAGTCGGCCGCCGCGCGGGATGGGCTGGCAGCACAGCCATCGGGCGCCGCGCGGGATGGGACCATCGTCGCCCGCTTGACTCCGCTGGAGATCGTGGCGGCCGAGGCGAACAGCAACGATTGGCGCGGTTCGCGAGTGATCGCGGGTCAGACGTATGCGGACGTGATCGCCGTGCGACCGCCCGTGGGCGAGGACGTCGCTCAAATCGCCTTTGCCCTGGACGGCCAATTCGCTCGTTTGGCCGGGTTTGTCGCCGTCGTCGCGGACGGAGCGCCGCCGGAGGGGGCCGATCAGCGACCGCCGCGGGTCGAGTTTCGCATATACGGCGATGGGAATCTGCTCTGGGAGGATCAGTCCGCGACGGCGATCGACGCCCGGCAGCCGGTGTCTTGCGATGTGCGCGGAATCGCGGTCTTGACGCTGGTGGCCGAGAGCGAGTCCGCCCCCCGTCGAGTTCGTTGGGCATGGGGCGATCTGGTGCTGACGCCCGTCACGTCCGCGGCGCACGACTGAATGGCTGGGGCGGCGGGCCACTGGCGCGGGCGGCCGCCAGATGCTATGATGGCGTCTTCGAAAACGGATCCGTCCGACCCGCGGGCACTGAAATCCGCCGTGCGGGATTTCCTTCCGCGCCGCGCCAAGCGTCGCAATCGTCGGCCGGATGTCAGCGGCTTTCGCGAGCGTGGCCGGCCGGAGCGAGCGGGCGGCGGTGGCCGTGTCCGACGCCGGGCGCGGCGGACGCGCGGGGTCGGCGGCTGGATCATTTGACGCGCGGCCATGCCGCCGCATCAGGAACCTTGGCGATGAATCATTTTGCCGACCGACTGGTCGCCGCGGTCCGCCGTTGCGGGAATCCCGTGCTGGTGGGCCTGGATCCGCGTTGCGACAGCCTGCCGCCGGCGCTTCGGCCGGCCGTTCCGGACGATCCCGCGGCGACGGCCGAAGCCTACCGCGCGTTTTGTTGCGGCGTGATCGACGCCGTGGCGTCGTTGGTTCCGATCGTCAAACCGCAAGCAGCGTTTTTCGAAGAGCTCGGGCCCGCGGGCATGGCCGCCCTGGCGGAGGTCGTCGAGCACGCCCGCGGGCAAGGCCTGCTGGTGCTGCTGGACGGCAAACGCAACGACATCGGTTCGACGGCGACGGCCTATGCGCGGGGCTATCTGGGAGCGTCGCCGGCCAGCGTCTGGGGCGCCGACGCGCTGACGGTCAGTCCTTATCTGGGCGACGACAGCCTCGAGCCCTTCGTCCAGACGGCGGGCGAGCGCGGGGCGGGCGTCTTTGTGTTGGTCAAGACTTCGAACCCCGGCGGCGGCGCCTTCCAGGATCTCGTGGCCGACGGGCGGCCGCTGTACCAGCACGTCGCCGCGCTGGTCGAACGCCTCGCGGTCCGGACGGCCGGAGCGGGCGGATACGGCGCGATCGGGGCCGTGACGGGCGCCACGTATCCTCGGCAACTGGCCGAATTGCGGACGCTGATGCCCCACGCCTGGTTTCTGGTTCCCGGTTATGGCGCCCAGGGAGCAACCGCCCGCGACGTGGCCGGCGCGTTTGACCGCGATGGCCTAGGAGCGATCGTCAACAGCTCGCGGGGCATCATCTTCGCCCACTCGCGCACGGAGTATCGCGACCGCTATGGCGCCGCTCGCTGGCAGGACGCCGTCGAGGCCGCGACGTGCGACATGATTGCCGAACTGGCCGCCCACACGCCCGCAGGCTCGTTGCGGTGACGGATTTCCGGTTTCCGGAAACCGAATCGCCCCGCCTTCCGCCGACCCTTTGGAGCACCTCGATGACGACGTCGCCACCGATCAAACGGTTTCTCGAAATTCCCTACGACAGGCTCGAAGAGCTCAACCTCGAGGCGAAGCACAAAGTCATTCAGCGGACGCCGCCGGGCGAGTTGCAGGAGTACTATATTCGTTATCTGACGGACGAGAAACAGTTGAAGGCGGTGACGGTCTGCTTCTCCGATCTGGAAGGCCGTTTCCACATGCTGGATTACGACAAGCAGTTCCTGCTGCGCTCGTTCGACACCCTGACGTTCGACGGTTCATCCATCCACGGTTTCGCCCAGGCGCGGGAATCCGACCTGCGTTTGGAGATCGACTGGGGCAGCTTTCGCTGGCTGCCGTCGGACGTGTTCGGGCCCGGCAAAGTGCTGGTCTTCGGCTGGATCAAGGACCGCGACGGCACGGCGTATCCGGCCGACATGCGCAGCCAGTTCAGGATCCTGGCCGACGAATTGCTGGCGCGGGACGGTCTCGAGGCCAACGTCTCCGTCGAGTGCGAGGGGTTCTTGTTCGAGGGTCTGAACGCCGAGCAGGACTATGTGGCGCCGCATGGTTTCCGCCTGGTGTCCCGCGGCGGATACTTCCATTCGCTGCCCAAGGACGATCTGAAACGATTCATCGACAATCTGGCCGAGGCCCAGCGCGCGCTCGGATTCGAGAACGAGAAAGACCACCCCGAAGGCGCTCCGTCGCAGTTCGAGCTGAACTACCGGTACTGCGGAGCGCTATTGGCGGCCGACCAGGTGCAGTTGTACAAGCTCACCGCGCGGCAGGTCGCCGCGAACATGGGCTTGACCGCCAGCTTTCTGCCCAAGCCGATCAGCAACATCAACGGCAGCGGGATGCACTGCAACCTGTCTCTGGCGCGGGACGGGACGAACCTGTTCTATCAGGCGGACGGCGAAGACGGGCTGTCGCCGTTGGCCTGGGATTTCGTCGATCGACTCTTGCACAACGCCGCCGAGACCTGTTTGATCCTCAACCCCAGCGTGAACGCCTATCGACGACTGGATCCCCACTTCGAGGCGCCCAACCAAATCCGGGTTTCCGCGGTCGACCGCACCTCGATGATCCGCATTCCGCTCGGCAATGCCCAGACGGCGCGGATCGAAGTTCGCGCGGTCGCTCCGGACGTAAACCCGTACTTGCTTTTCTACGCGCTGCTGTACACGGGATTGAACGGGCCGTTGCCCGAGCCCGAGTTGCCCGAGCTGCGGTTGCCCGAGCGGCGGAGGACGCAGACCGAGTTCCTGCCGAGCACGATCTACGAGGCGATCGACCGGTTTCGGGACAGCCCGTTCATCACGCGGATGCTCGGCCAGCGGACGCAGGACCGGTACGTGGAACGCAAGCTGTTGGTCGCCCATCGTTCGGCCCGAGAATTGGGGACCGTCGTCAAGACCTCGGAGGTCCGATTTCACCACGAGGTCACGAACCAGTATCTGTGGAGCCAATTCTGAACGCGCAGCGGCCGCGCTCGCGCCCGACGGCCGTCGTGGACGCGGCATCCTGCCGCGTACAGGGGCCGGCACAACGAGGCCCATGCGGCAAGATGCCGCATCTACGACGGGGCGACCGCGCCTGACGGACGGCGCGCATGGCGAGGCTATTTCTCGCTGCCTGTTTCCAGGACCGCCATGAACGCCTTTTGCGGGATATCCACCTGGCCGATGGACTTCATCCGCTTTTTGCCTTCGCGCTGCTTGGCCCATAGCTTTCGCTTGCGGGTGATGTCGCCACCGTAGCATTTGGCCGTGACGTTTTTGCGCATGGCCGGCACGGTTTCGCGGGCGATGACCCGCGAGCCGATGGCGGCCTGGATGGCGATCTCGAACATGTGGCGATCGATTTCGCTCTTGAGTTTCTTGACCACGGCGCGGCCGCGTCGATCGGCGTCCGCCCGGTCGCAGATCACGCTGAGCGCCTCGACGCGATTGCCATTGACCAGGATGTCCAAGCGCACGAGGTCGGCCGGAAAATACCCCAACAATTCATAGTTCATCGTGCCATAGCCGCGCGTCGCGCTCTTCAGCTTGTCGTGCAGATCGTAGATCACTTCGGCCAGCGGCATGTCGTACCGCAGCATGGCTCGCGTGGGCGACAGATATTCGGTTCCTCTGGGCACGCCGCGTCGATCCTGGCACAGCTTCATCACCGGGCCGATGTACTCGCTCGAGATGATCAGGTTCACGCGAACGATCGGTTGACGAAACTCTTCGATCTCGCCCGCGTTGGGCACCTCTTGAGGCCGATGGATCTGGCGCACCTCGCCCTGTCGGTTGACGATTTCATACGTGACGTTGGGCGCCGTCTGGATCAGATCGACGTCCGACTCCTGCTCGAGCCGCTGTTGGATGATCTCCATGTGCAGCAAGCCCAGAAACCCGCAGCGGAAGCCAAAGCCTAACGCGTCGCTGGTCTCCGGCTGAAACTCGAAACTCGGATCGTTGAGGGCCAGCTTGTCCAGCGCGTCGCGCAGCTCGGTGAAGTCCTGGCCGTCGGAGGGATACAGGCCGCAATAGACCATTCGCTGCGGGGGATGATATCCGGGCAGAACCGCCGCGGAACGCTCGGGCGTGCTGACCGTGTCGCCGATGTGCACCTGGTCCAGCGACTTGATGTTGCAGATCAGATATCCCACCTGGCCCGCTTGCAGTTCGTCGCACGGCTGACGTCGCGGGGAAAACTGGCCCAGTTCCAGCACCTCGTGCGTCAAGCCGGCCTGCAGGAACTTGATTTTCTGACCCTTGCGGACGCGCCCGTTCATCACCCGCACATAGGTGATGGCGCCGCGGAACTCGTCGTAATGCGAATCGAACACCATCGCCTGCAGCGCCGCTTCGGGGTCGCCCTGCGGCGGTGGAATGCGCGTGATCAACGCCTCGAGCAATTCGGCGATTCCCAACCCGGCCTTGCCGCTGACCCGCAGGACTTCGGCGGCCGGGATTGCCAGCGAATGCTCGATCTCCTCGAGGACCTCGTCCGGCCGAGCGTGTTTCAAATCGACCTTGTTCAACGCCGGAACGATCACCAGATCGTGTTCGAACGCCGCCAGAGCATTGGCCACCGTCTGCGCCTCGACGCCCTGAAACGCGTCCACCAGCAACAGGGCGCCTTCGCAACACGTCAACGCCCGCGAGACCTCGTACGAAAAATCCACATGCCCCGGCGTGTCGATCAGATTCAGCTCGTAGGTTTCGCCCTGCCAGTCGTATTGCAGACGCACCGCGCTGGCCTTGATCGTGATCCCGCGCGAGCGTTCCAACTCCATGTCGTCCAACAGTTGATCGCGCATCTCGCGGCGACTGACCGTGCCCGTGTATTCGAGCAGCCGATCGGCCAAGGTGCTCTTGCCGTGGTCGATGTGCGCGATGATGCAAAAGTTGCGGATGTGGCGACAGTCGATCTGAGTCATGCTTTGGTCTGCACCGTCTTGAAGGCGTCCAGCAGTCGGCCCGGAGAACCCATGATGTTGTACCCGCCGTCGATGTGCAGCGTCTCGCCGGTGATCCCGTCGGAAAAGTCGGACAGCAGGAACGCGCCCGTACGACCGACCTCTTCGTGCGTGATGTTGCGCGACAGCGGGGCCATCCGCTCGTACAGCGTCAACATCTCGCCGGCCCCGGCCGCGGATCCGGCCAACGTCTTCAGCGGACCCGCGCTCAGCGCGTTCACGCGACACCCGCGCGGACCCAAGTCGTGCGCCAGATAGCGCACGGTGGCTTCGAGGGCCGCCTTGCAGATTCCCATTACATTGTATCCCGGGACGCACTTCTCGCCGCCGAAATACGACATCGTCAACACCGACGAGCGCGGGCTCAGATACGGCGCCGCGGCCCGTGTCACCGCGATCAGACTGAACACGCTGATGTCCATCGCCAGCTTGAATCCGTCGCGGCTGGTGTCGAGCGTGTCGCGGTTCAAGTCGCGGCGATCCGCAAACGCGATGGAATGCAGCAGAAAGTCGAACTTGCCGAACTCCTTGTGCGCGGCGCGCATGACATCGACGATCTGACGGTCGTCCTGCGCGCCCATCGGCAGCAGGAACTTGGCGTTCGGCTGGTTCCGCAGACAGTGCGACACGCGCCGTTGGTTCTTCTTCCGTTCGTCTTCGGGCGGATCCGGCAGATGCGTAAAGCCACACTCGCCTCCCTGCTCCATGATCGCCTGGGCAATCGCCCAGGCGATCGACCGATCGTTGGCGACGCCGATGATCAGCCCCTTTTTACCATCAAATAGACCCATTTATTGCTCTCCAGGACAACGCCCCATCATTATTTCCGACAGCGAACAGGCGACAGCCGCGCCTCTCACGATTCAAGTTCGGCCACGCAGTGGCGCAACTGTGAAAGAATAGCGACCAGAACCCTTTTTGACCATTGCCGTTGCGCGAAGTTTGGCTCGCGCCTGGATACGGCGCGCAGCCCAAATTGGAACTTCGGCGGGTGGACCGAGGTCTGTGAAGTTGCGTATTTCGCGCGACAGTGGCCGAATTCCCGGGAATTCTCTCAAATCAGGGCGCAACACCGCCTGTGCCAACGGCCTGAATCGTCTTGGCCGAAGGCCATCTTCAACATAGTCTGGAGCCACGCCCCAGGAAGCAAAGACGACCGCAACCGTGTTGGCCGAAGGCCATCACCAACGTGTCAGCGCGGCCCGCATGAATAGGGCCTTCGGCCAACAGAGGCATGCGCGCGGGGCCAGTCCTGGGGCGTTGCCCCAGGCTACGGTGAGCGGAGGCCTTCGGCCACACAGAATCAGCGCCTATCCGCGCTCAAACGCGCAACCGTGGAAGCGGTAGTAGT
>JAVYAJ010000258.1:0-7939 GCA_032229885.1 Candidatus Anammoximicrobium sp. | reverse complement strand
GGGCCCCCCAGCCACGACGGGCCCCCCAGCCACGACGGGCCCCCCAGCCACGACGGGCCCCCCAGCCACGACGGGCCCCCCAGCCACGACGGGCCCCGCGGCCGGCTCGGCGCCTCGTTCTATGGGAAAAGACTGTTCGAGCACGGCCGCCGGCGAGGCCTCGGCGGGCGCCGGTTCGCTCGGCTCGGCCGGCAGCGCAACGGGTTCGACCTCTGCCGTCGGCGCCGCCGGTTCGAGCGCGGGCGTCGGGGAAACGTCCGGCGCCTCGGCGGGCGGCACAGATGGCGGCACGTCTTCAGACGAGGTTGTCGGTGGCGTTGTATCGAGCTTTGACGCCGGGCGACGGCCCCCCGCGTCCAAGACCTTGATCCGCGCCGTCGTGGTGGGGGCGATGTAATCCTCGCGCCGATAGACGGTCGGCTCGGCGCGACGCGACGCCTGCGCCCCGTCAGGTTTCTTGTCGCCGCCGCGCAAGAACGCTTTGACTTTGACGACTTCTTCGTCGGTGAGACTCGCCAGCGCAGACCCTTTGCCGGAGATATTGGCCTTGCGGCAAACCTCCACCAATTCTTTGCTGTCGATATCCAGTTCTTTCGCTAACGCGTAAATGCGCACAGCAACGCTGCCTTTCCTGCAAGGCGGCCCGCGCGGACTCTCCGGGACCGACCCGCCTCGCTCTGCACGATCAACATCCTAAACCATATCCGCGACCTCCTATGCTGGTCACGCGGAGTTCTTCTGTCATGCCCGACGCCCTCGCAGGGGACGTCCCGTCAAAGTTGGCGGTCGAAGGGGGAGGCCGGGCGCGAATCGATCGGCCGTCCTACGAGACCGGCGCTTCGGTGATGTCGGGCTTGGAAACTTCGGCCTCCGAATCGTCCGCGGCGGGCTCGGCCGCCGCTTCGCCCTCGTCCTGCCCGCGAAGCCGACGCCGCTCGCTCGCGGTCCGTTCCGCCTCCTCTGCCTTGAGTTCGGCCTGCTCGACCAAACGCTCGACCTGCTCCTCGGTCAAACCGCCCATCTGCATCAATGCTTCCGGCTCGATCACGGACAAGTCGTCGTAGGACAGGTATCCCTGCTCGACCAATCTGGTGGCCAATTCCTCGTCCATCCCCTCGAGATTCAAAAAGCCGCTGCTCGCTCGATCGATCTCTTTATCCAGCTCGTCCGCGGTCATGATCTCGATGTCCCAACCGCACAGCTTGCTGGCGAGCCGAACGTTCTGGCCGCGCCGTCCGATCGCCAACGACAACTGGTCTTCGGGAACCAACACGATCGCCCGGCCCAGCATGTCGCACAGCAACACCTGATCGACCTTGGCAGGCTGCAAGGCGTTGGGAATCAACTCCTGTGGATCGTTGCTCCACCGCACAATGTCGATCCGCTCGCCGCCCAATTCGTCGATGATATTTTTGATCCGGTTGCCGCGAACCCCCACACACGCGCCGACACAGTCCACCCGTTGATCGGTGCTGCTGACGGCGACTTTGGTCCGATAACCGGGCTCGCGCGCCAGCTCGTTGATCTCGATGACGCCTTCGACGATTTCGGGGATTTCTTGCTCGAACAGCCGGCGCACCAGGGCCGGACGCCGTCGGCTCAACACGACCTTTACGCGACTGCCCTGCGGTCGCACCTCGTAAATCACGGCCCGAACTCGCTCGTTCGGATGGTGCGTCGCCCCGGGAATCTCCTCGCTGCGCGGAAGAATGGCCTCGATGTTGCCCAGCGAAACGAGCGTTGCTCCACCCTCGACCCGTTGCACGATGCCGTTGACCATGTCGTCGATCTGGCCGCTGAACTCCTGGACCAGCGAATCGCGTTCGGCCTCGCGAATCTTCTGAATAATCACCTGTTTGGCGGTCTGCGCCCCGATCCGCCCGATCGTGTCGTTATCGAGCGCATTCCCGTCCACGACGGCCTGTGTGACGCCGGTCGTGCGGTCGATGTGAACCTGGACGTCCGCGTTCTCGCCGAACTGACGGCGCGCCGCGGAAACGAGTGCCGTTTCGATCGCCTGAAAGACGACTTCCATGTCGATATTCTTCTCGCGATGAAGCGAGTCGACGATTCGCAACAACTCGTTGGGATTCATAATCTTTTACGCTTTCGCCTGGACGGACCGAGCCGCCTCTGCCCGAGTTCAAGCCTGCCCACCACGATGGGAAATCGTGGCCGTTCACGCCGAACGCGCCGGCCTCTTTGCTGGAGACCACGGAAACGGGGCCCGCTTGCCGTGCAGAAAAAGACGTATTCCGTGGCCCAGACGGGCTCGAAAATGCGACGCTCTCCGCGCTCGTAACTGCGTACTACAAACAACATCGGGTCAGGACGATTATTTGTATCCGCAGTTTCGAAAGAATACAGGGCGCGCCTAAGCGTGTCAAGTTGCCGGAGCTTCGTGCACTCGACTCGACGCGGTGCGCTCGATCGGGCCGCTCCAAACGACACGCAAAGCGATGGGCGGCGAGTGTGGCGAACAGCCCGAAACGGCGTGGGGGCGCGCAAGGCCGACGGCCAGCGCTCGAGGCCGACGGACAACGGTGACTTCGTTTATCAGCCCGGAACGCATCTCCAAAGCGAGCTCGCGCACCGCAGCAGAGCCACGCGTATAGTGTGGCCTCCAGCGCGAGATGCGCTTGCCCAGAGGGCCGCGATCCGCAGATAAATTAGCGCGACAACGCAAAAAGTATGACTGGCCGACACTCGGCCCACATGATCGCTCTCGATGATGTATAAACGACGCTGGCGGCGCAATCCGGGCGGCGCAATCCGGGCGGCGCGTGGACGAATCTGGGCGGTGAATCGGCGGGAGACGCGCGCCGTCATCCCACCTCTGACTCGGGCCGAGACGGTAGGCCGTCCGCGGACGAGGTTGCCGGAACTTTGCCAAAGACCAGCCGCCCGGCGTTGATGGTGGCGACGATGGATAGGCTGCCGGCCGCAGATGCGCCGCCTGCGCTCGACAGATCCTCAGACAGGTGGAACAAGACCAGGTCGGCCGGTTGTCCGATCTGCAGCCAAGGCCGCGGGCGATCCACAATGGCGGACGGGCGAAGACTGGCCATCTCGATCGCCGAACTCAATGGCTCGTCCGAGAATCGCAGCATATTGGCAATGCCGACCGTGATCGGCAGCGCAGCGCCCGCCAACAGTTGCGGCTGTGCGGCCAGCGAGGTTCGCCCGTCGGCCAGCAGATCGACCGTTCCCAAGCTGGGCAGGTCGTAACGGCCGGGCGGCAGGCCGGCGAGCGAGACAACGTCGCTGACCAAGATGCACCGCGCCGCGGTCTTGGCGCGGACCAGGCATTTAACGACCGCGGCGGGCAAGTGATGCCCGTCGACAATCAGGCTGGCGGTCAGCCGGTCGTCCGCCAATTGGTCCCAGATATAGTTGGGATGCCGTCGAATTTGCGCATGGCTGCCGTTTCCCAGATGCGTGCTGAGGCTCGCCCCGGCGTCCGCCGCCGCATGAATCTGGTCCGAAGTCGCGTTGGTATGGCCAATCGCGACGCGGACACCCGTGCCGACGATCCGAGAAATGAATGCAGGCGCGTCCGGGTACTCGGGAGACAATGTCAAAATGCGGATGCGCCCTGCGGCCGCGTCCTGGAGCCGCAGAAACTCGTCCGCGTTCGGCGGGCGGACCTCGCGTCGAGGATGGGCGCCTCGCGGGCCGTCCTCCGGCGAAATATAGGGACCTTCTAAATGGATCCCACGGACACGACAAGCTACGTCCGGATCCTGTTCGCAGGCCCGGGCGATGACCGACATCGTTCGAGACAACGCGTCGAAACTGTCCGTGGTCGCAGTCGGACAGTAACCGGTGACGCCAAACTGGTCCAACCCCAGACTGACAATCCGGACGTCGTCGACGGTCAAGGATGCATCATTGAACGCTCGACCACCAAAACCATTCACCTGGAGATCGATCAAACCGGGCGCGACCCAGGGCAACGGATCCGGACCGGTCCGCGGATCGCGCTCCCAGCCGGAGATTCGACCATCGTCATCCAGGAGGATCGCGATGGCCTCGCGCGTGTCGTATCGACGCCCTACGAGTCTCTTATGAGCCATGCACGTCATCCGCTCAGTGTTGAGGCCGAGAGGCCGGTTTGGGAACGACCACGATGATCTGCCGAGGCTCTGCGCCCGTCGTGTTAGGATTGCCATCGACGGCCGGACGAAGCGGCGTAATCCCCAGCCATTTGCGCGTTTCGATTCGCTGGCGGAGCTGTTCGCCTCGGGCGACCGCTCGCTCGCGAACCAGGTCGGCTGAATCCGTCGAACGTCCGGTCCAGCCCGTTCCCGGGGCGTAATGCATGGCGGAGCTCAAGCCTGAAATTTTCGTCGGCGCCGGGGCGCGAACGGGCGCCCGCGGCCCGCCGGACTCGGACTGCGCATCGTCGGCTTGGCCGTCGCCGTCGGCAGCGGTCGTTTGGCCAGCCGGCGCTGGAAGCGGCAAGGTCTCGACGCTGTCGATCGCATCCAGCGCCGGCACAGGCGGTTCGGGAATCACCGATTCGGACGACAAGCCGCCAGCAGCGCGCCGGTCGGCCACCAGCTCGGGCGCGGGCGATTCGGCGACGGGCGATTCGGCGATAGGCGATTCGGTGGGCGCGAGCTCGGGCGACCGGCCAGGCTCGACGTCTTCGGCCGGCGGCGATGCCACGCTCGCCAACTCCGCGCGTAGCTCGCCCGACGATAAATCGGCCGCGGACGTCGTCTCGGCGATAGCTTGCATTTCGGCCGCGTCGGCCGTTTCCGGTCGCGATCCGGACTCGCCTGACGCCAGCCTCGACGCGCCGGTTATGGACTCGGGCGTCGTCGGCGCCCGCACAATTTGCTCATCCGACGGACGATCGCTGCTCGCCGCCAACACCGACTCGTCCTGTGCAGCCGCGAGCGTTGCCGAGTTCGGGGCCGCGGAATCCGCACCGGCGGCTGACGCCGAAAATCGCCCGGCCAGATAGTAATCCTCCGCCGAGCAAAACACCCGCAGGTCGGCGGCCGAGCCAAGCTGCTTTTCTTCGCTGCCCGCCGGTAGCGTCAGCACGGCTTGCTGTGCAAGCATGCCAGCGCCGACCGCCACCGCGAGGAACAAGCCATTCCAGGTTGAACCGATCATAGACTATCCGGCGACGTTGGGAGGATCATGACGAGTGAGAGTACCCGGCAAGATCTGGATTCGGTTCGCGATCCTACTCAAGATTAGCCGCATTTCCTCAATTGCTGGCGCGATCGTCAAGCTATTGCGGCTAGGGAAAATAAGCGGGCGAAATCTAGCCGATCAGCGACGTTCCTTCGATTAGTTCACGATAGCGGCGTGTTCCACCGCGGCAAGCCAGCACGTAGACCAGATTCCCTCGACGCCAGACGCCCACGGTCAGACCGCCGGTGGCCGGCTGGGGATTCCACGGCGGAATTTCGGGCAGCAGCGACGTACGGACCGGTGCATCCATACAGAATGCGAGTGCGAAATCCGCGTCTCGCGACGAGACATCGTAGACCGCGGTTTGCGGATCGTATCGCGTACGGATCGAACACCAACGCCGCGGCGTCGCGCGGACCGCGAGGTCCAACGGGCGACGCCGTACTCGCTCCGCCTCGAAGTCCGTGTTCCAGCCCTCTCTCACGACCGCGTCTACCCACGCCAAAATCTCGCGGGGCAGTTGCTCGTCCGCCCGCGGTTCAATCGCGGTGAACGAGGGTGCGAGAACCAGAACAGCGGCCACGGCGCCTGCGGCGACAAGGCTCGCGGCGGCGAGCGTCCACGCCCAACGCCGCCCGCGCGGTCGCCGCCCAACGCCGTCTCGCGCGGTCGCCGGAACGTGCTCGCGCGCCGCCCGCGGCTGCACGGCCTGCCCTTTCGTACGGCAGTTGTCGTCGAACCACTCGCCTGCCTCGCGACTCTCGCGATCTGCGTCCTGGGACGTCGTGAGGGCCAACAGCAAGCGTTCTTCCAAGCCGTCGGGGACGGGCAGATCCGGCATCATCCGGACGACGATCGCATCAAACTCCTGACTGCGTTGGTAGTTCGAGCCGAGCCGGGGATCAACCTGAAGCGCCTCGGCCAAATCGGCCATTTCCGGCTGCCGCAGGTCGTCGCTGTTGGGACGACAAGCGTCGATTGCCTCGAAGTGTCTTCGCTCACTCATGGTGCAGTCCCTCGCCGTCCCTGTGAATGGCCTGATGGGTTCAACAAACAGGCTCGCAAGCGGCTTTTGGCTCGCGTCAGCCGGCTCATTACCGTTCCGATCGGTATTTGCAGTTGCTCGGCGATCTCCTTGTACGAGCGCTGCTCGAAATAGAACATGACGACCACCAGCTTGAACTCGTCGGACAACGCATCCAACGCCGCTTGCAACGTTTCTTGATCGAATGTCTGCCCGGCAACGGTGTCCGGGATACTGTCGACGTCCAGCGCTAGTCCGGTGGCCGCTAGCGGCATGGGCCTGCTGACGGCTTTCCGATAACAATTGCGGAGAATCGCGAACAGCCAACCGCGCGCACGGTCGGGATGGCGAAGTTGGCTCAACCGCTGTTGCGCGAGCATAAATGTCTGCTGTGTCAGATCCTCGGCATCGTCCTGGCGCCCTACAAGCCGATATGCGTAGCGAAACACCTCGCGATGATGGTCTGTGACCAGCGTCCGAATGTCTACAGGCGATGATCCTGCCGCGGCGTCCGTGCCATCGTTGTCCGCCGCGAGTCTGTCGAGCATCATCAATCTGTCCGCGTTATAGATCCTTGAAGAGCCACTATTATTCCCGATTTCTTCCGGATTTCACCGGGGGAACCGAAATTGTCCATCTTTTTTTGCTCGACGCGGGAATAAAACCGCCGCGCGGCGGATCTATACAGGCACAAGACACACGCCACGGGCATCGGTTTGCCCAAGGGCAAGTTTTTCGTTTTTGTTGGGAAAGGGTGATTCGATGAGGACTCTCAGTCTGTTGTTGGTGGCTTTGGCCTTCAGCGTCTTTGCCGTGGGCTGTGGCGAACCCGGTGCGAAGTCGGGCGGAGCAGCACCTGCGCCGGGCCCGGAAAGCGATGTAACGACCCCCGCCACCGAGACACCGGAAGCGGAAGCGCCGGCGGCGGAAGCGCCCGCCACGGAAGCCCCAGCGGCGGAAGCGCCCGCCACGGAAGCGCCGGCGGCGGAAGCCCCCGCTACGGAAGCGCCGGCGCCAGAAGCTCCGGCAGCCCCGGCAGCCCCGCAGGAATAACAAGCTTGTTGTTCTGAGTGATGTTCGACCCGGGACGGTGGAGCGAGGATGCTCCACCTTCCCTCGAAGGTCTCGGCAAGTGATGCCGCATCATCCGTCGTAGGCTGCGTTTTAGCTCGATCCCACAGGCCTCGCCGCGCCGCACGCCTGCGGCTCTCAGCCCTTTCAACCGGCCGCTTCATCGGCCAACGATGCCGACGGTGCATGGACGATGATGGCCGGGTGGGCAGCGCACGTTCGACTGCCGAGGCGGACGGAAGTCTCTTCTTCAAACGCCTCGCTCCAAAGCCGTGTGGCGAGCATCGCCGGTTTCCGTTCCGGATTTTCTCGCCATGCGCTGCTGCACGTTTCCGTGCCGAGTCGGTTTCGGCTCCTCTCTGGCACACCGCGCCGAGCTCGCCAACCCACTGGTTGGCCCGTCCACGAGGCTCGTCGCACGGCGCCAAAAAGCAGCGGATCAGCGGCGCAGCTCGTGGTGCGTTGTCCAATCATTAAGGTTCGGGTTATCGCACGCGCCAGACCACCGAGTTCCAGCGGCCTGACGATCGCGGTTGCCCCAAACAGTTAACATTGACAGCCCACGAGACTACTAATTGTACAGCGCCACGTTTGGGTTTCAATCTGATGTAAGTCGGTATTATATCGGGCGTTACGACAGCGAGAAGCGGTCTTGGCTGATTTGCTGCGACGTGGGATGATTGTCCAGTTTCG
>JAVYAJ010000257.1:0-2995 GCA_032229885.1 Candidatus Anammoximicrobium sp. | reverse complement strand
TGATCTCGGCCCCGTGTTGATCTCGCTGCAGCGTTGATCTCGGCACGGCCCCGATCTCGGCATGGCGCTGCTGCGTCGGCGAGCGGCCGAGTCCGCGGCGCGGCGTCCGGGCCAGAAACACCCGCGGCAAGCAACCGTGGGCAGGCTCCCTAGCTCGGCGCCCGGCCGGCGGTACGCGCTGCACAGGCCAGTGCTCGGCCGGGCCCGGCGAACCACGCTCGCCCCACATCCGATCCGCTTGGCGTGCGCGTGCGCGGCGCGGGCTCGACGACGCCTCGCGCACACAAAGATTACACCCTATCCCAAAGCGTGACCGCGACGCGGGCGACTGTTGTTGCCCCGTCGCCCGTTGGGTAGAGACCGATCTCAATGACACACTTCGAGTTTTTCAGTCCCGTGCGGATCATCTTCGGCGGTGGCAGCCGAACCCGTCTGGGATCGCTGACGAGCGATCTCGGGCGCCGCGCGCTGGTGATCGTCAATGGCGGACAGCCCGGCGACGGCGGTCGAGTCGACGAGCTGATTGCCAACTTGGCGGCCGCGGGCGTCGCGGCGACGTGTTGCCGCCAGCGGGGTGAGCCGTTGGTCGCGGACATCGAGCGGTGGGTGGGCGTCGGGCGGGCGCACCGATGTGACGTGGTGATCGGGCTGGGCGGCGGCAGCGCCATCGACGCCGCCAAAGCGACCGCGGGCCTGTTGACGAATCCGGGCTCGCTGCTGGATTACCTGGAGGTGATCGGCCGCGGGCAGCGTCTGGAACATCCCGCCGCGCCGTGGATCGCCGTGCCGACCACCGCCGGGACGGGCGCCGAGGCGACGCGCAACGCCGTGATCGGCTGTCCCGACCGACGGTTCAAAGCCAGCCTGCGAAGCGAGCTTCTGCTGGCCAAGGTCACGGTGATCGATCCCGAACTGGGCGTGTCCGCGCCGCCGGACGTAACCGCGGCCAGCGGCTTGGACGCGCTGTGCCAGTTGATCGAATCGTACGTCTCGAATCGCGCCCAACCGCTGACCGATGCCCTTGCGCTGCACGGCATCGACCAGGCCGCGCCGGCGCTGCCGCGGGCATGGTCCGACGGCGCGGACCTCGACGCGCGACAGGCGATGGCGTTGGCGGCGCTGCTGAGCGGAATCACGCTGGCCAACGCCGGCCTGGGCGCCGTCCACGGCTTGGCCGCACCGTTGGGGGCGAACTATCCGATTCCGCATGGGATGATTTGCGCGGCGTTGCTGCCGCACGTGACGGCGGCGAACATCGCGGCCCTCTCGGCCCAGTCGCCCGATCATCCGCACTTGGCGCGTTACGCCGAGCTGGGACGTCGTTTGACCAACGCGCCAGGCTTGGCGCCCCGGGCTGCGCTGGACGCGGCGCCCCGGTTCCTGTTCGAGCTGGCCGCCCAGTTGCAGATCCCGCCGCTGAGCCGCTTTGGCCTGGCGTCGGCAGACGTGCCGGCCATCATCGCCCTGGCGCGCCGATCCAGCAGCATGAAGTACAATCCGGTGACGCTCAGCGACGACGCGTTGGCCCAGGCCTTGGATTCCGCGCTGCGTGGCGCGCCGCTCGGCTAGCGCCGCGCAGGCCTGCGCCGCGCCGGCTCGTCGGCGCCCTAGCCGGATCGAACCGCGGCAGCGTGCGTGTCAGCCGCGCGATCGCAGTTGCGCGCTGGCGGCCTCATATTGTTCGTGCGAGCCGATGTCGAACCATAGGCCTTCGCCGGGCCGGGTCACATGGGTGTACACCGGCGTCTGTTCATACAGCCACTCGATGAACCCGCCCGTCGTATCGGGCGAAAAGCGCTGTTCCAGATAGCGATCTACGAGCTGACGCACTTTTGCCTCGAAGGCGTAGATGCCGACGGAGATCAGCGTCGTCGACGGATCCGCCGGTTTCTCGCGAAAACCGATCACGCGGCCGTCCGCATCGCAGGTCGGCACGCCCATTTTGGCCGCTTCCTTCTTTGAACCCACGTCGTACAGGACGATCGTACTGCCGCGTTGGCGAAAGGTGTCGAGCACCGGCGTCAAGGCGAACGTGAACACGTTGTCGCCGTTGACCACCAAAAAGTCGTCGCGGATGTCGGCCTGATCCAAGGCGAATTTCAAATCGCCGATCGATCCCAGCCGCGTTTCGTTGCTCGTTGCGCCGTCGTCGATCACGTCCAGCCGAACGGGCGATACATGCCGGGCCGCCCACGTTTCAAATGCGTCGGCGAACGTTTGGTTCGTAACCAGCACCGCGCGAGGCACGCCGGCCGCGGCGAGGCGTTCGATCACGTAATCCAACACCGGCCGATCAGCCACCGGCAACAAGTGCTTGGGCGTAGCGAGCGTCAGCGGATGCATTCGCGTGGCAAACCCGGCGCACAAAACAACGCACTCCATCGCATGGCCCTCGTGATGATCGTCATTCGATCCCCGGTTCGCATCGTCCAAATCCCACATCAGACAGCGCGCGCCTTGACGCGTAGCGCCCGACGCATCGTCGCGTGCGCTGCAATCACCTGGGATTTGGCGCGTGCGCCCACGTTCCAGTCATGCGGGCATTGTCCCTCGCCATTGCCAACGAAGCAACCGACGCGGCCGCGATTAGCGCTTTATCACCCCCTGCCAGCACCTCGTCGTTCGTTCTGCGTAAACATTTTCGCCGCGCCACCTTACGAACCCGTGATTCGGACCGCCGTCCAAAACTCCCAATCCTCGGCGCCCACACGTGGGGTATCGATACGCATGCCGAACGGTCACCTCAGAAGCGTACATCCTCCAATTGCGAATAATTGACGTCATAACGGCGATAAAGCGGTCGAGTTTCAAAGTCTTAACCCGTACCATGCGCGCACGACGCGCGCATCTTGTACACCGGTCTGTACAGTGCACTTTTAGGTTATGGGCACTAGACAGCGTTAGAGTCTTACTCCGTATCATGCGCGCACCGTGCGCGCCTCTTGTACACTGGTCGGTACAGTACACTTTTGGGTTGCGGGCACTGGCCCGCGTT
>JAVYAJ010000256.1:0-2060 GCA_032229885.1 Candidatus Anammoximicrobium sp. | reverse complement strand
CGCGCGGCAGAGGGGACGGTGTTTGACAGCCCGCTCGATCAGTAAGTAGTGCAGGTCCGTCATCCAGAGCACCCGACCATTGCGTGGCGCGAAGACCACATGGCGCTGATAGAGCGGTGGCAGGTCGGAGGTCAAGTCTCCAAGCTTATTGACTTTCTTAGCTCGCTCTTGGTTCCATAGGGCGCACTTGGATCGCCAGCGCTACCGGAACTCGACAACGAAGTCGTGCCGCGCAACCCCGTAGCCATCCAGTCGCGTCTGGCCACAAAAGATCGGAAGCTCATGGCGGAACATGAAACGGAGCAAGAACTCACACCGGAGCCAAGCGGGAAAGGGTCCCACGGAACCTTGAGCCGCCGCGGATTCGCTGCTGGTGGCCTCAGCCTCGCCGCTGTCCTGGCGGGCGCACGGCCCGCCTATGCGGAAACAACTTACCGGCCTGGCCGGCCCCACGGCCCGAAGCACGGAGAAAAGCCAAACATCTTGTTCATCATGGCAGATGACTTGGGCTGGTCCGACCTCTCATGCTACGGCGCGCCCCACATAAAGACGCCCAATTTGGACCGCTTGGCGCGAGAAGGCGTGCGTTTTACACAAGGCTACGCCAGTTCATCGACCTGCTCCCCGACGCGCATAGGGCTGTACACGGGCAGGTATCCGGGGCGTCTTTACGGCGGCCTCGCTGAGCCCATCGCGACGGTGAACGAAGAAGAGGGCTTACCGCCAGGGCATCCAACGCTGGCATCTCTGTTACGGGACGCGGGGTACTCGACAATCCTCCTGGGGAAATGGCATGTCGGCTACCTGCCCTGGTTCAGCCCCCTCAAGTCGGGTTGGGACGAGTGGTTCGGCAATTTCAGCGGAGGAGCGGACTACTTTTCGAAGATCGACTATCTGGGTAAGTACGATCTCTTCGAGAACGATGTGGAATATCAAGACCTCCGCTATTACACAGACCTTCTCACCGAGCGCACCGTCGAGTTCATGCAGCGCGATCACCAGAAGCCGTGGCTCATCAATCTCAACTACACCACGCCTCATTGGCCCTGGGAAGGCCCCAACGACCAGGCCGTCAGCGCAGAGTTGACAGAGCGTGCGCTGGCTGGTGATCAGCGGGCTATGTTCCATTACGACGGAGGATCCGTCGCCAAGTACGTCGAGATGGTCCACGATATGGACAGGCAGATTGGGCGAGTGCTGGCGGCACTGCGCCGCGGCGGTCAGGATCGCAACACCATCGTCATCTTCAAGTCCGATAATGGAGGTGAGCGTTACTCCTATCAATGGCCTCTTCGGGGTGGAAAGTGGGAAGTGACCGAAGGGGGTATTCGCGTCCCGACCATTGTGCGGTGGCCCGCCAAGATCAAGGGCCGGCAGGTTTCGCATGTGCCAGTTGTGACCCACGACTGGACACGGACGCTTCTAACACTGGCCGGCGCAGAACCAGATCCCGACTATCCAATGGACGGCCGCGACCTTTCCGACTATTTGGTGGGATCCGGACAGGAACCGATCGGCGACCTCTTCTGGCGGGTCGTCGACCAAGGAGCCCTGCGGCGTGGAAAGTGGAAGTACTGGCGGGCAAACAACGCCGAGTACGTCATGAAAGAGGAGCGTCTGTTCGATATGGAGGCGGACCAGCGCGAGGAGGCCAATGTCGCCGCCAAGCATCCAGCTCTGCTGGCCGAACTGCGAGATGCGTATGAGGCCATCGCCGAAACGCTCCTGCCATACCCCCCAGGGCGGGGACGGTTCACAAACTAGTGGGCTGTGTTTGAAGTTGGTTGACGGTTGGCTTTTGCGCGATTTCGTCGGCGGTCTTGGTCCACAAACGGATGGCAGCGGTGGTTCCCGCCGTCGACGAACGCGCGGATTTAGAGTTGAGGTCGGGGAGACATGCCGTAGATTCTGCGATCAGGTCCGCAGAAAATCCGACTTTGAACCTCAGAAGCGAACCGAGATCCGCAACCCGTCGTCGTGGATGGGCATGGTCAGGTCCCCGTGCTCGACGCGCAGGCGGCGGCAGTCGGCCCGATAGGGGAGCAGCAGTGGCTCGGGAT
>JAVYAJ010000255.1:0-22659 GCA_032229885.1 Candidatus Anammoximicrobium sp. | reverse complement strand
CTTCGTAGCGGACCAATTGAATCGACCGCCAGCAGACAAACCGGAGGGCTTGCGCCCTTCCGCTTCAATTCTCGGTGACCGTTTTCCAAGGCTCGCTTGTCCCGCAACGCAGGTTGTCGGCATTAGAGCCTTGCTCGGTATCATACGCGCACCTTGTGCACATCTTGTACACTCGTCTGCACACTACACTTTTGGTTGCGGGCACTGGCCGAAGTGAAGCGTCGTCGTTGCGGGTCAACTGAGGCGGAAGCCAGCCTTTAGGTCCTCCAACAACGCATTGATCTTTTCAGCCAGTTCGGGCTTCGGCGCTTCGACGCCGTCGCCGAACTCGATTTGAACGCGGAACACCAGTGACGTGTTGGCCTCGTTCTTGATCTCCAGCAGTTGCGGGACGAGGTCGCCCAAATCCTGAATCTCGGAGGGTTCCAGTTCGGCTCGGGCCACCAGCAGTTTTGTCGCCGCGCCGCCGTGGGCGCCTCCAGCGAACCCGCCTTCGCCGGCACCCGCCGCACTGCCACCTCCAGTGACGTCGGTGCTGGCCACTCTGAGTCTCACCGTGTTGGCGGCGGGCATGTCGCACGGCCACGGCGCGGAATCTTCTTGGACCGTGATGAAACGCGCTTGCAGCGATCCGCCAATCACGTCCCGCATCGTCTTCCAGGGCAACGTGTGCCCCGCCTGCTGCGACAGCGCCGTGGCGATGGCCAAGGCGTTTGTGCTGCCGTCCTTCCACGCGGCCGGCAGCGTTTCCGGCAGGATGGCGGCGGCGGAAATGATGGCTGGCGGCACGCGCAGCTTCGCGGCCGGCGTCAACACGCCCGCGGGGATCGGCTCGGCCAACAGGCTTGCCGGTCCCGACAGCAGCCAGACCTTGCCATCGGCCACGGCTTCGCCAATCGCCGCCTCGACGACGGCGGCCGCCGCCTTGGGGATCGTCACGGTCTCGGTGAAGCCCCCCTTGTCGACTTGCACCACCTTTGTACCGCCGAAGTAATCCATCACGTCTTGCGCCGTGATTTCATCCGCCGGCCACAATTCGGGCAGTGCCTTGGGCGCGAGAAGCTCGCCGGCCATTTCGCCAAGCTCCGCCGCCTCGGGCAGCACGAGCTCCATCGCCGGATCGTCGAGCGCCACCGCATCGGGCCGCGTGCGCCACCAGGTGCGAAACGTCCGGTCGGGCCGCGGCAGTTTGAGCACGAACGTCCCCTGCGCGCACCCTTCGACGAGCGTCTCGACGATGGCCTGCGACTTGAGCATCTTGGGCAAGTGCGGCAACTGGGCGAACGCCCCCGCCAAATCCTTGACGCGGCGGCTCGTCTCGCCGCCCTTCCACAGGTTGTATGGTCCGTCGGGCAGCAGGGCCTCGGCCGTGATCGCCGTGTCCTGTACCCGCGAACGCTTGTCGTTCTTGATCGTCTCGAAGTGGGCTCCATCGCTGACGGTGATCTTGAACGCCTGCGCCTCGTCCTTGTCCGATACGGTCACCACGATGCAGTACGCCTGGCGGATCGCCTCGGGCACGCGGGCGCGGGCCTTGTCGATGTTGATCTTCAGCGTCTGTAGCCGCGCGACGTCCACCGAACCCTTCTGCTTCCGCTCCTCTTCGCTCTTGGGCGTCAAATCATCGAGCACCCGTTCCCACGCCAGGTAGTCACGCACGCGGGCTTCGGCCACGTTCAGGCCGTCTCTTGACGCGACCAGCAGCAGCACCGCATTGCGAAACACGCGAGGCTTGTCGCTCCCCGTCGTCTCGTCGAGAAACCGCTTGGCCTCGGCGCTGGGCTTACCCGAATCCGAAGCGGCGCTCGGCGGCAGCACGGCATAATGGAACAGCCCGTCATCCTCGATGTCCCGGGGCTTGGTCGGCAGCGTGTGAACGCGCACGCCCGACGCCGAAGCTCCGCTGGTCAGTGTCTTGAGCTTGCCGATTTCCTCGATCAGCCGCGCCTTCACCATGTCGTCCTGAAGATGCGCCGCCGCTGCCGAGTGCATTTGAGTCAGGTTCGGGCGGTTGCCCAGCCGCCATTCAGTACGAAGCTGGTTTTCCTGCTCCGGCTTGTGTTCATCGTCTAGCCACGAACTCGTGTCGGACCAGCGGTTGAGCCCCTTTTCCAGTTCGATCTTGTCGGGTCGGCACGGTCCGACGAGCAACATCAAATCGCGCGTCTTGGCGCTGCGGCCCTTGGGCTGCGAATGCAAAAACGTCGCCATCACCGCCTGCTCGATTTCGCGGCGCTTCAGGCCGACGGAACTCGTTTGCACCTGCCGCGCGCAAGGCAACTCGCTTTCGACAATCCCCGTCCAACGCGTCACCTGGCCGTCGTCTACGATCGTGTCGGCGATGGCGACCAATTCGCGGGCCGCTTCCGAGAGCCCTTCCTGGCGCGGCGCACCGAGAAACACCGCTGGCCCCACCAGCGGGCTGTCATCCCACTTTTCGGCTTCGCGCAGCGCCAGCGCGAACGTGCGCAGCACGCCACGGGTCTTCTGGAACCGTTCGATGCCCGAAGCCCACTTGGCGTAGAACACCTCCGTCAGTTCCGGATGGAACGGAAAGCTCTCCAAGTAGCGTTCCTCGACCGCCGCGCCGCTTTTGACTGTCTGATCATCCAGAGCGGCGATGCCTTTGAGCGCCGCGATCACGTGCTGGCGCCACTGCCCGCGCAGCTCGACCGACTTTGGGTCGAACAGCCGCCGCCGCAGCACCTCGGCCACGTCGTCCTTCTCCACGGGCTGTACCGCCTCCTCGCGCTGTCGCTGAAAGATGTCGTACAGGTCCGACACGATCTTCTTGCCCAACTGGTCCGCCTGGTCCTTCGGCTCGCTCGACAGCAACGACGCGACGATGCAGCATTTCTCGACCTTGGCCGCCGCTTGGCTGAGGTACTGGAAGAACCCGATCAGCACGTCCAGAAATCCGGGCTCGCCGTGGCAGCGCACCTTGGCGTACAGCAGCACCTCGTCCAGCAGGATCAGCGTCCCCAGGCCTTCCTTCAGCGGCAGCGACAGCAACTGCGTCAGCGTGTTCTCCGCCGGCGGCGTGGTCCGTTCCTCGGCCTTGCCGTCGGCGTGAAGCAAGCTTAACCCCTCGTCCCCGGCGATCTGATACGCCAGCAGGCTCCAAGGCTGCTTGAGCCGACGAACCTGCCCATCGGGCGACCGCACGTCGCAGCCGATCTCGACGTCCAGCTTGTCGAAGCACAACGCGGCCACGCGGGCCTTGGGCGGCGTCTGGCCGATCGTCTGCTCGAACTCCTTCACAGCGGGTAGGTCCGGCAGGTTGTCCGGGTCGTCGACCAGGTGGCGCATCGTGATCAGCGTGTGCGTCTTGCCGCCGCCGTAGGTCAGCTCGAGCTGCCGCACGGCCTTGTCGTTCTTGCCGGCCAGGCGCAACACCACGTCCCGCACCAGGTTGCGCAGGTTGTGCGTGGGGAAGGTCAGCGCGAAGAATTCCTCCGGCTTCTCGTAGATCGGCCGCTTGCCGCTGAGCATCATGACCTCGTAGAGATCCGCCGCGAACATGTGCAGGGGCAGATCGCCCGAACGCAGGTCGTCGCGCAGCTTCACCACTTCGTGCCACTTGGTCCAAGGGAGCTTAGCCATTTGTTAATCCTCGTTGGGCCGCTCGTATTTCGAGAGCGTGTTTGGTTTGCAAGATTTCCCGACGCAGTGTCTCCGCATCGGGCAGTTCGGTTAAAGTAACGAGAGGCGAAGACTTGGGCCGGCATGTGCCCCATCGATTCCAACAGTCCCGCCGGCAGCCGGACCCGGGCCTCGAATCTTCCAGACGGTGTCTGGACAATCGCGTCGGCCTTGAAAATTGCAGACGGTGTCTGCAAAATCTCCCACCCAAGATGGAAGTTCCGCATGTTGAACAGGTTGCGCCACCCAAATCCTCTTCCAAACCGGGCCGTCAGATCTTTTCCCAGTCGTTTGAGTAGTTCGGTTCCATACTCCGCCCGCGCCTCACCCCCTTGCTCAAACTCGACAATCCGCCGACCGATTTCCCAGTAGGTGGCCGTGAGGATGCTGTTGACGGTTCGCGCCGTCGTGCGGCGGGACTGTTCCAGCAGCTCGGCAACGCCGCTGACCAACCCGTCATACTGACCGGCCTGAGGCGCGAGTTCCGTTTTCCGGCGTCGTGCGGCCATCATGCGTCCTCCGACGGGGCCTCGAACAGCATCGGTCCCCGGTCGCGCACCGCGCCCTTGGCGCCGATGTGGTTGCTGATGCTCTCCAGCAACGACCGCTCGCTGCCCCCTCCCGATCTCGGGGACAGCTCGATGAGCGATTGCACCACGCGTTTGAACAGTTCGCTGCGCCGCAAGGCGTGCTGGTCGAGATATTCATCCACCTTCTGCACATCGCCCGCCTTCCACAGGTGCATCAGCCGATGCACGCGGTCGATCAGCGGCACGGGCTTGCCTGAGGGGGCTTCGTAGCCCATGCTCTTGCCCTTGCGCTGGTTCCACGCCTTGAGCTTCACGTTGCTGCCGCCACTACCCGCATCGTCGGGCAGCTCGCTGTCGGCGTCATCCGAATCGTCCGCGCTGTCGTCGTCATCCGCGAGCGTCGAGTCGCCGCTGGTGCGGCTCAAGATGCCCCAGGTCTTGTCCAGCTCGCCGTCCGACAACCCGCAGGCGGTGGCATAGAGGATGCAGGCGCCAACTGGCGCGTCGTTCAGGCCAAAATCGTGGCGGTGCAGCAGGTAATAGGCCGTCACCTCGTCCAGCCGATCGGCGGCCGCCGAGTCCGATCCCTGCTCGCCGGTCAACACCCGCCCGACGACAAAGTCCACGACCATCCGGCGGACGTGGTTGAGGAACTCGCCCACGGCCATCGTGGCGTTGGGCTCGTTGGCCTTGCGCACCACCGGATGTTTGCTGTACGCCTCGAGCGCCGGCCCGGTCGCCGCCCAGACGAAGTCCGGGCCACGAATGCCGGCGTCCCAGAACGCCCGTAGCTTTTCCGTGATGTTCGTCCGCATCTCTTTCAGGACGTTGTTGTCCCAACCGGGGCGGGCCGTCGCCGGGCGCTTCTTGCAGACAAGCCAGACGGAAGAGGCGAGTGCCGCGTTTGAAAGAGCAATTGTGCGCGCCGGCCTTTCGGTCTGGATTGGCCAACTTCCATCAACAATGAATCCCGATTGGATAAGCGCTCCAGACAGCGTCTCCCATGCGTCCGGGTCTTTGTGGGCAAACACAATCACGAACCGACCGGTATCCGTAAGCATGGCATGAGCGGCCACAAACGCCTGTCGCATGCCTTCCTCGTAGATCGCTTTCGCACGTGCGTTGTCGCCATCGAGTCTGCCGGCGTGTTGAATAATCTCTTGTTCTCGCTTGACGAGTGGCTGACAGAAAGGTTCAGGGTATCGTTCTCCAAGGAGACGCCTCAGCCAGATATAGAAGTAATCGGTTACGTCTGAGTATGGAATTGAATCGTAATAGGGAGGGTCCGTCAGAACGACGTCAAACTTTCCCAACTCCGAGTCGGTAGCGGACCCTAGCGTCAGTCTTGTTGCTCCACCACCTGTGAATGAGATCGCCTGAATTGCGATGCACATCCAATCAAGTGTGCCCGAGAACCCTCCGGAATTATCTCCAACTACGTTGCTTTCTGCGTAGTCTGAGTTCATTGGGATGGCATATCGAGTGAATGTATGTCCGATGCTTTGAGTTGTGAGGTTCCATGAACATGCTCGACTTGTGTAGTCTGTAAGTTTGCTAGTTAGCAAGGCCAAGAAGTCACCAATTGCATCGTGCCACATGTCGTTGCCCGAGTTACCATTCGCAGGCAACGTCCTGATTGTCCGAATAAAGGTCATGATGGCAAGCTGTTGGCGATCGTTGAATACTCCCGAAAACGTAGAAATTCCATACTTGGTCAACCCAGCCAATCCGCGCGAGTTCGGAGAGGGGCGGCGCGAGTCAATTGGCTCAAGTAAAGCCCCCAGCTTCTCTTCTTCAAAAACTTCGCGAAGTCGATTACTCGCGCTGGCGGCTGCGTTCAAATCGTCAGCAGTTATCGGTCGATACCCCTTGCCGATAGGTTCTTCGTACACCGCAGCGAACATTTGCTCCGATAGTCTACCCGCCTTGCCTTCAAGTTGGATATCCTCCTTTGTCATTGCCGTTGTGCTTGCCTTTCCACAACACGGGCACCAACATCCACTGCGCGTGGTGGTTCCGGCACCAATTCGCTTGTCATGTTCGCGTTTCTGCGCAGTATTGCCACCTTGGCTAGGCACGTTTCTCTGAACTCCAAACTGAACCCCAGTCCGATCGTCGCGTGGCTCTAAAGTGAGCAAGACTCGGTTGCGATCCTTTTTGGACAGCCAAAGAGTTCTCAGAAGCGGAATGATGGCGCGGCAGTTTTTACAGGTCACGGTCCGCGCCCAGAGATAGGCGACGGTCGGCTTGGCGACCCAGCGCGGGTTGCGTTTGTCGGCCAAATAACGCTCGGTAAACTCGGCGTTCAGCGAGTCGATGTCCGGCGTGCCATCGTCCTTGAGCGGTACGAGGCGCATCGGCTGGTGTTCGTAGGCGATCTGGTCTTTCGTGATCGGCTCGAAGTCGGCATAAGTGGGATAGTATTGCGCCAGTTCGCGCCGAGCCCGATCCAGCACCCATTGTCCCCAGGCGCGAACATGCCAGGCCAGATCGGCGTCTAATTCGTCCTCCTCACCCGCGAACCCAAACACTCCCTGCTCGCCCGCGGTGGCGATTCGCTCGATCTGGAGCCGTTTGCGCAGCCGCTTCAACGACGCCTTGACCTGCGCAGCAGGGTATCCCTTGGCCTTCTTGAAGAACTCGGCCATAAAGGCGTCGTTGTGTAGGATGAACTCGGGCAGCGGACGCGTCTGCCCGGCCAGCTTCTGGGGATACTCGAGCGTGCATTTGAGGATGAACCAGGCGACGGGGTTGATATCCACGGCGGTGGCCTCGCAGCCCAGTCGCATCGCCTCGAGCGGAATGGCCCCGCCGCCGGCGAACGGGTCGAGCACCTTGGGCGCTCGCCCGCCGTAGGCCTTGCGGATTTCCCGGCGGAACCATTCGAGCGTCTCGGCGTTTTCCGTCTCGCGGCCCCAGTGCAGGATGCCGCCTTCGGTCTCCTCCTTCATCCGCACGACACTCTGCCCATCCGGCATTTTCTTGCGTTCGATATTCTTGACGACCTTGCCCGCGATCTTCTCGCACAATTCCCTCCGCCCGTCGGCCGTGCCGGGATCGGGCAGCAGCGTGGCGATCAGCGCCGCCCGACACGCCGCCAGCGGCCGCCGCGCCGGCCAGATGTGCAGCGTGGAAATATGCCCGTGGCGGACGTTCTTCTCGTGCACGGAATCCAACGACGCCTGCTTGAGCGGGAAGGCATGTTCGATAAGTCGAGGGAAATCGGTCATGGGGAATCCATTTGCCACAGAGGGCACAGAGGGCACAGAGGGCACAGAGTTCACAGGGAGATGCGTTTGATGCCGTCAACCAGGCGCGTTTGTCCGAAGTTTAGGGCCAAGCCGCGTTTCAAACCGGTGGCTTGTAAGTAGGAAAGAACTTGGGCCAGCGCCACGTCGGGCAGTTTCGACAGCGACTTGCATTCGACGACAAGCTGACCTGCCACGAGAAGATCCAACCGCTGCCCTTTGATAATGTGTCCCTTATAGTCTACGTCCACGTCGACTTGGCGCTCGCAGGCAATGCCGCGCAATTCTAACTCGACAACCAATGCCTCCTCGTAAATGGACTCCAATAGCCCCGGCCCCAGGATGCGATGGACTTCGATGGCGGCGCCGATGATCTTCTCAGTTAATTCATCGCTCATGACGCAATCCTACAATGGTTATTGCTACAGAGGGCACAGGGTACTTGTATTGCCACAGAGGACACAGAGGTCACAGAGAGATAGGGATGGGAAATCGAAAAAGTCAAAATGCCGTAACTGAATGCTCATGGATAACTTACATTCGTAAACTCTGTGTTCTCTGTGTCCTCTGTGGCTAATCTTCCGTGGCTATTCTTCTGTGGCTGCCTGGGTGATTTGTGTGGGGCTGATCAGTATGCTGCCCTTGGCGGTGGCTAGCAGTTTGCCGAAGGGGTCTTGGACGCGGGCCAACCGTGGCGTGGGCGTCGCGCACTGGTAAACAGCATATAGCCAGTAGGCTTGGCGGAGATTGGCGGCGCGGGCCCATTCGTTGGACGAAACCTCGACGTCGCCCGTCGCCGCGCGCCCTTTGACCTCGATGGCCCGCCGACCTCGGGGGTCGCCCGCGGGGTAGATCGCCAGCAGGTCAAAGCCGGGATTGTCGGTCAGGCCGGCGGCGCGGGCCAGCGCGGGCGTGTGAACGTCCTGGACGACCGCCCCCGCGGCTTCCTCATACGCGCGAACAAAGTCCATGGCAATCCGCTCGACCTCGGCATCGTGGCGAGCCACGTCTTCCGCGTTCGTCGAAGGAACGATCAGCGCGTGGGCGAAAAAGGTGAGATTGCCGGCGGCGATCAGTTCCGGCTCGCGACGGACCGTCGCCAGCGCGGTGGCGCGACGCTGGGCGAGCGACCGCTGCTGGTCTTTGATTTCCTTGAGCGCCTTGGTGGCGGCGGCGTTTCCGCTGCGAACCTTTTCGGACAGCTTGACCCGCGCGGCGGCCAGCTCGGTTTCCTGGAAATTGAACCCGCGTTGAATGAATTGCTCGCGCTCGGGCAACGAGGCCAGCAGTTCTTGGCGACGCTGGATCGCCATGCCACGCGCGACGCGCTCGATGAGAAAAGCGGCGGCTTGCTCCTTGAGCTTGTCGGCGGCGACCGCCAGCCGCTGCGCCGCGGGAGGAAGGCCGCCTCCTCCTCCTCTGAGCAACAGCAAGTGTTCGACTGGGCACAGCGTTAGCTCGCTCCCTTCATGCTGCCGCACGCCGACCAATTGGCAATCGACCACTTCTTCGGTGGCCAGGTCGGGCAAAACGGGATCGGCCTGGCGAACGACGCTCACCAGCGCCAGATGAAACAGGTACGGCTTTTCCGCCGTGGGGTCGACGAACACCGCGCCGCGGAGGGCGTCGTCGCCGAGGCGGTCGCGGACCGTGGCGCGGAATTGCTCGAAGACCGACTCGCCGGGATGGACCCAAATGGCCGCCTGGTTCTGTTCGGGGCGAACGACGGTCAGGCATTCCCGCGCGTGCGGCGCGTAGAGTTCCAGGGCGTGCAGGAGCGGATCGACCGCGCCCTTCTCGACGGGACGCAGGGTAAAGCAGCGATCGATCTCGCCGCGGATCTCCATCGCGACCAGCGGCGCGGCGCTCTGGATGTACTGGCGCACGTAGCCCGGCAGCAGGCGACGATAGGCCTCGTGGGCGAGGTCTTCGCGGAGGCGGGGCAGTTGGCGTTTTACGTCGCCGCCGTCGCCGTAGAGCATTTTTTCTTTGGCGGCCAGCGCTTCGACCTGCTGGGCCGTGAGCTTGCCTTCCAGGTCTCGGGCGACCGCGCCGGCGCCTTCGACAACGGCCCGCTCCATGTACGTCTTCAGCGACACGCCTTCGAAAAGCCGACCGATCGAATCGAAAACCTTTTCGCTCCCCAGGCTGCTGCGGATGGTTTCGAGCTTGTTAAGCAGCGTCTCGATCACCAGCCCTTCGCGCGTCTTGGGCGCGACGAGGTTGACGATCTGCACGGGGTCGTGCTTTTGGCCATAGCGGTGGATGCGGCCCATGCGCTGTTCGAGCCGCGCCGGGTTCCAGGGCACGTCAAAGTTGATCATGATCCAGCAGAACTGGAGGTTGATGCCCTCCGCCGCGGCGTCGGTGCAGAGCATGAACCGCGCGCCGCCATCCTCGTGCGACTTGCGGAATCGCTCGACCTGTTGCTGGCGCTCGGTGTAGTACATGCCGCCGTGGATGTGGGCAATCTGGCCGGTGTAGCCGATGCCGCCCAACCGCTGAACCAGATAGTCGAGCGTATCGCGATGCTCGGTGAAGACGATGAACTTTTCGCCGGCGAAACGCGATTCGGTGAGCACCTCGCGGAGCTTGTCGAACTTGGACTCGGCGCCTTGCTCATAGACCTTGCGGGCCAGGTCTCGCAGGGCGACGACCTGCTCGCGCTCGATCACCAGATCGGCCAGCGACGTGGCGATGACGCCCGCGAGCAAACGATCTTCGGAGATCTCATTCTCTTCGCGGCCATCGATGGGGCCGCCTTCTTCTTCGGCCGTCTTCGAGTCGAGCACGTCGTCGTCTTCCGCCAGCCGGCGCTGGAGTACGACGAGCTGTTCTTCGGTCAGCTTGCCCTCTTGCACGTCGCGGATGAGCTGCGTCAGTTTGTCGATGCGCCGCTCGAACGAGCGCAGGAGCGCATAGGTGGAACTGGCCAAGCGGCGCTGAAGCACGCTCATCGCCAGCCGAGCGGCCGAGCGGTTCAGCAGCTTGGCTCGGTTGTAAACGTGCCGCATGTATTCGGTAGTCTCGTCGTACAGCGTTTGCTCGCTAATGGGGCCTTGGGTCAGGTCGTAGCCGAGCGTGTCGGAGATGCGTTTGGGGTACAGCGGCCTGCCACTGAGGTGAACCATCTCCTCTTTGGTGCGGCGGATGAAGCGGGCTTGACGCTGCGCCGGAGGATATTGGTCGAACGCCTCGGGCGTCGAAAGCACGTCGGGCTCGAGCAAACGCCAAAGCCCGTAGTACGGATAGTCCTTACCTTGGTGTGGCGTGGCGGTGAGGAGCAACAGATGATGGGGCGTCCCAGGCAACCGCCACGCTGGGTCCAATCCGCGAACGCCGGCGAGCGCTTCGGCCAGACGGTAGCGATCAGTTCTGCGGATGCGCAGATCGTTGCCGCGATCCACCGAAAGCTTGTGGGCTTCGTCGAAGACGACCAGATCATACGGCTCGACGTTCTCGTCGCGCAGCCGCGCGAAGACGCGCTCGCCGGCCAGCGTATCGACGCTGACGATCGTACGGTCGCCGCTTGGCCCGATGAACGGATTGGCGTTGCGGGCATCGGCGCCCGCCACCACCTTGAACGGCAGGTTGAACAGCACGTGCAGTTCGCGCTGCCAGTTTCCAATTAGTCCCGCGGGCGGCACGATCAACACACGGCGCAGCAGGCGGCGCGAGAGCATCTCGCGGACGTACAGGCCCGTCATGATCGTTTTGCCCGCCCCTGCGTCGTCCGCCAGCAGAAATCGCAAGCGGGGCTGTTTTAGCATGTGGTCGTAGACCGCGATCCGCTGGTGGGGGAGCGGGTCGATGCTCGAGATCTCGGTGGCGAAAGCCGGGTTGGCAAGATGGCCAAACGAAAGCCGCTCGCCCTCGACCACCGCGCGCACGACCTCGGGGCTGGCGGTAAGATCGAGCATCGGGGGCGACAAGCTGGCCGAATCGTCATCCGCGGCCGTCTCGGCGGTGGAATCGCCGGAAATCTCTCGCAGCCGGTTCCACGACAACTGCGACGGCACCGATTTGCCGTTTTCCCAACGGTTTACGGTGGGAAACGACACGCCGAGCCGCTGTGCCAGCAAGACTTGGGTCAACCCAAGTCGGGCCCGCAGTTGCTTGATCTCCGCGGAAACGTTGTCGCCCGGCGTGGGTTGCATGTTCCGCTCGCACTGGTCGGTGTCTCGATCGACGAGCACTGTTTATATCGTTTGATATATCGCAGATCAACATTCCACGCGATGACGAGCGACGGGTGGGCTGCGTTTTAGTGTGCTTTTCCAGTTGGTTAACGGCGAAGGGAGACTAGATGGATGTTCTTCCCAGGGATTTCAGACTCCCATCGAACATCGCAGAGGTAAGAATAGCCACGATTCGCCTACGAGTTTTTTCCAATCCGACCAGGCGGATCCGACAAGCTTGCAGGGCGAGCAGCGGCTGGTGTTGGAGGGGCATCCAGTGCCACAAACCGGAATTGATGGGACGTGGAACGGAAAGTCGTCCCAGATTTCCAGAAAAACGAGCTGGGCCGAGCTACGTGGCAATCGAAATGGCTGGACGGCGAGCGCAGGACAGTGGGCCGTTGTGGAGGGACGCGCTCCGTCGCGTCCGCCTGGTTACGGCCACGCGTGGAGCGTGGCCCTCCAGCGCTGCATAGCTGGTTGCGGCCACGACAGAGCGTGGCCCTCCAACCAGGCGTGGAGCGTGGCCCTCCAACCAGGCGTGGAGCGTTGCGCTCCACACTGCGCAGACCCTCAACGGGCGCATTTCAGCTAGCGATCTAGATAGAAACCAGTCGTCGTGGCCATAAACCCCGACTTGCGATATCGCACAGACTGGCGGAAGTCTGGCTATAGTCACCGGCCAATTCTGGCTTGCGGCACTGGCCCATAAGCCACCGACGCGGGCGGCGCTGTTCTCGCCCCACGGCACGCAACTGGCCTCGGCCGCCAACGACCGCACCGCTCGGATCTGGCAGGTTTCTTGATAGAGAGCGCCAGTCTTTGTTTTCTGCCGTACAGGCGCGGCCGCGGGTCGATGCCCGTTCAGCGTGCAACGGATGACGGCCGGCGTTCGGAAGGGTGACGATCGCTGCGCACAGACGCGATTCAAATCGTCCCGGGCGCGGCAAGCTCGGCCGCGCCAGCGGCGGGCGCCGGGGCGCGTTCGACGCGACGATACAGCGTGTCGCGTTCGACGCATTGGCGGCCGGCCGTGGTAATCAGGCGACGGATCTCGTCGACGGACAGGATCTCCGGCGTCGTCGCCCCGGCGTCGTGGTAGATCGATTCGTGTCGCACCGTTCCATCGAGATCGTCCGCCCCGTAGGCCAGGGCGACTTGCGCTCCGCCGATGCCGAGCATGATCCAGTACGCCTTGATGTGGGGGATGTTGTCTAGCATCAACCGACTGACCGCGATCGTGCGTAGATCCAGCAGGGCCGAAGGCTTGGGCAGGTGCGCCAGCTCGGTGTTGGCGGGGTGGAAGGCCAGCGGGATGAACGTTTGAAATCCGCCGGTCTCGTCCTGCAGGTCGCGAAGCCGGATCAGATGGTCGATCCGGTGCCGCGGCTGCTCGATGTGCCCGTACAGCATCGTGCAGTTGGATCTCAGACCGAGCTGGTGCGCGATGCGATGAATGTCCAGCCATTTCTCGGCGTCGGCCTTGTGCGCGCAGATCCGCTGGCGGATGTCCGGATGAAAAATCTCGGCGCCGCCGCCCGGCATACTGCCCAACCCGGCGGCAATCAACTCTTGCAGCAGATCGCGCACCGCGCGTTTGGTGATGATCTCGAACCAGTGGATCTCGACGGCGGTCCAGGCCTTCAGATGCAAGCTCGGGTAGGCGTCGTGCAGGATCCGGATCATGTTCCGATACCAGTCGAACGGCTTCAGATGATGCACGCCGCCGACGATGTGCATTTCCGTGCATCCGTGTTCGACGGCCTCGCGAGCTCGCGCCAGGATTTGCTCGTCGGTCATCACATACCCGGCCGGATCGCGGAGATCGGCCCGAAACGCGCAGAACGTGCAGCGGTACACACAGACATTGGTCGGGTTCAGATGGGTGTTGATGTTGTAGAACGCAGTCTGGCCGTTGAGCCGCTCGCGCACGAGATTGGCCAACTGGCCGACCTCTTGCAACGGGACGCTGGGGTCGTACAGCAACAATCCGTCGTCGAACGACAACCGCTCGCCCGCCTCGACTTTGTCGCGGATGGGCTTCAGTTTCGGGTGGGTGGTCAATAGCATCGTACGGTCGTTGGTTGAGAGGTCGGTTTGGCATGAGGACCGCACGGCCCATCGGCTCGCGTCGCCAGCGCAGCGAAGATCGGTTTCGGCCGATGGCGTGACGGGCACTTGACGGTCAGGTTTCGGCGGGCGGAGGCGCGGGCGATGGCGCGTTCGGCGGCGCGTTCGGCGGCACGGCAGCCGGCTTGGGCGCCGCCTGCGGCTCGGGCTTGGTCTCGGGCGCTTTGGGTGCGGCCGGTTTGGCGGGCTTTTCCTCGGGGGCCGGTCCCATCGGATGGCTCGAGTGAATCGTCACTCGAGTCGCCACGACGTGGGTTTTCAAATACGGGTAGGACCAGCCGGAGACCTCCATTTCATCGCCCACCTGAACCCATCGCGTGTCCGTCACATCGGTGGAAATCTCGGCTTTCTCGGACAGCGGAACCCGCACCAACGTGGGTCCGGCCGCGACGAACAGCTCGCCTTTGCGAAAGCCGCGCAATTGGCCGCTGACCACAAACGAGCCGGTCTCAAGCTTGGGCTGAGTCCCGGGCGCCTCGTTCTGCAACAAGCGGGCGCCGAACGCCTCTTCGGCAAAGACTCCGAACTGCTGCGGATCGACCATGCCTTCCTTCACCGGCTTGGGCGTGAACACCTCCAGTCGCTCGATCGGCGCCTGGGCGTTGCCTTTCAGATCGAACACGCCCGAGAATCGAACCATCATTCCAGGCTGTAGATAGCTCAACCTCGCGGTCCCATACACACGAACACCATTCGCCTCGCGCGGCATCTTCACCAGCCAGCGCTGACTGGCCTGTTCGTTGGCCAGTTGGACCACGTCTCGCTGCATGCCGACAATCTTGCCTTTGATCTCAACGTTCTCGACGTTCCCCTTCGGCCGGGTCCACATGTCCGGTTGCGACTCGTCGACGCCGAATTGCGCGGGCGCCGATCGCGCGGCCAGCAGCATCGCGAGGGCGGCGATGATCGAGCACAGGATCTTGAACGTGTTCATGGCGTGCTGCCCCTCGTTCGAGCAACATTTCGGTGCGGCAATATGGGCGGATTGCATCGAGCGATCGTGAATCCATGCACGGCAGGTACACGGCCCGTCGCGCCGGTCGCGACCGTGACTACGTTGGCAGATCCCCGTGCGCGACGCGACAGGCCGCCCCGCGACATTGTACGCTTGTCGTCGGCGCGGGCCGGCGAGCGGTCCATGCCTGCGTCATGACCGATCGGGGGTTCCGGTACAACGCGGCGGCTCGGCCGAAGACCCGACATCGAACGACAACGTAGGTTAAATATAGCCGAATCCTCAAAAAAAGTCGAGTTGTGCCGCTCGGGCGATGCGCGATGCCCTCGCTCCGCTTGCCGATCCAAGGTCCGCCGACCGATGATTCGGCTGGCTTGTGCGATCCCGCGGGATCTGTTATACCGCGCCTGTCGGTCCGAGGGATGCGTTCCGTCGTGTCTATCAGTTCCATTGCGCTTCGCTGCCACCCACGCCCATGATCCACAACGTGCCGGAGATTGCCAGCCTGGACGCTCGCCGTCATCTGGTGCGGATCCCCGACCAGTTGGATGTGCCGTTGACTGAGCGCGTGCGGCGGATCATCGACTCGCCGCAGTTTCGGCGACTGGCGAAGATCTCGCAGTTGGGGCTAGTCTCGCTGGTCTATCCGGCCGCGCACCACACGCGATTCGAGCATTCGCTAGGCGTGTACCGCATCGCCTTGCTGTACCTGAAACAGTTGTCTCACGATCCGCGTTTCGCCGCCGCGGTGACGCCGCGCGACGCCGAGCTTCTGATCGCAGCGGCGCTGCTGCACGATTTGGGGCACTGGCCCTTCTGCCACGCCATCGAAGACATGGAATTGCCCGGCGTTCCCGAACACGAGGCGTTCCTCAGGAACTTCGCGCTCGAAGGCGACGTGGCCGAGGCGCTGCGGAACGACTGGGGGCTGGAACCGCACGAGGTGGTCGCCCTCGTCGCCGAACGGCCGCGAACGCAAGTCGCCAAGATTTTGCACAGCCTGCTGTCGGGGCCGATCGACGTCGACAAGATGGACTACCTGGTCCGAGACAGCTTGCACGCCGGCGTTCCCTACGGACGCAATTTCGACCAACAACGGCTGATCGGCAGCCTGTGTCTGAACCAAGCCGGCGATGGACTGGCGATTTCGGACAAGGGCCGGACGGCGGCCGAGATGATGGTCTTTGCCCGCTATGTGATGTTCAGCGAGGTCTACTGGCATCATGCGGTGCGTTCGGCGACCGCCATGTTCCAACGGGCGTTCTATCTGCTTCGCTCGACGCTCGATCTGGACGCGCTGTTTCGACAGTCCGAAGGGGCGTTCGTCGGCACGATGCTGCGGGCCGCCGAGGCCAAACCGGCGCACGCCCTGCTGGACGGCCTGTTTGGCCCGACTCGCCGTCTGTACAAACGGCTGATTCAATTCAGCTTTTTCGAGCAGCGCGAGTTGTACCAACAGTTGGCGCGTCGTCCGTATCCCTGGCTGGCCGCGTGCGCCGACGAACTGGCGTCCGTGCTGGCTCGCCGCACGGGGCGTCGGATCAGCCCGCCGGACATCCTGTTCGACGCGCCGCCGGTCAAACTCGAGATCGAGTTCCAGGTGGACGTCCACTTTCAAAAGGAGCGGATCTACCGTTCGCTGGGCGCGGTCTCGCCCGTCGTCCAGGCGCTGGCTCGCGAGCAGTTCGACGACTATGTCAAGCGCGTCCGGATCTTTGCCCACCCGCGCGTCGCCGCCGAGCTGAAAGACTTCCTCGGCTGGGACGAGGCCCTGGACGAAACGCTGCGTCGCATGGGACGCGCCGAGCAGGCCTCGGCCTGATCATTCCGCGGCGGCACGCCGAAACTGCGCGTGCGGCGAACGAGCAGGACCGGCCACGACGGAGCGGGAGCGGCCACGACGGAGCGTGGCCCTCCATCGACGCTTCCGCGCGTGTGCGGGGTGGGCGTGCGGCCTGTTGGACCACCAGGCAGGGCCGCGGCTCGCGTCTACGGCTGGCGAGCTGACAGCATATACCAAACCGTGCCATCGTCAGGCAGCAGGTCGAACCGGGCCTGGCCTCGATCGATCGTGTTCGGCCCGCGGGTGGCCGTCGTTGCCCGACCGACGCCATCCAGCGGGATCAGCCGCAACGGCGGGCTCGCCGCCTCGCGCCGCACGGCGATCTGGCCGACGACCGGTTCGATCAACAGCGGCGGACCGCCCCATTGATCGCTGATGCTGGTGCGTTCCGCGTTCCATGTCATCCCCGTGTTGGCGCAACGCGCCGCGGCAACCAACAGGATTTCTTGCGAACGGGCCAGCGGCTGGCCGTCGATCGCGATCAGACTGACGGCGCAGAACGGAGTCCGCAGCCGGAACTCGGCGTCCGCGGTGCGCACCGTTTGACCGCCGATCCAGCCGAGGGCCGCCTGGATTCGCGGTGCATCGATCGTCAGCCGTCCGGTCCGTTTCTGGCCGGCCTGCCAGCTCAGCTCGCCCGTGTCGCTGGCGATGCGATCCCCGGGCGGAACGAACCCCAGATCGGCGACCCGCGTCGTGGCCGCGGCGTCGAAACTAGCCGCGCGAAACCGATGCACCAGCGGCAGCAGCGGCGACAGATCGCCGTCCAGATGAAAACGGGTTCGACCCCAGCGCGGCTGCTGCAAGCTGTCGTACGTGCGCTGTTCGTCGTAACTGACTGCAACCAGCTTTTCCGCCGCTCGAACATCGCCGCGTTGGAACAGCAGCGAAGCGGTCGGCATCTGGGCCATCTTGCCAACTTCGTTCGCCAGGTCGAAGTACCCGGTGACACAATCGCCGCCCAGCAAACGGTCTTCGTAAAGGTGCAGAAAGGTATAGCCGTAGATCGCATCCCAGTCCTGTAGGCTGGCATAGGCCGCCAACAGCAACGGCATCTCGCAGCCATATTCGTTCGGGAACGGGTGATTGTACTCGCTGACGGCAAATGGCTTGCCGACGACCGCCGAGCGGCTGAGCTGCGAGATGCAGTTGGCGTCGGGCGCGTCGAGCATCGGCGTGTTGCCGATCTCCCAGTCCGTGCGCGACCAGGGCTGGCGGGGAAAGTGCGGGTGCTGCCAATAGGCATGGCAATCCGTCAGATCGAGCAGCGACTCGGCCCGCAGGCAGGGCAACCCATAGTTGTGATTCGTACCCTCGACCAGCGCGCAGATCTTCAACTCGTCTTTCAAGAACCGTTCCATCTCGCGGTTGTAACCGCTCTCCAGATCGTAGTAGAACCGCCCCTCGTCGCGAAACCGAGCCGCCGTGTGGGTCGCGAACTGACCAGGGTCCAGCCGCCGGACCGTGCCCTGCGCAGGATCTTCGTCCTCGCGCAGACCGTACACCGGCGCTTCGTGCAGGATCACATCGCGGACCCACGCCGTGCCCAGGACATCGCCGAACTGGAAGCTGAGTCGCACCAGGTCGTCGTCCTCCGGGGCGACGAAGCTGAACTGGCAGTCGCGCCAGTTGGCGTCCAGCTCGAATCGCGCGTAGCCGTAGCCGCGGTAGGGCGAGCTGTGGCAGACCTCGGCGTTCACGCTGCGCGGGCCCGAAGCGCGAGCCTGGAACGCCACGCGGTATTTGAGACCCTTGTGCAACGTCAGCCCCCGTTGCGTCAGCATGACGTGCCAAGGCTTCTCGCCGATCGTCGTCACGCTGACCTTGGCGCACGGCCTGCCGTCGGTCGCGTCGAGTCCGCACTCGAGTTCGGCCGCGGCCGGCGCCTGCCGCGACAATTCCCAGCTTTGGTTGTCGTCCGTAAAATCCGCGTTCTTCAGCCGCTGGGCGCCCGGCGGACGCGCGCCGTCGCCCCACGCCTGGGCCAGCCCCGTCCGTGTCGGATACCGCTGGGCAAGCCACTGGTTGAAGAGCTGGGTCAGCTCCTGGGCATAGTACGGCGGGATGTCCGTCCACGTCGTGTTGGCCGGCCGACCCGCAACGCGCCCCTGCAGAAATCCGCTGGTCCAGCCGCCAAACAGCGAGTTCTCGTTGGTCAGCTCGACGATCACGACCGCCGGGTCCTCGGCATACGTGAGTCCCGTGTAGGGATTGCGGTGGCCGAGCAACTGGCGGGCATAGTCTTTCTGCAGTTCGATCATCCGCCGGTTGAAAATGACACAGTATTTGGCATAGCCGAGCATTTCCGTCTGGGGCAGGCCGTCGCCGGGCGTAAAGCGGCGGCCGACGTGCAGGTTCAGATTGACGTAGATGCCTCGCTGTCGAAGTTCGGCGATCATCCGATCGAGCCGATCTAGTTGCTGCGGGTCGAAATGCTGCGTGTCCGACGCGCCCGGGGGAAACAGTGTCTTGCCCCACGTCGAGTCCAGGCCGTGAAACCGGACCAGATTGAACCCGAACTTGGCCAACCGATCGGCCACCAACGGAGCGGTCTCCGGCGGTGGCAAACAGCCTTCGCCGGACAGGTTGGCGCCCCAGAACTTGACGCGCCCGCCGTTGGCAAAGTGCAAGTGGCCGTCCCGTACCTGCACGGGACCGTGCTTGCCTGCCGGCCCGTCCAGCAGCGAGCGGACATCGACCAACGCATCGTCGGCAGACTGCCAAGGCAAGTGAAACGGCTTCCAGGGCGGATCGTCGTCGATCGCGCGTGCTACCAGCGGACTAACGGACAAAAGCAGCATCGAGACAACGATCCGGCGGGCCGATGACATGGCGAGATCCCCCCGACGAAGGCATGGACGCGGACGCGCCGACAACCGGCCGCAAACACCGCGCCGGCCCGGCGCCTGTGGTGCACTGCCGGTGATGATAATGCGCCGGATGGGGCGGTGCTATGGGTGCGGCGTCCGGGCTTCGTCACGATTGGCCGCCACGGCTGGCCAAGAGGGAAGCGTGTTGGCCTTCGGCCAAACAGATTCTTGGGTTGCGGGCGCTAGCCCGCGTTAGGCCTTTGTCGATCCGCGCACGATGCCGGCCTTACGCGTGGAACGCGGCGCCGTCGGATCGTAGGTCGGCGAGGTGCGGCCGCGGTGGGTGATGGCCCGCCCTCGCCGGATCGCCGGTTGCCCGTTATACTTTCACGGCCGCGCACGTCGAGCCCGCACCGTCGGACGCTTGATGCAACGTGAGTGGGGAATCCGATTCCAACGTTTCGAGCACAACAACTGGACACGCCATGACCGAGCAAGCTTCCCGCCGCACGATGTTCGAGAAAATCTGGGACAACCATGTCGTCCATGCCGAGCCGGGACAGCAAACGATCCTGTACATCGATCTGCAGTTGATTCACGAGGTCACCAGCCCCCAGGCTTTCGAGGGACTGCGGCTGGCCGGACGCAAGGTTCGCCGCCCGAATCTGGTGGTGGCTACGCCGGACCATAACGTCCCGACGACCGATCGCGCCCTGCCGATCGAGGACCCGATCTCGCGCCAGCAGATCGAGACGTTGCGGAAGAATTGCCAGGAGTTCGGAATTCGGCTGTACGACATCCACGATCCGAGACAGGGAATCGTGCACGTGATCGGCCCCGAGTTGGGGCTGACCCAACCGGGGATGACCATCGTCTGCGGCGACAGCCATACGGCGACGCACGGCGCGTTCGGGGCGTTGGCGTTCGGCATCGGCACCAGCGAGGTCGAACATGTGCTGGCCACCCAGACACTGTTGCAATACAAGCCAAAGACGTTCGAGGTGCGCGTCGACGGCGAACTGCACGCCGGAGTGACCGCCAAGGACATCATCCTGTACTTGATCGGCGAACTGACGACGTCGGGCGGCGCCGGTTGTGTGTTCGAGTATACGGGCAGCGCGATCCGGGCGCTGAGCATGGAACAGCGGATGACGGTCTGCAACATGTCGATCGAAGCGGGCGCCCGCGCCGGGCTGATCGCCCCCGACCAGACGACATACGACTATCTGCGCGGACGCGAGTTCGCGCCGGCGGATTTCGATGCGGCGGTGCAACGCTGGGACCAACTGCGCAGCGATCCCGGCGCCGTGTACGATCGCGTGCGGGTGTTCGATGCGGCGGACGTCGTCCCGCAGGTCACTTGGGGCACGACTCCGGGTCAGGTCGTGCCGGTCACGGGTCGGGTTCCCGATCCGGACGAGTTCACCGATCCGATCGAGCGGAAGACGGCGGCTCGGGCTTTGGAGTACATGGGCTTGACGGCGGGCACGCCGATCATGGATATCCGCATCGATCGGGCGTTCATCGGTTCCTGCACCAACGCGCGCATCGAAGACCTGCGAGCCGCGGCTGCCGTGGCGCGGGGCCATCGCGTCGCGCCGCACGTCCAGGCCATGGTGGTTCCCGGCAGCGGGTTGGTCAAACGACAGGCCGAACAAGAGGGCCTGGACCGCGTGTTCCTGGATGCAGGTTTCGAGTGGCGCGAGGCGGGTTGCAGCATGTGCCTGGCGATGAACCCGGACCGGCTCGAGCCGGGCGAGCGGTGCGCGGCGACCAGCAACCGCAACTTCGAGGGTCGTCAAGGCAAGGGTGGACGGACGCATTTGGTCTCGCCCGCCATGGCCGTCGCGGCGGCCATTCGCGGCCAGTTTGTGGACATTCGCGGCTGGGACTACAAGGGCTGAAAACGCGGGTGGCGCTCGGGGGCGGGTGGCGCGCGGAGGTCCGGTGGCGCACAGAGGTCCGATGGCGCGTGGAGTTCCGATGACGCACGGGACATCGTGATCAGCATCGTCAGACGCTGGCCATCGCGCGTGAACGCCAGCCAGTTGGACGACGACAGGTACGGAGCCGGGCACAGGAACACACAAGCAGCCGAGTTTGGTGGACCGTATCGGTTCGAGCCATCTAGCGTGAGTACAGCGAGTCTTTCGTAACTATCTGCTTTGGCGGGGCCTCCGGGGCCTGCGCATAGGAAATCGTTCGATGCGAGCTTTTACCAAACATACGGGCTTGGTCGCCGTGATGGATCGGGCCGACGTGGACACCGACCAGATCATCCCCAAGCAGTTTCTCAAGCGGATCGAACGGTCCGGCTATGAGGCGATGCTATTTTACGACTGGCGATATCTCGCCGACGGCAGCGAGAATCCGGATTTCGAACTGAATCAGCCGGAGGTCCGCGGGGCATCGATCCTGGTGGCCCGCCGCAACTTTGGCTGCGGTTCCAGTCGCGAACACGCCGTATGGGCGCTGGACAACTACGGCTTTCGCGTCGTCATCGCCCCCAGTTTCGCCGACATTTTCTACAACAACTGCTTCAAGAACGGCGTGTTGCCGATCCGCTTGGACGCAACGCAGGTCGACCAATTGTTTCAGCGATTCGCCGACCACTCGGGCTATCAACTGACGGTGGATCTGGAGAGCTGTACGATCACGGATGCGTTTGGGCTGAAGATCGCCTTCGAGGTCGACGAGTTTCGCCGCCACTGTCTATTGAACGGCTGGGACGACATCGCGCTAACGCTCCGACACGCCGACAAGATCGCGGCCTACGAGGCGGCGCGCGGCATTGCCTAGCATCGCGCGGCACCAGATTCACCGCCTACTACGGACAACGGTCGCCTGGTTCATGGGCCAGGAACACACGTCTCGAGACCGTGTCCATCCGTCGTGATTCGCCTGTCATGTCTCTCCCCGCTACGACGGGGCGCCGAAATCTCACCGTCCTCAGCGTCTCTGCGTTTCCAAAACGTATTTTCCTGTAGCCCGGCCAGTTCGTCCGCGCAAGGACGTCGATCAAACGCAGAGACGCAGAGGACACAGAGCTACTGCAAGCACAACATGTAACTCTTCGACAACTTAACGCACTCGCTGCCCGAAAACATTGTCAAAAAGTTCACGATGTTTGAGGTTAGTAGCACAGAGGGCTTGGCCTCGACTGTCTGCAACTGGAGAGACGAGATCCGTTCCCGCCGCTCGAGGCATCGTCGCAGAGAACTTGCCGCTGTCCTGCTCCTCTTGAAACTGGAATGTCGAGCCGTTTGGGTTAGTATAGACCCATGCGGAGGTACTTTCCATGAGCAACGCAACCCGAAGGCATT
>JAVYAJ010000254.1:0-24336 GCA_032229885.1 Candidatus Anammoximicrobium sp. | reverse complement strand
CCGACCAGTCCGCAGCCTTCGCCCGATCACTACTGGGTCAGCGGGTGCTGGATGTATCAGGATCCGGGTTATGCCTGGCGTCCAGGATATTGGATCACGTACCAAGACGGGTGGGTGTGGAGTCCGGCGCACTACGTCTGGACGCCGCTCGGCGCCGTCTTTGTTCGCGGCTATTGGGATTATCCGCTGGCGCGACGCGGAGTCGTGTTTGCCCCCGTCTGCTTCCGGCGGCCGATCTATCGTCGCCACGACTACGTCTACTCGCCGAGCATAGTCGTGGATACGGGGCGGCTCGTGTTCCATCTGTTCGTCTACCCGCGCCGCTGTCACTACTACTGGGGCGACTATTACGGCTTTCGTCCGCGCGGCGGTTATGCGTTCTACCCGTGGTACAACTATCACGGCCGCCATGGTTATGACCCGATGTTTGCCTATTACGCGGCCAGCCACCACCGGCTTCACATCGATTACGGTCAGCGGCTGCGCGGCTGGTACAACTATTTCGACCGACATCCGGACTTCCGCCCGCCGCGCACGCTGGACGCCCAGCTCAGACTGGCAACGCACGCGCGCGGCACGACGTCGGAACTGAAGTACGCGATGTTGGGCCGCACGGTGTCCGACGCGCTGTCTCACCGCGGCGAGGCTGCGCTGCGACTCGAGCGACTGTCGGATGCGCAGCGACAGGCTTGGAAGGGAATGTCTGGTCAGATAAACGAATTGGCGCGACAGCGAGTCCGATCCGAGTCCAATTTCCGACACGGGACGAGTCCCGCAGTGCGTACGGTTGTCGGCGGGGATGGCAAGCCTTCGCCCCGTCGCTCCGACCCGCAGTTCCGGCTGCCGCATTTGCCTCAGATCGCCAAAGTCCGACCCATTCCTGGTGCGCCGCGGCGGCCCGACGTGTCGGAGCGAGACGTGCGGTCGGAACTGCACCGGTCGAACGCGCACGCCGACACGTCCCGTGCCGGTCGCCCGGATAGCCGCTCGTCTGCGGAGGACCGTGCGCAGTCCGAGCTACGGCGCTCGCGCGGCGATGGCGACACGGCACGCGACCGCCGCTCGGATGTTCGCCCGCCGAGTTCCGAGCGGCCGCGGATCGAGAGTCCTAAGTCGCGCGGCGATAGTGATGCGGTTCGCGACCGCCGCCCGGATGTTCGCCCGCCGAGTTCCGAGCGGCCGCGGGTCGAGAGTCCTAAGCCGCGTGGCGATAGCGATGCGGTTCGCGACCGCCGCCCGGATGTTCGCCCACCGAGTTCCGAGCGGCCGCGGGTCGAGAGTCCTAAGCCGCGTGGCGACACCGGCGCGACTCGCGAGTTCCGGCCGGAGATTCGCACACGGACATTCGAACGGCCACGGATCGAGGCTTCTGTACCGCGCGCCGATGCCAATGCGACTCGGGCCTTTCGGCCGGAGATTCGCCCACCGACATTCGAACGGCCGCGGGTCGAGGCTTCTGCACCGGGCCCCGATGCCGGCGCGACCCGCGTCCTCCGGCCGGAGATTCGCACACCGACACTCGACCGACCACGCTTCGAGCTTCCCACCCCGCGCACGGACGCGGGGGCTACTCGCTTCGTTCGACCCGAGTCTCGCTCGTTTGCGTCCGATCGCCCGGGAGTCGCGACGCCGCGGCTTCCCGCGACACGACAGACTTTTCAGTCCGATCGGCCCAGTTTTTCGACGCCGCCGCGGAACGTCGGCCGCCCGGAAGGGTCCAGAGCCCGGGGCGCACGAGGCACAAGATAAGAGGCTCGCGTTGCACCGCTTTCAATGGCGTCTCGGTCGACGCGCAGCCCTCTTCGCGCGTGCGCACGTCGAACGACGCGCGCCGACTTTGACAAGACTGTCGGGCAGGAGCGACGCGCGCTTCGCCAACGGCTGGAAAAAACGCAACGCCAAAGACCTTGACCCGTCGTTGCGGCCTCGTTCCGACGAGACGCGCGACTCGGCGCCGAGCGCGGGCGGGCAGCGGCGCACGCCACGACGGAGCGTGGCCATCCCATGGTCGGCGCCGCGCGGTGGCGGACAGCGGCGTGTCGAAGTCCGGCGTCGCAGGCCACGCGCATCGCCATCAACGCGGCGGGAACCACATTGACCGGATTGCGGACAGCGGATCAGCCACGGATGCGGCATCGGCGTCTTGCGTTGCGTTACCGCGGCCTGGATCGCCGCTTGCGTTGCCGGGGCTTTGCTCGCACTCCGGACCTGCCGTGCGCTGCCGCTGTAAATCTTCCATCAGCATCATCGCGGGCATGTTCTGGAACAGGTGGCTCATCGCGTCAAACAGCATGTCCAACTGTGGACTGCTGAGATCTTGGACATCGGGCGTATGGATGACAAACGGTTGTAGCGGCGGCTCGTCGTCGCTAAACGGATCGATCGCTAGTTGCCGAATGCCGACCGAGAAATGCACTTCCGTCTCGAGCACGTCGGCGGCGTCGGTCCACGCCCGGCCCCGATGGACTTGATGATCGACCCATTCCCGGTATTCGCCGCTCATGTCTTCCAGCAGAAACGCCTTGAAGTGATAGCGGTCGCCCAACGGTCCCCGGTTCCGCCAACAGTCTCGAAACTCCAATACGGAGACGACGCTCCCGTGACGGTCGCGATCGCGATCCTTCTCGGTTTGATACCAGACGAGCTGCAACTCGCGTCCCACAATGCCGAGTGGGCCGTGGCCTTCCTCGGGACTCGCGAATTCCAAGCGGCTGTAATACTTGGGCGGGCGGGACTCGGGGCCCAGCGGCTCCGTTAAAGCGTTAGCCGCGACGGGATGACACGGGCCGCATTTTCGTTTCCTGGCCATGGCAGCGGTTGTCTCGATCGATCAAGGTTCGGGCGGGTAGGCATTCGTCACGGCAGGGATGCAACCAGGTGGGCAAGGCTCGCGTTCGGACGCGCCGGCGAACGTTCCAGGAACCGTTCGTCGCCTGCGGTTGGACACGGGCCTTGGTTGATCCTAACGCGCGAGAAATGCGGATGCAACAGAGAAAGAAAAAGGAACAGGGCGCGGAGGACGCAGGCCATACGACGCGGATGACACGAGCCGAGGGTCACGTAAGAATCTCGGCCGGCCTTGATCAAGCCGGTCCGGACGGCGCCTCGCGGCGTGGGGCGGCCGCGACCCAAGGTCGCGGCGTGAATTGCCGAGTTGCGTGGAAGCTTGACGGACACGAGCGCAGGCGAGAAAAACAATTGCGTCCGACAGCATCCTATCCAGGAGTCCGCCAGATGAGCGATCCACGGGCGAGCGCCGACTTGACTCGTCGTCGATTTCTGCGGGCGACGGCCGCGGTCGGCGGGCCGTTGATCCTCGCCTCGCCTCAGACCGCGTTTTCCTTTCGCGCAAACGATCGGCTCCGGCTGGCCATCGTGGGCATGGCTGGCTACGGCGCCTACTTCGGTTTCGCCGCCGCAATCCACACCTACGCAAACGTCGAGTACGCGGTCACCTGCGACGTCGATCTGCGCAAGGTCCGTCGGGTCTACGACCTGTGGCGGCAACGGGCGGCCCAATGGAGCCGATCAGACCAATCGGCCGAGCGGGCCGCGGCGGAGATCTACGAGCGTCTGGCGTCCGTCAAACCGCCGCTGTACGCCGACTTTCGTCGGATGCTGGACGAAGCGGCCAATCAGTTTGACGCTGTCGTGGTCGCGACCCCCGACCATACGCACGCCAACATCGCGGCCGCGGCTTTGCGCGCAGGCAAACCCGTGCTGGTGGAAAAACCGCTGGCCATCAGCGCGCACGAGGCGCGAGCGCTGCACCGCCTGGCCCAGCGGCACGAACGGTTGCCGACCCAGATGAACAATCACGGCGCAGCCACTCGCGGATTCCGTCGCGGGGTCGAAATCCTCCGCGAGGGACAGTTGGGACCGATTCGCGAAGTCCACGTGTTCTTCAGCCGCGGCGGACGCGACTTTGCGGCCACGCCGCAAGGCACACAAGAGGCGCCGCCGGAATTGAACTGGGATCTGTGGCTGGCGCAAGTCCGCTGGCGAGCGTACCACTCCGAGTGGATCAATCGCATCGCGTGGCGCGAGACAAGCCTCGGCGAGTTGGGCAATTTTGGACCGCATTCGGCCAACATGGCGTTCATGGGGTTGAACGTCGGCGACCTGTGGCGCGACGATGGCGGCGGCAAGCGCATTCGAGTCCGGGCTGAATGTTCGCGCGCCAATCAGGTGTCCTACCCGCGGTGGGAGCGGATTCACTGGGAGATCCCGCCACGCGGCGAGTTGCCCGCAGTGACGTTTACCTGGCATCACGGCTATCCGCCGGACTATGCGCCCGGATCGCGCGCGCAGCTCGAACAGACGCTGCGCGACCACGGCGCCGCCGATCGAGAATTGACGGACCTGTTGCCCTCGGCTGGCTGCCTGATTCTGGGCAGCCGCGGCCTGTTGGCGACCAACAGCCATAACACGACCGTCAGGCTATTGCCGGCGGATCGGTTCACCGGCGTCGAGCAGGCGCAGCCGCTACGCACGCCCGTTCCACCAAGCCATTACGGCGAGTGGATCGATGCCTGTCGCGGCGGTCCGCGTCCCATGTCCTGTTTCGAGTATGTCGCGCCATTTGCCGAATTCCTGGCCGTGGGCAGTCTGGCGACGCGGTTTCCCGACGAGACGATCGAGTTCGAGCCCGCCAGCGGCCGGATCGCCAATCATCCGCGGGCGGCCGAGTTTCTGAGTTACGCGTATCGTGCCGGGTACACGATCTAGCGCCGGCGCCCGTGCGCCGCCGCCCTTGTCGCCCGTGCACGGAGCAGGGAGATCCAACCGCATGACGCAGCGAGTCGCCCGCCGCCGTTTTTTGACTGCCGCCGCCGGCGCCATAGGCGGTGTCCACGTTCTGCGCCACAGCCGTTCGGCGCGGGCGTATTGGACGAACGAACGCCTGCGGCTGGCCGTGTTCGGCAACATGTACAACGCCGCTCACTTTCTGACCGCCGCCCATATCTACAACGCGGATCTGGTGGCCGTGTGCAATCCCGACCAGCGCAAAAAGGTCGAGATCGTCAGACAGTGGCAGGATCGGGCCGAGCAGTTGCAAGACGCGGCGCAGCGCGACCAGCAGTCGGCTGCCGAGCAGTATCGTCGCTTGGCCCGGGGCGAAGGTGTGCGCTGGCTGGCCGATATCCGGCAACTGTTCGACGAACGGTCTGACGAGATCGACGCGCTGGTCGTCTCGGATTACGATCACTTCCACGGAGTCGCTTGCGGCGCGGCGCTGCGCGCGGGCAAACCGATATGCAGCGAACGTCCGCTGGGGCTGACGATCAGCGACGCGCGGCAACTGCGCTTTCTGGCGGCCCAAACAGGACTGCCTACGACCTACCGCAGCCCCGGGACCGGCGCCGGACCGTTTCGCCGCGCAATGGAGCTGGTGCAAGAAGGGGCCATCGGTCGCATCGACGAAGCGCATGTCTGGTTTCGTCGCGGCGGACCGGATCGCGCGGCGACGCCTACCACAAGCCAGCCGGTTCCCGAAGGACTGGATTGGGATCTCTGGCTCGGCCCGCTGGCTTGGCGCGAGTACCATCCGGATTGGATGGCGTACGCGCACTGGCGAGAGACCTGCAACGGGGGCCTGGGCAGCTTTGGCCCGCACACCATGATGTTCCCATTCCTGGTCTTGGCGTTGCGGCAGTTGTGGGATACCGCGGCGAGCGTCGTTCGCGTCCGTGCGGAATGCTCGCGGACCAATCGTGTCTCGTTCCCCCGCTGGGAGCGCGTTCGTTGGGAGATCCCCGCCCGCGATCCGTTCGCGCCGCTCGCGATCACCTGGCATCACGGCCCCGAGTTCGCGCCGGGAACGCGCGAGCGGATCCACGCGATCCTGTGCCGCTTTGGCGTCGCCGATCCCGACGCGGCCGATGCGCTGATGGGGATGGCCGGATCGATCCTCGTCGGCAGCGACGGCGCACTGGTCGCCAACGACCATAGCGTGCGCGTGACGGCGCTGCCCACCGACCGTTTCGAGAGCCTCGCGACTGCGCAGCCGCGGCGGATCGCCGCTTCGCACGGCATCTACCGAGACTGGATCGACGCCTGCCGCGGCATCGGCGGCGGCCAGATCCTGGCCAGCTTCGACAACGGCGGCCCGCTGAGCGAATTATTGATGCTCGGAAACATCGCCACGTTGTTTCCCGGCGAAACGCTGGCCTATGAACCGGCGATCGGCCAGATCACGAACCACCCCGAGGGCAACCAGCGGATCAGCTTCCAATACCGGGAAGGATGGCGGATCTGAGGCGACGGCAAGCCGCGCCCCGGACACAGCTTGCCCGCACAGCTTGCCCGCACAGCTTGCCCGCACAGCTTATCCGGCAACCCGTCAACCATTGGCTGTCGAGTAGGGCGGAAACACACCTTGGCCGTTTGGTTGCGCGTCGCCCGGCGAACCCTGACCCGCGCGTGCCGAACGCATGTGAATTGCGAGCGTCAGGTCTGCATCCGTGTCGTCGCGATCCGGTTCGTAGCCCAGGCGTCTGGCCTGTGATTCCAAATCTGAACGAGTCATGCCGTCAAACATCGCACCCACCCCTTTCTTCCGGCCATTTCTTAGATGTTGCCTCATCTGATGTAGTTCCGGGATCGAATTCGGTGAAAATGCTAGATTAGGCAGAACGCGCTAATAACGCAATACAGGCAAATAAAAGTCGTGCTTGTAGGTAGCCAGTTTCGGGCGAGCACGCTTTCACGGCGGCGGTTGTCGCGTAGCCCGCGCCGGCTTGTATCAGTGAATGCGGCCGCCGGCCACCCTGGCCGCGCCGCTTCGAATGCTGCCCAAGCCGCCCAGCGACGGTTACGCGCGGTCCTTCGAGCGATAGACGCGGGTGGCCGCGAGATGGCATTGCCCTTGTTGCGTCGGCCCAGCCTGCACGACACGTTTTCCTTCGGACCCAAACGGCGGGTCCACAGACGCTGGCCGTGGCGAGCGGATGTTGCGTCGAGACCCCCGGATCGTACGCCTCGGCAACGCGCGATCCTCTGCAATACCCGATTCCCCCGTAGCCGCCAGCGCGGCCTTTGACTACGTTGGACCGGACCGTGCGCCCGTCGATTGTTGGGCGATGGCGGCTCGAACTTGTGGGCGTCGCCTTGTGGGTGGGGTCCCGACGCCGGGTGGACCTCGGTGTTTTGAATCGTGAGAGGGGGAGGAGCGGTGCGATGAAACGTCCTGAGCTGTTTCTGGCCGTCGTCTGGATCTCGTGCGGATCGGTCGCGACATCGTCGCAGGCGGCCGAGGCGGGCGCGCAAGCGCTTGAAAACGCACCGACATACCTGGCCCCAGCGCGTCCCGACGACGGCGCAAATCTGGCGCTGACCGTGCAGAAGCTCGAACGTGGATTCGATCCTGCCCGCCCGCTATTGATCTGGGCCATCGGTTCGAGCTTTACCAACGGTCTAGGCAACGGTGACCTGCTGGCCGAACTCATTCGCCAACGCTTTCCCGACGCCCCGCCGATCGTCTATAGAAAGATCGCGGGCAACTCGACTTCGTACCACTTCTCCCACGGCTGGGCCCGCCACCTGGTGATTCCCGATCAGCCGGACGTCGTACTGCTGTACAATTTCGGCAAGACCGAAGACCTGGAAGCGATGATCGTCGAATTGCGTCGCCACACCACCGCGGACATCATCGTGGGCAGCCTACATTGGTGTCAGCCGCACGCACCGGTCTGGCCGGATCCCGAAGCGCGCAACAGCCATCAGGATCCGCCGCCCCTGCGCGCGGTGTGCGAGAAGTACGGCGTCGAATTCGTGGAAAACCGTCGCGAGCTGACCCAGTACATGCTGGACAACCACTTGGCGATCGGGGATCTATTGGGCGACGCGGTTCACCAGACCCGTCTCGCGGCTCAGATGACCGTCCAGAACTTGGCCCGCCACTTCCATCACCCCAGCCAGTTTGCGTACGATCCGCACAGTCGCGAGCGGCGGATCGAGGTCGAGGGCTCGACGGCGGTCAAGTTCGAGGGCGGCCCGTGGACACCGGCCCGCGAAGGCTCAGGCCGCCGCGCGACATCCGCGGGCAGCGTGTTGAGCGTGTCGTTCACCGGCAACCGCATCGAGTTGATCGGATGGAACGAGCCCGACGGCGGTACGGCCGACGTCTGGATCGACGGCCGACCGGCGAAAGACGTCGCCGCGTTTTACGCGGACTACATCCAACCGGACCAGCGAAACGCGCTCAACCCTCCCAACCCGCCACGAGACCGCTGCCCGCACGCGGTGCGGCTGGGCCGGAATCTGGTTCCGCAGACGTGGACCATCGGGATGACCAGCGACCACGGAGACTACGAACTGACCGGCAGCTTGACCGGTCGTGACGGCCAGGGCAATGGCCTCCGCCCGTTCACCGGCGACTCAGGCCAGATCATCGTCGAGCCCGAGTTCTGGCGCGACGTCCGGAACAACCGCACGGGTGATCGGTTCACGTTCGAGGTCCATCGAGCGACGCTGGAAAGCGTCGACTTTCGAGCGGCGACCGCGCAGAAATTTCGCCTCCGGCTGGCCGATTGTCTGACCAACGGCCCGCACGAACTGCGGTTGGTTCTGCGCGGCGACGGCCCGGTGACAGTCGCGGCCTGGGATGTGTTCGAGCCGCCTTTACGGTAGTCAGACTGTCTCGCGACCACCACCGCCCCATCGAATGAACGCGTTTCGTAGCGGGCGTGTTCGCAGAGGATAGGGAACGCGACGAAACGCAGTGTCTGCCTGGTCGTTGACGCCGAGCGCGGGCCGAAGCGCGCAAGGTCGGAGAAAGTCGTCATCCGCGCAGCCCCTGCCGCGCCGCGTCGAGCGCCGCCCGACACTGGACGCCCCGGCCCGCACCGCGGCATAATTGCCGTGGGGCCCTGCCGTGCGCGAATGGCGACGACCGGCCCGAACGTCACGGCCCGTGCCGGCGAGACGGGGCGAAGTCCACGCGACACGATTCCGTTCCGAGTCGCGCAAAGTAGATTTCCGAGCGACCGTGTTCCAACGGGGAAAACGGCCGCTGGTCCGCATGCCTTCACTCGCGAGCACAGTATTATGAACCGCACCACGAACCGCCGGGGTCTGCTCCAATCGGTGGCCACCGGCTTGGCGTTGAATCTGTCGAGCGCGGCCGAAGCGTCTGCCCAGACGGCCGATTCGCAACCGATCCTGCGGAGCGGTGACCGCGTGGACGTAGCGGGGCGCGAAGCGAAAATCATCGAAACGGCGTTTCGGCTGGGCCACGAGTACGAGCAGCGTCACGGCGGCTGCGCCCAGTGTGTCTTGGCCGCGCTGCAGGACGCGTTGCCCGAGTTGAAAGCCGATGTGGGCGTGTTTCGCGCAGCTAGTTGCGTGGACGGCGGCGCGACGCCGACCGGAATTCAGAGCTGCGGCGCATTTACCGGCGCGGGATTGTTCTTCGGGTTTCTGTGCGGTCGCTCGCGCGACGAGACTTTCTTTGGCGACAAGCGACTGAGCCAAGAACTCATGCGCAAGGTGTACGCGCAGTTCGAGCGGCACTACGGCAGCGTCCTCTGCAAGGATGTTCGCGCTGTCGCCAAGAGCGACTGTCCACAGGTCGTGGGTCTGGCGGCCCAGTGGGCCGCCGAGGTGTTGCTGGAGACTGTTGCGGACTATCGACCACCTGCCGACCCTGCCGACTCTGCCGGCCCTGCCGGCCGACCGACGCCGGATGACGGGGCAAGCGAGCCGCCGCACTGAACCAGGCGGGCGGTACGCAGCGCCGACCGCCAACGCGCAGCCCCCGTCGCTGGGCGCCGCGCGTCCATGGCGACGATGCGTCGAAACACGTTGCGTTCGTTCACCGCGTGTCGATGCCCGACGCCCCGCGCAATCGGAGTCCTTGGATGCAAGTTCTCTACGCCGGGCGCGCGCCTTGTGGACCGCACAGCGACGGCCATGCTCCGCGCGTGGATCTTGGGATCGGCCGCCGACGGCTAGAACCCGTACCCGCCCACGAACTCGAAGATCACCGAGTCGCCGGGTTCCTTGTCCTGGTACGTCGTCCTCCAATGGCTGACTTCCAAACCGAGGAACAACTTCTTGGTCACGTCGAACGAGACGTTGCCGAACAGGAAGGAGTTGGACGTGCGACCGCCGGCGGGAACGTCGGCATTCGACGGATTGTCCGTGCCGCAACCAACATGGCTGTGCCAGCGCGGCGTCCAGTCGAACCATAGGTCGATCCAGCCGCCGGCCGATCCGATCGTACGGCGAGTCACTGGGTTGATCCCCTGAAACACCCCGCCAAAGAAGGTACTGAGATTTTCGCCGGTAAAAAACTCGCCCTGAATGCCCAGCCGATCGGTGATCACGTAGCGGACGTCACCACAGACCGACCACGTCGGCAGCCGAAAATCATCCGCATCGGAGAAATCCCAGCCTTGTCGTCCGATGTGCCCGGACACGCCGATGGTCAACGGACGCGATCCGCCATCGTCGGCGCCTAACGAGATCGCCGTACGTCCCTCGAGAACCGGCCAGTTGGCGTTCTCGGCATACATCGGCAGATCCGTGACGATATCCTGCATCATGGCGGCCTGCACCGTCAACTGGCAGGTCTCGCTGACGTGAAAATACCGTTCGCCGCGGATCTGCATGCGGCGGAATCCGATGTTCCCGCCGGCCCAGCCGACCGCGTAGGTCAACATGCCCGGGTTCAAGGGCGAGATCACGTCCCATGTTTGTCCCGCCAGCAGCCGCCAGTCGTCCGTCTTCAGCTCGGCAAACGCGTGCCGCAGCAGCACGGCCGGATAGTTCTCCGTGTTGGGCGCAACCGCGCCGCCGACCACGGTGCCACTAAAGCCCATAAAGTCGACTTCAACTTGGGCGCCGCTCTTCGCACAGCCAAAAAACGGGATTTGCGGGCCTGCGATGTTCAACCCCAGACGCGTTCTGCGGGTGTCGATCACAAAGCTGTCTTCGCCTTCGTCCTGCTCGGAAGGAATGTACAGCACGAAATGCCCCGGCGCAAAACGCGAGGTGCCGTAATAGGCGCTGCCCCACAGAATGCCGTAGGGGACGATCGCAAAGTCGCCCTTGGTCCAGGCCAGCTTCTTCATCTCGTCGCGAAGCTCGTCCAGCGTGTAGAACTCGGATCCCGCGATCGCCTCGCCCGCCGTCGCCTCGGCCGCCGTCCCGTCTGCCGTCGCCGCGGCGGTCGTGTCTTCTGTCAACCGAGCCATCGAGGCAGTTCGCAGATCTTGCTCAGCGGCTTCGTCAGCGACTGGCGGAAGCCGGATCATCGGTTCGGTCGGCGGCGGCATGGCCAAGCGGCTCGACGCGTAGGCCGCCGGGTAGGGGGTAGATCTCCAGTCGAGTCGTGTGTCGGCGCGGGCGGTACCATACATGAGGCACACGGCGAGCATCGCCGCGACTCCAGCCGCCGTTGTCCGCACGTTCGATGCGGCACGAGATTCGAACGTCGTCATCGCGAGCATCCTGTCATCGATCCTCTAGATCCTGTCGTAGCGAAGATGCCAGAAACGCGGTTGACACAGCTTGCACGGCCTGAGCGTCTATTGCTGACTTCGGCCAGTCAGATCGACAAATACGGAATTTCCGAATCGGCCGCTACAGTTTACGAACGGGAGACTCTGCGCCCTCCGGATAAACTGGAAACACATGCTAGCAGGACGAGCAGTGGCGGACGAAGTTCGGCGAGGCTTCGGCCCGTATCCGGGAAAGGCACGCGGGCAAGAGACGCACCGGTGAAAAACATACCGGTGAAAGGCGAGTCTGAAGATGCCGCTCGCGGACGTCGTCCGCGTCTGGCCGCGAGGTTCCGCCGCGCGCGAGCAGCGCGCCGGCGGCAGACGCGACCGACCGTGTAAGCCAGCGCGTCGTCACGACCGGGCATTGGGGGCCTCGCGATCGCCAGGCTGCGGGAATCCCGCACGGTGGCGAGCGAGGCTACCCAAAAATCGAAACGGACAACGCACTCGCCGCGCCACGGAATTGGGTTCGGCTCGAGAGCTGCTTGCGCCCGGATCAACCTTCCTCGACGACATTCAGCCCCATCAAATCGGCCAGATGCCGAACGCTCTGCACGTGGTCGCCGTAGTAGACGACGCGGTGCAACAACGTCATGGCATCCTCGGTGTCCAGCTCGCTGCTCCAGCCAGCCGCCATCTTCGCGGCGTCGCGCACCTGCGTCACGATCTGCGTTCGGCAGCCGTGCACGGATCTTTCGGGGACGTCAACAATCGTGCCCGTCGAAACCAGGAACGTGTCCAGGTTGATCAGCTTGGTGCGGGTGACGGTCTGTCCGAGGCGGTACAACACCTCGGGCACGCAGCCGCTGCCGCTGACCTCCGAGTGTCCGCGCAGCAGATAGGGCGCCGCCTGCCCATCCGGTCCATCCATCTTCAAAGGGGCTGTACAGTGCGCAGTCCACAGCGCATTGCGCGCCGTGTCGAAGGTGGCGTTGCCTTGAAATCCGGGCCGATCGACCGCGTATTGAAACAAGAGCATCGTCAGCAGCGAGTCCATGTCGCCCTCGCAGGCGGCCGGGATGCCCCGATCACGCAGACGCGTAAATCCCAGGCAAGGAAACCCGCGCGGCAGCCAACCCATGCAGGTTCCGATCGCCAGGGCGTCGGCTCGCTCGCGGTCCATCAGACGCTGCAAAGCGATGCTGACGCGGGCCGCTTTCTCGATGTCTTCGCGCGTCGGTTCGACGATCTCCTTGGCGCCGTGGGTCCAAGCCTCGGTCTCGGCGCGGACCGCGTCGTCATCCACCGCGCCGAGCATCTCGTCGAAGTTCGGCTGATCGCACAGGACCACCTCGGCCCCCAAACACTTCTTGATCTCGTCCGGCGAGCGAGCTGCCACGGTGCCGCGAGCCGGAGGGAACAGCAGAATTCGCGTCTGTCGCATCATCGGGATCACGCGCAGGACTCGCAGCGCGCGTTCGATTTCGTCGAGATCGCTGCTGGCCAGCAAGGTGACACGGTGGCCTTGGCGACGCCATCGCGGGGCGTACATCCAGTCGTGGCCGCTGGCCGGCAACGCGAACACCGCCAGGGGACGTTCGCCAGCGAGGATCGGGGCCACCACGCGCGTCAATGCGAAGTTCTCTACATTGATGGCCAAAACCGGCGATTCTGGTCCGGCTTTCTCCAACAGGGCTGCGGTCTCCTGCGGGCTGGTCGAATGGCCCAGCACCAGTTCGACGTTTCCCAGACTCTGCTCGGCTGCCGCCAGCCGGGTCTTCATCGCCTCGACCTGGCCGGCGTCAGCGCCCCAATTTCGGTCCTTCGGCTGAGGAACCCCCGTGAAGATCACTAAGATTCGCGATTTGTCGCGCAGCCGCTCGGCCGGCGATTGCGAATCCCGCGCGTGCACCCAGCTAGCGCCGGACAACAGCAATCCACTCGCCGCGCTCGCTCCCAAGAACTCGCGTCGCGTGCAGTGCTCACACATGATAAAGCTCCATTCTTGAAACGCAGCTTCCGCCTATCAACGATCAAGCCACGACGGAGCGTGTCCCTCCAGGACGGCGCACTGCCTTGCGGTGCGCCGTCCAGCCATTCCACTTACCATCATGTCGTGTCCAGATCGCCGTTCTGGCAATCTGGGACGAGTTCACGTTCCATGTCCCGTCCATTCTGATTTCTGGCACTACGTACCCGGTTTTCGCTGGGCGAACAGCCAGGTGAAGAACTCAGGATTCTCGTAGGTCGCGGTCCAGGCGTTGTGCCCGGCGTCGGGGTACTCGGTGTATTTGACGGTTCCCCCGGCCGCCTTGATCGCCTCGACCATCTCGCGCGACCGTTGCGGCTTGACCACCCCGTCCTTGCCGCCATGAAAGGCCCAGACGGGCGTGCGGGCCATTTTCTGAGCCTGCGCCGGGTCGCCGCCACCGCAGATCGGGACGGCCGCGGCAAAGCGGTCGGGGTACCGGGCGATCGCATCCCACGTCCCGTATCCGCCCATCGACAACCCCGTGACGTAGACCCGCGCCGGGTCGATCGAGAATTCCTTCTGCAGCGCGTCGAGCGTCTCGCAGGCCAGCCGCATGGTCGGAGCGGGCTCGGCGGGCATGTCGCCGCGCGGCGCCGACCAGTCCATGTCCACCCACTTCTGTCCGGCCGGGCACTGCGGAGCCATGACGAAACACGGGTGCTCGGCCATGATCTGATCGCTGGCGAACTGGTTCATCCCGTGCACGAGCTGACGGACATTATCGTCGCCGCGCTCGCCGGCGCCGTGCAAGAAAAGGACCAGCGGATAGCGAACTTGTGGGGCGTAGTTCTGGGGACGCAACAGCCGGTACAGCAGCCGCGCGCCATCGGCGTCGACGTATTGGCGAGCCTCGAAGCGGTCACGATGCTCGTCCGCCGCCCAGCCGAGCGGCGTGCGCAGCGTGATCAGGCACGCGCCCAACGAGAGGATGGTCGCCCACCGCCATCCCTGTCCGTTGGCGCCGCGCGACGCCGCGCCGGGCAAGCCATCGCAAGAGGTCTTAACGAGCCTGGAACTCGTGGTATTTGTCAAACGCCGCTTTTCGCTGGTCTTCATTTTCAAATCCTACCGTGCCAAGGTTGAACAAGGTGCTGTCATTCAATTGGATCCGATCGAAACCAAACTGTTTAGGGTCCTGTTTTTTCAGCAGCAGCAGAGCCGCCAGGGCGACGTCTCGCAACTGCGTCTCGTACTGAACGTTGTTGATGCGTTGCGAGCTCAGACGCGACGCGTCCGTCAAGGCCGCCTCGAACAGGCCTTCGTGCGAGGCGTCGCCCAGCTTGGCCGCCGTGATCAGCGCTGTCTGGCGGACGAAGGGCTGCTCGCCGGCGTTCTGCAGGATCCGCGTCGCGGGGATCAAGCCTTCCTTCATCTCGAAACGCATCGCCAGAAACATGCTTTGCTGGGCCACCGGGCCCTCGCTGTTCGTAATCCAGCGGCTGAGCAGCTTGCGGAGGATCTTGCCTTGGGCCGGAACGGCCATCGCCCGGACAAAAGTCGGTTGGCTGCATAGGTTCACCACGGCAAAGCTGGTCTGCAGGCCCAGTTTGACCTCCGCGTCGATGGCCGCGAACAGCATCGCGGCGATGCTGCCCAGATCGATCACCTGGCCGCCGCGCCGCTGCAAGTTCTGAAGCTGTGCGGTCCGGGCTTCCGCCACGCGGGCCACGCCCTGCGGACCATTCTGAACAGCCTCGAGTAGACGGGCCTCGGCTTTTTGCATTTCGACAAATAGGCTGCGCGAGTCGCCGTTGTCGCCGCACACGTCGACGAATTGCCGCCACGCCGGTAGATCCGAGCCATCGCTTCGCCCCGCCAAGAAGGCCGTCAAGCGCCGCTGGAAATCCAATTCGCCGACGATCTGTGAAATCCGCTCGCACCGATAGCGAATCTCGCGATCAGGATGCGTGCGCCCGGCTTCGACGGCGGACTTGGCGACCAGCCCCAGTTCGATCAGTCGCGACGTCGCCCGCTCGCGTTGCGAGAACTCTTCGGCGCCCAGTTGTTCGACCAGCGCTTCAGCCTCGGACTGCCCGCTCGGAGATTCCTCGTGCGCGGGAGACTGTGCCGCGACGAGTTCCGGACCGCCCGTTCCGTGCAGGCCCCAGGCCAGGCCCAGCGCCCAGCCGACGCGCGCCAGCCAGCCCCACCTGACGCCTGGCCGACGATCCACCGGATCGCGTGGATTCGAAACCTGAGATCCTCCGGTGTGAACGGACGGGATGCCGGAGTCGTTCATACGATGTCCTCGCACGCAGGTATGCCGCCATTGTACGCCTCGGATACCGCGACGTCCACAAGCTCGTATCCCCCGACCGGCCGCAGACGGCCTCCGGGTTTCGATCGACGCGCGGCCGACGCCTGGACAAGCTCCGCCATCCGCGCGCTCGACTTCCGGCCGGGCGGACGAACCGTCAGTCGAGAGACGCATCGCCATCGGCCCATGTCGCTGCGAGGCGCCGCAGGCCTTCGGCGGACGAGACCTGGGGGGCGTAGCCGAAATCTTCGCGCGCCCGCCGGATGTCGAAATAATGGTCCTTGGCCAGTTGGGCCGCCAGAAAACGCGTCATCCGCGGCTCGCGAGCGACGCCCAACAGGCCGTAGGCAAGCTCACAGACGGCGCCGAGCCGCCATGCGGCGGCGAACGAGATGCGTTTGTGAACCGTCGGCGCGCCGGCCAGCGCCAGGATTTCGCCGATCCAATCCCAGCAATTCACCGGCTCGCCCTGAGTGATGAAATAGGCGCGCCCGGAGACCGGCGAACCAGCTTCGAGCGCATCGGCGGCGAGCAAATGGGCTCGAGCGGCATTTTCGACAAAGACCATGTCGATCAGATTCGTGCCGTCGCCGACCCGTCGCAGCCGGCCCTGCCGCGCGCGGGCCAACAGTCGAGGGATCAGGTGCCTGTCCCGCGGCCCCCAGATCAGGTGAGGACGCAGGGCGCAGGTGTGCAGACCGTCACTGCCGTTGGACTCCAGCACGTGCTGCTCGGCAAGCGCTTTGGTGTGCGGATAGTGGCACAGCCAGCGTCGCGGATAGGGCACGGATTCGTCCACGCCGCGCTGATCCCCGCCGTCGAACGTCACGCTGGGGCTGCTGGTATAGACCAACTTGGGCACGCCGTGTTCGCGGCATCCGGCGACGATGTTTCGGGTCGCCACGGTATTGATCCCGTAATAATGCCGCCACGGCCCCCAGATTCCGGCCACTCCGGCCGCGTGGTAGACCACGTCGCAGTCGCGACAGACGTCCGCCGCCAGCCGGGCGTCCCGCAAGTCGCCCTGCACGGCTTCGACACCGGCGCGGTCCAGCTCGGCATATCGCTGCCGCGAGACGGTTCGCACCCGGTCTCCGCGCGCCAGCAGCATTTCGACCAGATACAGACCGAGAAATCCTCCGGCGCCGGTGACCAGTGCTCGCACGCGATCGGCTCCCGCTGGCTAGTGTGTTGCCAAAGCTGAATAAGGGAGCAGCCGCGGCCGCCAGACCTCGTGGATCCCCACACGGGCGACTGCGACCGCCCGCAAATCAAAATTGGACTGCGCGCTCGGTCGACGATCGACACTCCGTTTGACCCGCCGTCAACCGCACGGCATTGCTTTCATCCCCCGGCGCGAACCTCCCCGGCGCACGCCTCACCCGAGCAAGATCTCGCCCCAGGCCCGGTGCCCTGACGGGGCCAGAACCCGCACAAGGCGGCATCCGCCCGGCAAACGACCGTCATCCATCGCTATCTACGGTCGCCGCCGAGCAGACCAGATCGCCACAGGTAGTACAGCAGCGTGAGCAACGTCGATACGGCAGCCGCGACGTAGGTCATCGCCGCCGCGTTCAAGACGGCATCGATCCCGGTTCGCTCTTCGGGGTAGATGATCCCCGCTTCGACGACCAATCGTTTGGCCCGCGAACTGGCGTTGAACTCGACGGGCAGCGTCACCAACTGGAACAACAGCACGCCGCCGAACATGATCGCGCCCACCAGCACAACCAACTTGCTCAGCATCAGGCCCACGATCATCACCAGCACGCCGAGATTCGACCCGATGTTGGCCATGGGCACCAAGGCCGAGCGCAGCCACAGCGGAAAATAGTGCGTCGCATGTTGGATGGCGTGCCCGGCTTCGTGGGTGGCCACGCCGATGGCGGCGACGGAATCGCTCGAATACACATCTTCCGACAACGCCAGTTCCTTGGTCAACGGGTTGTAATGGTCACTCAAGAAACCGTGTGCAGGGACGATCCGCACGTCGTGGATACCCGCGTAATCCAACAGCCTCTGCGCAGCTTGCGCCCCGCTGATTCCGCGCATCGAGCGGACTCGCGAGTAGCGCTTGAAGGCCCACTTGACCCACATACTGGCAAGGCCCGAAATAATCACGCCAGGCAACAATACCAGCAGGATATACATCGGATCAAAAAACATGCCCAGTTCCTTTCCTCGTGTCCGTTCGTTGTCGTGTCCGTTTGTTCTGTCGTCGGGTGTTCGGTCGACCCGCGAACTGCCACTTTGTCAGTGTTTCTGCCGCCGTCTACCGCACAGCAATTGCCGGGCCATACGCAGGGAAGCAAATCTCGGCTATTTTCCTTTACCCCGTTTCCCGGTATTCTATCCAGTGTCGGCGTACGCGCATCGGGTTTGGCAGTGCTGTGCAGCTCGTTCGCACCGCACGAGCATCATGTTGGGCGAGCACCGCGCCGGGCCTCGCGGTTCGTGTTCGCGACGGTTGATGCGGCGTCTGTCGGTCGCCAACGGCATGCTCGGCTCCGGCCTGTCGAAGCGCGATCGGCGGCCAACGGCCCGGCTCGACACGTGCCGACGCGCGAGGCGCGTCGGCTTGCGAAACATCCAGTATACAAAACGCGCTGATCGCCGGCGATCCGTCCGTGTCGGGCGATGGTCCGGCGTCGAGCGACCGGACATGACCAAAACGCTGCGTCCTTGCAAAGAGTTCCGCCGATGACGTCGACAACCCGTGTGGCTGTGCCACCCCAGAGCCTCGACCAAGACGAGGATCGTCCGTTCCAAGTCCGCTTTGCGCCGCGCGTGCAGCGCTTGCCACCGTATCTTTTCGCGCGGATCAACGGACTATTGTACCAAAAGCGTCGCGCCGGTCACGACGTCATCGATCTGGGGATGGGAAATCCGTCGGACCCACCCCAGGACATCGTCATCGAAAAGCTGGCCGAAGCCGCGCGGGATCCGGACAGCCACGGATACAGCAAATCCAATGGCATCATCAATTTGCGTCGAGAAGTCGCCAGCAAATATCTGAAGCGATACGGCGTGCGTCTGGACCCTGAAAGCGAAGTCATGGTGTGTTTGGGGTCGAAGGAGGGCTTTAGCCACATGTGCCTGGCGCTGATGGGCGAGGGCGACACGGCCATCGTGCCTGCGCCCTATTTTCCAGTCCACACCTACGCGATTGCCCTGGCGGCCGGCAACGTGATCTCGCTCGAAGTGGCCGACAGCGAGCGTTTCCTGTCGAACGTGGCGTACACGTGCCAGCACCTGTATCCGGCGCCAAAACTGCTGATCCTGAACTATCCGCACAACCCGTCGACCGCGACCGTCGAGCCCGAGTTTTTTGTCGAGGCGGTCAAGCTGGCCCGGCGGTACGGATTCATGATCATCAGCGATTTTGCCTATGCCGACGTGGCCTTTGACGGGTATCGGCCCCCCAGTTTTCTAGCTGCGCCGGGCGCTCGCGACGTGGGCGTCGAGTTCACGACGATGAGCAAGGGCTACAACATGGCCGGCTGGCGGATCGGCTTTTGCTGCGGGAACGCCGAGATGATCCGCGGTCTCGGGATCATCAAGGGCTATTACGACTACGGCATGTTTCAGGCTATTCAGGTCGCGGCGATCATCGCGCTGCGACACACGGAAGCGGCGGTCGAGTCGCAGTCGGTCCTGTATCAAGGCCGGCGGGACGTGCTGGTCGATGGCCTGCGACGCCTGGGTTGGGAAGTCGGCAAACCGAAGGCCGGCATGTTCGTGTGGCCCAAGATTCCCGAACCTTGGGCGAGCAGCATGAGTACGATGGATTTCGCGATGATGCTGTTGGAAAAGGGCGACGTCGCGGTCAGCCCGGGCAGTGGGTTTGGCGAAAGCGGCGAAGGCTTTTTGCGGCTGGCGTTGGTCGAAAACGAAAATCGTCTGCGCCAAGCGGTGCGCCAGATTGCCCGCTGCCTCGAACGATCGGGCAGCGACGCCAAACAAGGCAGCGGCGCAAAACACGATCCGGACACCAGACAGGGCGCGGCCGTTAAATAGGCAGCCACCGTTGATTGCGACGCTGGGGCGCCACGGATGCCCACCCGAAGCTGGACGCCCAGCGGGAGACTGACGCAGACCAAGAGGCCGTCGACAGGATTTGGGCGAGCTGGTTTTTTCGATCACGCTGGGCAACGACGCCACGCGCCGGACATCGCCCGATCGCGCTGCACGCGTGGCGCCCGCATCAGCTCTCGATCTTTCGCACGCCGGAGTTCTGACGCGCGCAAACCCGACTTCGACGCCTGGACATGCGTTGAACGGCGGCCTTGACGCCCGCGCGATGCCTATCGCCGCGAGCTGTGCCTATCGCCGCGAGGTGTATCTATCGCCGCGAGCTGTGGCCGTCGTCGGGATTCGCGCCGATCGCTAACGTTGTTCCAGAGCCAACTGGCTGATGATCTGTTCGGCGCCAGGCGTCATTTTGCGAAGTCGGACGGCGATTGCTTGGCTCTCCGAGACATTGGCCTTTTGCGCCCGACGCTTCAAAAGCGCGATTTTTTGCTTTCGCTTTCGCCGCCTGCGAAGCTCTCGACGACGTTCACTGCCACTCATAAACGCTCCCTAGCAACGAGATCGGAAATGTGGGTTGAAAACGAGGCGTGCTTGGGCGGGAATCGCCGCAGCCGGGCACGCGTCGGCTTCGACGCGACGGATCGGCGTCCGTCTGCGCGTCGGTTGCTTGCGGCGCGGCCGCGGCCAATCGAAAGGGCCTGCCCACAGCGCGGCATGCGAAACGGGAACGAGTATAAAACGAGGCGACGGCGCGGTCAACGGCCGTCTGGCCTAGGCTAGCGCTGCAGGGCATGGGCGGTGGCCATCGCGTCCTCGGCCAGATGGATGTACTCGCGATTTCCCGTCCCGGCGTAGGCGCGCTGGTACGTCACGCTCAGCGCGGTGAACGAAAACGGGTCCTTCGCGTCGAGTTCGCACGCGATTTTTCCGTGTTTGATCGCCGACGCATGATCTCCGAGCTTGCCGTAGACCACGGACAAGGCGAGATGCGCCAACGTAAAGTGATCGTCGATGGTCAGAATTTCCAGGTATTTGGCGATGGCGTCTTGATATTGCCCCTGGTCTTTCAGGTTGTCTGCGTCGTCATACATGGCGTGGACATCGGCCATTGGAAATCTTCTCCTTTTGCTCTTGAATGAACTCCTTAAACTTTCGTACAAACCGTTCCACGATCGAGTCGTACAACGCACTGCGCGGATGGGATGTGCTGGCAGCCTCGTCACGGCGTCGTTTTATGGATTATGGTCTGTCGGCGATCAGTGTAGCAAAGTCGTCCGCGATCCTTGCAGGGGTGAAGTCCCGTACAGCCGGGAAAAACGCTGGATTCGTCCGGTCGCGACCGGTCGAATCCCAAAATAGGCGCGGCGCGCTTTTTAGATTTCAGCACCACAGCGAGACCGTACCACATGGCCACGATTCATCCGACTGCTATCGTTGATCCGCGCGCCGACATCGCCGCGGATGTGTCGATCGGCCCGTTTTGCATTGTGGAATCCGACGTCGTGATTGGGGGCGGGTGCCGACTGGCCGGATACGCGGTGCTCAAGGCGGGGACGGTCTTGGGAGTGGATAATTCGGTCTCCGAAGGGGCCGTCTTGGGCGGGCGACCGCAGCATTTGCGGGCCGGGGATCGCGTGGGCCGGCTGCGGATCGGAGATCACAACAGCATTCGCGAACATGTCACGATTCATAGCGGATTGGGCGTCGACGACTGGACCGTTGTGGGCGACCACAACCTGCTGATGGTCAACGCGCACGTCGCGCATGACTGCCAGATCGGCAACAACGTCGTGTTGACCAACAATGTGATGATCGCCGGCCATGTGTCCATCGGCGATCGGGCTTACGTGTCGGGGGCGGCGGGCATCCATCAGTTCTGCCGGATCGGTACCTTGGCGATGGTGGGCGGCCAGGCTCATTTGAATCGCGACGTGCCGCCGTTCGTGACGGTCGATGGCTTGAGCAGCCATGTCGTCGGGTTGAACACGATCGGCCTTCGTCGCAACGGCTATCGCGAGGCGGATCTGACCCAATTGAAGGCGGCATACCGCACCGTCTATCGACGAGGATTGGCATGGTCCGAGGTGTTGGAGACGCTGCGGCAAGAATTTACCACCGGGCCGGCCGCCGTCTTTTACGAGTTTCTGAGCCAAGCGCGCCGCGGGATCATGCAGGAGCGGCAGGGCGCCGGACGGATGCATTTGCGCCTGTTTCCCGATCCCGAGGTTGTCGAGGCCGAGCGATCCGTGCGACGCGCCGCCTGACGTTCGCGACGCGAACTCACGCGTGACGCCGGCACGGGTCTTTGAGCGTGCGCTTCGAGCGACAATCCCCGAACTTCCCCAAGCTCGAGCAGGGCGCGCCGCGACCATCGCCAACCGTGGGAACGCGGGCGAATCCAGCGATGGGCAGCGTCAGAGACAGCGTGGCGTCCCGCGGCGCGCGGCGACGAGGCGCGTCTGTTCTTCTGCGGTAGGTCCGTCGGCCGAGCTTCGTTTCGTCTCTCCTCCGGCACAACTCGTCTCATGACTTTGCGCCCGCGCCGGTTTCCGCGGTGCTTGGCATCCGATCGGCGTGGGAGCGTTGGAGATCGTTGAGGAACCGGAGACCCCATGCCGTGCCGGCTTGGGCCCGTGCGGAGCAACGCGCTAGCGTCTTCATACCGGTTCGCCCGATCCTCCGATGTCGTGGGCGACGATAGGCGGATACCGTCTGGGGGCGACAGGAACCGGGCGCACGCGAACCGGATGTGGCCCAGGCCGAGCCGAAGTCCGCGCGACGAGCTCCCGTCGCGAGTCGCCCGAAGTACACTAAATGACCTGAGCGGCGGGACCGCTTCCGCCTGCCGCGACGCCACAGATTGAATCCGACGCTGATGTCAAGCTATACTGAGCGCGGGCGAGAATGAACGCACGAGCGTCACGTCGTGTGTGGCCAAGGCGGACGCACGTTGGCCCGACAAGATCCCCTTCCGAGTCCGGCGAGGCGCGGAATACGACGTGCGCGGCGGGGAGGCCGTGCGTCTGGAGGCGGCTCCGTGTCGCGATTGTTTCGGGTTTGGGGCAAAAAACGAGGGCATCGCCGGAGCGGGTCACCGTGGCTGGGGACCGTGGGTGAGATCCTGTTCTCCGGCGCGCTGTTCGTGCTCGGCACGCTGTCGCTGACCGGTCTGATCCTGACTCAGACGTTCAACGTCGCGTCCCCATTTTCCCCGGGGCTTGGGTTTTGGGTATTGGCCTTGGTCTCGTCGTCGTTCATCCTGCTGGGCGGCGGCGGCGTTGTCTGGGCGATCCTGCACGTCAGCGCCACGCGCGAGCGGCGTTCGGCGCTGGCGCGCCGGGCCGCCAAGCTCGATCTGCGAGGCGATGCCGAGAGCCCCCATGGCCGGCCCTTGCGGCCCGATTTCCCCAACATCCCCAGCGACGCGAACTTGACGAACAGCCCCGGCGTCAAGCTCAAATATCGCTTGCCGATCATTCACTCGCCGGCCTGGAGGCTGATCTTTGCCTCGGTGTTCGGCCTGATTTGGAACATCAGCGCGGCCTTTCTGATCTATTTTGCGGTCCGCAGCCTCTTGAGCGGCTCGCCCCAGCGGTTCCTGGTGCTGTTCATCATCCCGTTCGTAGCCATCGGTGTGTGGGTGGTGCGCGATTTTGTCCGGCAGGTGCTGATCCATACCGGGATTGGGCCGACGAACGTCGAGATCTCCGGCCACCCACTACGGCCGGGCAGCGTCTACGACGTCTACGTCTCGCAGGGAGGCCGCCTCGCGATGCGCTCGTTCGCGCTGAGCCTGGTGTGCGAAGAGACCGCCACCAGCCGGCAGGGAACGGATTTGCGGACGGACGCCAAGGTGGTCTTCGATCAGCAGATCTTTCGTCAGACGGGATTTCGAATCGATCCGGGATTGCCGTTCGAACACCAATGTCGCGCGGAGATTCCCAAGCACGCCGTCCATTCGTTTCAATCCGAGCACAACGCGATAAACTGGAGACTGGTGATCCGCGGCGACGCGGAATCGTGGCCCGCCTTTGAACGCGCGTTTCCAGTGATCGTCTATCCTCCCGATGATGGCCTCGATGTCCCAGAGTGAACCGCTGATCGCGCTCAGAATCTGTAGCCGTTCGGCGATATTCCACCCCGGAGCCTTGCTCCGCGCCGAATACCAGATCGACGCGATCCAACCGGCTGAAATCCAGGCGGTCGAGGCGTCGATCCTGTGGTACACCGAGGGCAAGGGCGACGAAGATTTGGGGGTGCAGTACTTCGAGCGGACGACGCCCAGCGACTCGGTCGATGGCGATCTGCGCCAGCTTCACGCGTTCCAGACCGTGCTGCCGCGCAGCCCGTTGACCTACAATGGGTTCCTGGTCAAAATTCGCTGGTGCGTTCGCGTGCGACTGTTCTGGGGCGGCGGCAGACAACTGTATGTCGACCGCGGATTCCAACTGGTTCCTCGCGATCAGGGCTCGGAACCCGCGCGCGGCGAATCGCCGCTGCTCGGAATGTCCGACGGATCTTTGAGCGACGGATCTTTGGGTGACGGATCTTTGGGTGACGGATCTTTG
>JAVYAJ010000253.1:0-9345 GCA_032229885.1 Candidatus Anammoximicrobium sp. | reverse complement strand
GGCCTTCGGCCAACACGGTTTTTGTCATCTCTGACTCCTGGGGCGTTGCCCCCGGATACGGTGGTGATGGCCTTCGGCCAACACGCCCCCTGTCGTCTGTGGCGCGCAACAGTCATCCCACCCCAATCCCACCTAACCCAATCCAGTGCCACTAACCCACAAGTGTACTGTACACACCACTGTACAAGATGCGCGCACCGTGCGCGCATGATACGAACTAAGACTCGAACCCCCACAGTTTCCGATTTTTTGACCGCCCCAGGCGCGCACAGCATCCAAGCCAGTTGTCACAGCTCGCGACTCGGGCGTCGTTCAACAGGCGGGCGATCGGGGCCGGACGCGCGCACGCCGATGCTTCGGCGGACGACACGCGGCGAGTGCCCGCTACCGTACCCTCATGTGCCCGAATCGGTGGGCGCGGCGCGAGAGTCCAACTCAGAAGAACCGCCGGATGTCGAGCGTGAACACCAACACCATCAGGCTCAGCAGGCAGCCCACCCCGATCAATGTCAGGGTGACTTGCAGCCGCTCGTTCAGCGGTTTGCCGCGAATGCCCTCGGCGATCAGGAACAACATGTGGCCGCCATCCAACGCTGGAATCGGCAAAAAGTTGAGCACGGCCAGATTGGCGCTCAGAAAAGTCAGAAAAACCAGCAGACGCGGCAGGCCCTCAGAGGCTTCGGATCCGGCGGCGCGAACGATCATGATCGGACCACCCAAGCTGCGATACGAGAGCCTTCCGGTAAACAAACGCTCTAGCACGGCAAAGACTTTCTTGACGCTGACCGAGGTCTCGGTGTAGCCCAACGCCCACGCCTCGGACCACGATCCGGCCGTTCGCGTCCGAGTCAACGGCTTCATCTGCAGCCGCCGCGCGGGGACGAAGAACTGATCCGAAGCGACGGTTCCGATCGTCGCCGTGCGTTCGTGATCGCCGCCGCGTCGATAAGTCAGCTCGAGTTGGGCGTCGGGAACCACGTTCACCAGCGTCTCCGCAAAGTACCAGTTGAACTTGGTCAAGTCGAGCGGTTCGCCGTCGTGGGCGCCGTCTTTGACAAAGGCGGCCGTCAACAGCGTATCGCCAGTTTGCAGCCCGGCCTTCGCCGCTGGGGTGTCCGGCAGCACGTCCTTGACCGTATTGCTCAAATGAAACGCCAGGCCCAGCGACTCGAGCCCCAACGGCGAACACGGGCTGAACCCGTCCTGAAACGCCGTTGGGGTCTCCGGCGTCGCCGTCAGCAGGACCAGGTCGGCCTGACCGGTTCGGCGCACGCCCCATTCGACGCTCTGGCCGACCAGACTCAATAACCGCTGACGCAGCGTCAACGGGTCGCCGACGTCGGTCCCGTTCATGGTGACCAGAATGTCGCCCTCGCGAAACCCGGCCTGCTCGGCGGGCGAATGCTGCCGGACGGCGACGACCGGACCGGGTTCGACGACGATGCCCGTCGTTCGCAACGGAGTCGGCGGCAGCGTCACGTCGAACGTGCGTACCGTGGCGTCGGCGGCATCCACCGCCGCTGGCCGCTGGACGGTCAGCGTCACCGGATCCGCCATGCGTGGCGCCAGCAGTCGATCCAACTCGTGTTCATAGATATAGCCCGTCGCCGGCGAGCGCGCCAGCGGCGTTCCATCGACTCGCACGATTTCGTCGCCCGGCTGCAGCGCCTGGTAACCGGGGTCTGTGGCCTGTGCCGTCCCCGTCGTTTGGACGCCCGCGATGACGGTCGTCGTCGCAGGACGAACCCCCAGAGTGGCTGGCCGATCGATGCCCGCCAATCGGTCCGTGGGCGTGATCGAGAACCACGTCGGCTCTGATTCTCCGGCGCGGCGAATCAAGAGGTTCAGCGGCCGCTTGGCCCCGTTCAACGTCACGTCGATCATCAGATCCTTGTCGAACCGCAACTGTTCGTCCGGCGTTCCGCGGCGTCCAATCTGCAAGATCTGGTCTCCGCCCTGCAGTCCCGCCACCCAAGCCGGGTCGCCCGGCGAGGCGCCGCCGAGCACGCAAGGCATATAGCTGACGCCCTGGGAATAGGCGATGAAAGCGAAGATCACCGCAAAGATCAAGTTCATCACGACACCGGCCGAGATGATGATCATCCGCTGCCAGACCGGTTTGGCCGGATAGCTTCGCGGATCCCACACGAACTCGTCCGTGTCCTGCGGCGCGGGCTCGCCGGATTCCGCGGTGTCCGTCTTGCGGATCTTGATCCGCTCGTTCTCGATCGCTTGGTTTTTGGGGTTGTCGTCCTGCCCCAGCATTTTCACATAACCGCCCAGCGGCAGAATGCCGATTCCGTACTCGGTTTCCCCCCAGTTGAACTTGAACAGCGAGGCCGGCAGGAATTTCATCGGCACGTCGAAGCCGATGTAGAACTTTTCGACCTTCACGCCGCACGCTTTGGCGGCCAGGAAATGGCCCAGCTCGTGGACGAAAATAACCAGCCCCAAGGCAATGGCGACCGTCACCGCCCAGAATAGAAATCCTGGCAGCCGGCTTGCCATCTCGATCAATCCAGACACCGCAATCAAGGCCTCACCCACTTCGACATCTCCTTCCGGGCCCAAGCATCCAGTTCCAACAACTGGGCGAGCGTTGGGTTCGGATCGTAATTGTGTTCATCAAGCACGGCGCGACAAGCCGGAACGACATCGAAAAACCGGATTCGGCCTTGCAGGAACGCGGCGACGGCCGCCTCGTTGGCCGCGTTCAACACCGCGCCGGCCGTGCCTCCCTGTCGCGCAACTTCGTGACCCAAATCGATGGCCGGAAATCGTTCCGGGTCCGGCGGGAAAAAATCGAGCGCAAAAGCTTTTCCGAAATCCAGTCTGGCCGTCGGGCTGGGCCACCGCGCGGGATAACTCAGTGCATACTGGATCGACAGCCTCATGTCGGGCGTTCCGAGCTGCGCAACCAACGCCCCGTCGCAAAACTCAACCAGCGAATGCACGATCGACTGAGGATGCACGACCACGTCGACTTGGTCCGGCTGCAGGTCGAACAGCCAGCGGGCTTCGATGATTTCCAGCGCTTTGTTCATCATCGTCGCGGAATCGATCGTGATCTTCTGACCCATGTCCCAGGTCGGATGGTTCAGGGCCTCCTCGACCGTGACCCGCGCCAGTTGCTCGCGCGTGTGCCCGCGGAAGGGTCCGCCGCTGGCGGTCAGCACGACGCGGCGCACTTCTTCGCGCCGCCCCGCGTGCAGCGCCTGAAACACGGCGCTGTGCTCGCTGTCCACCGGCAGAATCGTCGCGCCGCGCGTCGCCGCGGCGCTCATCACCAGCGGTCCCGCCATGACCAGCGTCTCTTTGTTGGCCAACGCCAAAGTCTTGCCGGCCTGAACCGCGGCCCAGGCGCCGGCTAGCCCGGCACTGCCGACGATCGAAGCGACCACAACGTCCACTTCGTCTGCCGACGCCATTCGTTCGATGGCCTCGGTCCCCATCAGCAATTCAGTTTCTGCCGGAAGCCCGCTCCAATCGAATTGTTGCCCCCTGCGCTCGTCGGTGACCACGACCCAGCGTGGACGGATGCGGCGCGCCTGGTCCAACAACTGCTGGCAACTGCGGTTGGCCGACAGCCCAATCACCTGCAGACGCCCCTCCGAAGCCGCGACGACGTCCAGCGTGTTTCTGCCGATACTACCTGTCGAACCGAGAACGACAATCTTTCGCACCGGACAATTCATAGGGCAACGGCTACCGTTCTGGCGACCTGAGATCGGTCAAGATGTCACGTTCTTGTTGTCGATGATTTCCGTTCGTTTGCCAGACGCTGATTGCCGCACGCCGAATACTAGGCCAAAATACCGTGTGGCCCAAACCGGCTCGGCGAAAGTCGAACATCCCACCGGGGGCGCCGCGGTTGACAGATCGGTGCAACCTCGGTTCACATATAGACTTCCGTCCGTTGACGAATTTTAACGTTCCGGCGGCGTTGCGGCAACCGGAATTATAGTCGGTTCGCGGCTGCCCCAGCCCGTCGAAGGCAGTTCGATCCCGATAGACTTCCGACAACTGGAATTGTGTTGAGGCCCACAGATGAGCGACGACAGCGGTATGCCTCGCCGAACGCCCGATCCCAAGAGCCCCCCCAGCGGCCAGAATCTGATCTGGTATCTGCTCTTGGTTGGGGGCGCCGTCTTGCTGATCGCGATGTTTTTCGTGAATCAGACGGGGCAAGAGATCTCCTACTCCGATTTCCTGCGGCTGATCGAAGCGAATCGACGCGACGAAACAGGAAAACAGGTCGGGCTTAATGCGGACGTGATTGTCAGGACCAGCGTTGGCGATGGTCGCGTAAAATACACTCGGTACGGCAATGTGCGAGATCTACGCAATGGATCGCAGACGGTCACCGGCAAAGTCGATGTTCAAGAGCTGGGCGACATCGGGGGCCAAGACGGCAGCGCAACCGCACCCTCCGCGCATGGCCAAGCCGGCCAACGGGGCGTCCCGTTCTATGTCAACAAGCCGACGTCGGGCGAAGCCGAGCAGCAACTGCTGCGCAAGTTCGAAGAGTTCGGCTTGCCGTACAGCAATGAACCGGGCCCGAGCGTCTGGCGTTCGTACCTGCCGCTGTTGGTCATCACCGCTCTGTTCGTCGGTTTGTTCTTGTTGATGCTGCGCCGGTTGAGCGGCGCCGGATCTCCCATGTCGTTCGGACGTAGCCGCGGCAAGCTGTACGCTCAAGAAGACATCGACATCACGTTCGATGATGTCGCGGGGATCGATGAAGCGGTCGAAGAGGTTCGCGAGGTCGTCGATTTTCTGAAGTCCGCCGACAAGTATCAACGTCTGGGCGGTCGGATTCCCAAAGGTGTCTTGTTGGTCGGTCCGCCGGGCACCGGCAAGACGCTGCTCGCCAAAGCGATCGCCGGCGAGGCCAGCGTGCCCTTTTTCAGCCTGTCCGGCAGCGATTTTGTCGAGATGTTCGTAGGCGTCGGCGCGGCTCGGGTGCGAGACTTGTTTCAACAGGCCGAGTCCAAGGCGCCATGCATCATCTTCATCGACGAGATGGACGCGCTCGGCAAAAGCCGCGTGGGCAGCGTGGTCGGCGGCCACGACGAACGCGAACAGACGTTGAACGCGCTGCTGGTCGAAATGGACGGCTTCGACTCGAAGGCCAGTGTCATCGTCATCTCGGCGACGAACCGCCCGGAGACATTGGACCAGGCTCTGCTGCGGCCCGGCCGCTTTGACCGCCAGGTTCTGGTGGACCGGCCCGATATCCGCGGCCGCGAAGCCATCCTGAAGGTTCACGTCAAGAACGTCAAGCTGGACGAGACGGTCGATTTGCGGCAGATCGCGTCGATCACGCCGGGGTTCGTCGGCGCCGACTTGGCGAATCTGGTCAACGAGGCGGCTCTGCTCGCCGCGCGCAAAGGCCGCTCGGCGGTCGGAATGGCCGAGTTTAATGAGGCCGTCGAGCGAGTCACGGCCGGGTTGGAGAAGAAGCAACGCGTGATGAGCGACGAGGAAAAACATCGCGTCGCCTACCACGAAGCGGGACACGCGCTGGTCGCCTGTTCACTGCCCAACACCGATCCGGTCCACAAGGTCTCGATCATCCCCCGCGGCTTGGCTGCGCTGGGATACACCCTCCAGCGGCCCGAGGGCGACCGGTTCCTGATGACCAAGGCCGAGCTGGAGAGCCGGATCCAAGTGCTGTTGGCCGGCACGGTCACCGAGGAACTGGTGTTCTACGACATCTCGACCGGCGCGCAAAACGACCTGGAACGGGCGACCGACATCGCTCGCAGCATGGTGATGGATTTCGGCATGAGCGGCCTCGGGCGGGTCAGCTATCGCGAGATGGGGCGATCTCCGTTCCTCGCCGCGGCCGGCGATGAACGCCTGCGAACGCACAGCGAGAGAACCGCGCAGAAAATCGACGACGAGATCCAGCGGATCATCGACGAGTCCATCGAAAAGGTGCGGCATATTCTGGAGACTCGTCGCCCGGCGTTGGACGCCATCACACAACAACTGATGGAGGTCGAATCGATCGACAGCGACGAACTGCAGCGGATCATCGAGCAATACGATCCGCGACCGCGCATCGTACCCGGCACGACCGACTCGGTGCCCAAACGAACGGGCGACCGCCCCCCGAGCGACGCCCGCGAACCCCGAACCGGGCGAGTAGAACCAGGCGAGTAGAACCGGGCGATCCCTGCCGCGATTGCCCCAGACGTCGGGAACGGATGGCGACGTCACAGGATGTGATGTATCAGAGGCCCGAATCGTTGATCGTCCAAGCGGCAATCCCCCGACTAGGGAAGCCAGGGGTGTACGTTGGCAGCTACGGCGATATCACAAAACCCGCGTGCGCGACGATCTGCGACGCTGGCAAGCCAAAGGCAAATGACCTGACGCACTCGCCGACAGGCGGCGAGGATCGGGGTGGCGGCGTAAGGTGGAACGGTTATGGCTGTGGCTGGGCCTCCCATTCGATTTGGCAGCGCGGAAGGGCGGTGCGCAGTTGGTCGATCGCGGTTGCGGTCAGTTTCGTGCGGCGCACGTCCAGCGTTTTGAGCAGCGTGAACGTCTTCAGAAGGTCGAGGCTCGTATCGGAAATCGGTGTCCCGGACATGTCGATGGATTCGAGATAGGGCGATCCGGCCATGATGGCCAATTCGCGCAGTTCGGTGTCGTTCACCTGCGCGCAATCGCGAAGCGAAATCTCCTTCAACTGGAAGCCCTGGGGCAGGTCGAGGATGTCTCGGGCCGACGCCGCGTCGATACATTCTTCGTCGCCCACCTGGACCGTTCCGCCCAGACGGAACGTCCATTCGGCGACTTTACGATCGTTGTGCGCCGAACGAATCCTGTAGTCGCTGAACGCTGCGATCCGCACGTGGGGCAGTTTCTCGGTCAAGTCTGCCAGCGGTTTGGCCAGCCGCTCGCGCATGTCTTTCGCGCTGTCATCGCTGGGGACTTCTAGAATCAACGTCTCCAACTGCTGCAGCTCGTGCATTGCGTTGAACGACTCTTCACTGGGAGCCCCTTTGATAGCTAGTTTCTTCAGGTGAGGAAGGAAGCTCAGGTTTTCGCAACCTTCGACCGTCAGCAATTCTGGATTGAGCCGGAGCGATTCAAGGGCCGGAAGTTCGCTTAACCGCTTCAGGCCCGCCGGCGTGATCTTCGTGAATGCGAGATCCAAGGCTTTCAGCTTGGTCAGCTTGGCGAGGCGGTCGAGACTCGCATTCGAGAGAGGCTGGCCGATCGCATAGAGATCCTCGAGGCCGGTCAATCGGTCGAGCCAATACACGTTTGCATCGTTGCGATTTTCGGGAATGCCAAGCTTACGCAAAGTAGGCACCTGGGTCAGGAAGTGTAGGTCGGCCGCTGCTTCCACCGATGCGAAGGCAAGATTGAGGACTTCGAGGCGGCTCAGCGCGGCGAGGTTCTTCAGATCTGCTGAGGCGATCGATCGATTCCATGTTAGATAGACGCCAATGACGTGGAAAGGCTCGTCGGGCAAATCGTCCCAGATCTGTAGCTGAGGTTCGCGCTCGCCGAGGCGGATTCGCACTTCGCCAGCGTTGTCCAGAACCCAGGCGGCGACTCGCCGTTCCGGATCCTCCTGTTCCTGCCAACGATGGTCCTTTTGCTGCGGAAGACGGATGATGCACAAGCAGGCGCGGGTATCGGTGAGAGGAACGCAGAATCTGTGATCCGGGGTGACGAGGATGGGATGCCCATGATCAATTCGATCGAACGGCACTTCGTACAATGCACTCGACATACGTCTGTCACGGAATTGCAGCATGGTACGTCGCGGCTCCCTCGGGTGGGTATCCAATGCGGCGACCCAGCTCAGACCATCGTGGAGCGGGACGAGTGGCCCAAATCTCCAGCCGGAAGGCGGGGCGCCTATCCAGTTCGTTTTTCCTGTAATGTCAAACAGGAGCGCCCGACTGGTTGAGAAACTCGCCGTGAAATGACGGCTGTCGGGTAGAAAGTGGACGGACTCGTGATTTGGCCCGCCGTGATTGTGAGTCCAGTGGTGGTGCAGCTCACCAGTGGTCAGGTCCCAGACTTCGCACACAGCTTTATCTTTCTCTTGATCCGCTTCGGCGAAGAACGTCAGATACCGTTCGTCTGGCGAAATCGCTAACCCTTTCCGATTTTTGGTCTTGCTGTCGATGACATGCAGCTCTTTCCCGGTCTGGACGTCGAAAACGTAGATGGGCCCGGGCGATGTTCCTTTTGCTAGTGCTATGGCTACTCCTGCTACAGCGACGATATTACCAGCGGGTGCCGCTGCGATCCTGGCGTCCCTGACGTCTTTGAGCGGTACCTGCCACTGTGGACCTTGCGGATCCGAGAGGTTCCAGCCTTCCAGCATTTGATTCGGTTGTTGTGCGAAAGGGCTGCCGTTGACCGATAGCAGCCACTGTCCATTTTTGGAGAAGCGCGACTGCTCTGGACCGCGCGAATGTTCCAACGTGCCGACAACCTCCTCGGTGATCAGATCCAATAGGTAGGTCTTTTTGCGCTGGTAACCCGGTATCGCCACCGTTCGCCCATCCGGAGACAACGCGTGAGGAGCAGTGCGGCCGAATCGTTCCTCGATATTTTCAATGACCTTGACGATTCCTGGCGGTCCGTCAGGCAACGGCGTGCGCGGAGGACCGCTGGCCGCGGGCGGTGCCGTAGCCGGCGGATCGGCTTTCGTGCTCGGCGGTTCGGCCTTCGCGAGTGGCGGTTCGGGTGTCGGGGGCTTGGGCGCCGGCGGTGGTGCCGGCGATGGCGTTGGTTGCGGGACGTCGCTCTTGGCAAGCTCCGCGGGACGGTTGGTTACCGTTACCTTCGTTTGCTCGCCGCGACGAATGGTCAGCGTGTTCTGATTCACAACAAAGCGATCATCCCCTTTGCTCATCGAGACGGTGTATTGCCCGTCGGCCAGCTTCACTTGCCAGCCGTTCTGCCGGCTGAGCACCACTTCGCGTCCGCCGCCGCGGACCGAGATCTCGACTTGCTCGGCATAATCATCGGCGATTTCGACGCTCACCGTGCCTTGCGGCGTTTGCAGGGTCACGACGATGGCCAGAGCGAGCAGGGCCAGCAGGCCGGCGGCGGTGGCGATCAGGATGGGGGCGCGGCGGTGCCGGTGCGAGGCCGGGGACGGCGCGGGTTTGGTCGGAAAAACGTCCCCGGCGGGACGTGTGTTGGTTCTCCGGGAACTGGAATTCTTGCCGTCTGGCGTTAGCGAGTCGTGAGGGGCATCCTGCCGGAGTGAGCGCCCATCAGTACCATGCCGCATTTGGGGTGGGGCGAACGGGCGGGAGCTTGCTCGCGGCGGCGGGGTGGCGTGGGGAGTTGGTCGCAGGC
>JAVYAJ010000252.1:0-62270 GCA_032229885.1 Candidatus Anammoximicrobium sp. | reverse complement strand
GACGAGCGTACGATGGCAGGCCGCTTGCGATGATCTGTCACACCGGTCATGCTGGTTTCGCGGCGACCGCGTTCATCGGGCCGCAATCGGGCCGCGGTTGGTATGCGCGAAAAGCCATTGGGGCCCAGACACGACACGACAGACTGCGGTATGTCTTGCGTCTCGCGTCGTGTCTTGCACGCCATGCGCGTTTACGGGAACCACGAATAACACGAGTAACGGGAATAACGGGAATGAAGAACAACGGTTCGATGCGATGTCTTCATTCGTGTGATCCGTATGATCCGTGGTTTTCTTCGGTATTGTATGGCCTCTGTTTGGTCGTGGCCTCAGGCCGCGTTAAGACGATGAGCGCTCGAACACCAAGGCTAGTGTGGAAAAGGCGGACTGCAGTCCGCACCACGACGAGCCGTTGCACACCGCGCGCAGGATACAACCCGTTTTGATTCCAACATGCAGTCTGGCTATGAGGAGATACGACGGATGACTCGAATCGTGCTGACGCTGGCGCTGGCCAGCGTGGGATTGTGCAGCGTTGGCGAGACGCGGGGGGCCGAGATCCAGGCGTTGGTGGGCCAGGCCGGACACGTTCGACTGTCGCGCGGCAAGGAAGCCATCGCCGAGATCCGTGCCGGCGTGTACAACGCAGATTGGTCGGCCGCCGACGCCGTTGCCGCGACGAGAATAGGAGGGTCGCAACAAACCGATCCGCGGCGCACAGGCGACGGAGGAAAAAGCTCGTTGCGAATCGCCGTGCCCGGCGGCGGACAACTGAGCGGCTGGGCGACGATCGTCGGCTCGCACGAGGGCTTGAAAGCACGGTACGAGTTCACGCCCGATCAAGATCTGGCGCTGAACTCGCTGCACGTCAGCGCGAACTTCGGAATTCCTGTGCTGGCGGGCGGCCGCTGGACGGCCGACGACCGCTCGGGCACGTTCCCACCGGATTTCGGATCGGTTCACCTGTTCAACGGTCTAATTCGCAAACTGACCCTGCAACTGCCCGGCGGCGGTAGCTTGCACTGCGAGTTTCCCGAGCCGCTGTCCGTGTTGTTGCAGGACAACCGCCAGTGGGGGCCGTCGTTTTCCGTGCGGATCTCGAAACCGCAGGGCGAGCAGCGGAAGTTCATCAAAGACGTTCCCGTCCCAATCGAGTTCACGTTGTCCGCGCCCGGCGGCATCGACGTCGAGCACGATATGCCGGTGACGATCGTCGCCGACAAAGACTGGATCCCGCTGCAGGTGAACCTGGACATCCAGCCCGGCTCGGCGCTGGATTTCTCGGCGCTGCGTCTACAGGACCCGCCGGCCGGGAAATACGGCTGGCTGTTGGCGGACAGCGACGGCCGATTCAGCTTCGAGCAAGCGCCGGGCAAGCCCGTGCGGTTTTACGGCGTCAATCTGTGCTTCTCGGCCCATTACCTCACGCACGAGCAGGCGGATCGCGTCGCCGATCGTCTGGCGCGGCTGGGGTACAACGCCGTCCGGGTGCATCACTACGAAGGCGAGCTGACCGAAGCGGATCCGCAACGCACACGGCTGAACCCCGAGAAATTGGACCAGTTGGATTATCTGCTCGCGGCCCTGTACCGTCGCGGGATCTACGTGACCACCGATCTGTTCGTGTCGCGTCCGGTCGATGTCGCCCAGTTCGGCCTGAGCACGGAAAACGGGCGTCGAAACGCGATGAACGGATTCAAGACGTTGGCTGCCCTGAATCCGGCCGCGTTCGAAAACTGGAAGGCGTTTGCCCGAAACCTGCTCGAACACGTCAACCCGTATACGAAACGGGCGTACAAGGACGAGCCCGGGTTGGCCTGGCTGGCCCTGGTCAACGAAGGCAATGTCGCCAATTTTACCAGCCTGGCGGCGGATATTCCCGACTATCGTACGGCGTGGAACCGCTGGTTGGCCGAACGCTATCCGACTCGCGGTGCGCTGGCCGAAGCCTGGGGCGCGGCGTTAAAGGCCGACGAAGATCCGGGGCACGAATCGGTCAAATTGGCGGGATCGATCCAGGGACAGGATCTGCGCAGCCGAGACCAGATCCTATTTTTCACGGACGTCGAGCGGGATTTTTTTCGTCGGGCCAAGGCCTTCTTGCGCGACGAACTGGGCGTTCGCGCGCTGCTGACGAATATGAACGGCTGGACGAACCATGCCGTCAGCCAGAGCGTGCGCGCCGAGATGGATTATGTGGACGATCACTTCTACGTCGATCACCCGCATTTTCTGGAACAGTCTTGGCGTTTGCCCAGTCGCTGTCCGAACACGAGCCCCGTCGCGGGCGGCGCCAGCGGCGGGCGGCACCTGGCGTTCACGCGGTTGTTCAGCAAACCGTTCACGGTCACCGAGTACAACTACTCGGCGCCCGGACGCTATCGCGGCGTAGGCGGCATCCTGACCGGCGCTCTGGGAGCCATCCAAGGCTGGGACGGCATTTGGCGCTTCGCCTACAGCCACAGCCGCGAAGCCTTGATCGAGCCGGTCCGATTGGATTACTTCAACATGGCCAGCGACCCCTTGGGCCAGGCGGCCGAGCGAGCCAGTATCTGCTTGTTCCTGCGCGGCGATCTGCGCACCGCGCCTCGCAGTCTAGCGCTCGCCATGACGAGCGCCGACTTTGGCCGCCCGCCCGCACAGATCCCGCGATTGGCCCCCGACTGGCATTGGACGGCTTGGCTGACCCGCGTCGGCGTGGCGGTGGTCGACGATCCGGCGCGAAAGCTGCCCTTCGACCTGACACTGCCTTTGGGGTGGGCGACGGCTCGCGATGCGTATGCGACCAGCAACGTGGTCGATGGAGCAGATCCCTACCAGCTCGCCCAGGACAAGCTGGTCGCGCTGCTGCGCCAGCACGGGATCCTGACGACAGACAACCCGACTGCGCCGGAGACGAACACTTTTCGTAGCGAGACGGGCCAGATCACGATCGATGCCGCGCACGACCGCCTGACGCTGGACACGCCGCGCACCGCGGGCGGCTTTGCCACGGCAGGGGATCACGTTCACACCACGCACGGCGTGCAAATCCGTGTCGAAGGCGCCGATGCCACGGTCTGGGTCAGCGCACTGGACGATGCGCCGATCCGCACGAGCCGTCGGTTGCTGGTCACGCATCTGACCGATCTGCAGAACACGGGAATCCGCTATGCCGAACGGGCCCGGCAGACGCTGCTCGATTGGGGCCGCCTGCCGCACCTGGTCCGTGCGGGCCGCGCCGAGGTCCGCATCCAATTGGCCGATCCGAGCGCGTACCGCGTCTGGGCCTTGGCGAGCGACGGTCAGCGGTTGACCGAGATTCCAAGCCAGGCGACGGGCGGCGAATTGGTGTTCACCGCGGACGTTTCCTCCGGCGGCGATCGGGGCGCGATCCTGTGCTACGAGATTGCTTGCCCGTAGCACGACGCGCCAGTTCGGCCCCGCCAGAGGTCAGCCGTGCGGTCGGTCCGCGGCCGTGCGTCCACCGCGGCGGCGGCGCGCCGGGGCGAGTGGTGGGATGGCATGCGGCCATGGCGACAGAATCGATGCGCGGTGCGAGCGCGGCGAATCGAACGAAAGCCAAAACGTGTGCAGTAAAGAGTGGATTGAAAGCCACCGGCCTCTGCGCCGGACCTCGCCGTGTCGAGCGACGTCGAAGATCATGCAGCCCCTGACTTAAGCCAAGGATCAAGAACCACCATGATCGGGGTCCACGCCCTAACCAAGCGATTCTTCGGCGCAGGCCGCGAGATCCTGGCGGTCGATCACGTTTCGTTTACGATTCCCGCCGGCGAAGTGTACGGCCTATTGGGTCCCAACGGCGCTGGCAAGACCACGACGATCCGGATGGTTGTCGGCCTGTTGCGGCCGGACGGCGGTTACGCCGAAGTCAGCGGATTTCGGACTTCGGACATGCCGGACGAGGTCAAGTCGCGGATCGGCCTGGTCTCGGCCAGCGCCGGCCTATATCCGTCGTTGACCGTTCGCGAGATGTTGCTGTTCTTTGCCGACCTGTACCGCACCGAAGTGGCGCAGGCCCAGCAATCGCTCGAGCGTCTGGCCACGCTGTTGCAACTGACCGACTTTCTGGATCGGCGGTGTGCGACGCTCAGCACCGGCCAGCGGCAGCGGGCGATCCTGGCCCGCGCGCTGATTCACGATCCGCCGGTGATCCTGTTGGACGAGCCGACGCGCGGTTTGGACGTGATCGGAACGCAGGTCGTTTTCGAGTACATCCGTCACCTTCGACAGGAAGGCAAGGCCGTGTTGGTCAGCACGCATCGCCTGGACGAGGCCCAGCGGCTGTGCGATCGGTTTGGCCTGCTGCATCGAGGCCAGCTCCGGCTGGAAGGCTCGCTGGCTCAGTTGCGCACCGCCACCTCGTGCGAGACGCTCGTCGAGATGTTCATGCGCTGGCACGCCGAGTAAACCAATCCTGCTCTGGCGACGGGCGGGGCCGCGCGGCGGGCGGCATTTCTAACGGTGGACAACGCGCAACTCGGATACCCGCCGTTGACAACTCTTGGCAGTCGCCCTAGACTTCTGCAACGCTGCGTTCAGGGGAACTGAACGTCGGCGTTTCTTTGAGAAATTGGTTTTCCGAGCGATCTTCCTCCGGTTCCCGTTGCGAGCGTCGCGGCGCTCCGACACGGACGCAAATCGCCTCTCTTGAGAAAACCAGAAAACCGGGCTTACTGCCGCCTATGCGCACACACCGGTAAAGCTCAACGTTCCGCGCCGAGATGGTCGCTGATAGGGATGCTGCGCGCTCGATATCAGACGACGGGACTGGCGCAGGCCGGGCCGAAGGTGCGCGCGGATGGCGGACAAAGGAGATACAGGTCATGCAGTTTCGGCGTTTGTGGATCGGCTTTACCGCCGTGATTGTCGCCTCGTTTGCCGTGCTGGGATACTACGGCGTAGAGATCTACCGCCAGGCGCCGCCCATCCCCACGCGGGTGGTCCAGACCGACGGGAGCGTCGTCTTTACGGGCCAGGACATCAAGGACGGACAGAACGTCTGGCAATCGATCGGCGGGCAGGAACTCGGCAGCGTCTGGGGGCACGGCGCGTATCTCGCCCCCGATTGGTCGGCGGACTGGCTGCACCGCGAGTGTGTCTGGCTGTTGGACGACTGGGCGCGACGCGAGTATGGACAGACGTTTGACCAGTTGGACGCCGGCGCCCAGGCCAGCCTGAAGAGCCGCCTCAAAAACGAGCTGCGCACCAACACCTACGATCCACAGTCCGGCGAGCTGACCGTGTCGGCGGATCGAGCGCGGGCCATCAAGGCGCTGGGTGGTTATTACGCGGCGCTCTTCGGCGATGCCGCGGAATTTCCGCCGGACGTAGCGCACGTCGCGGATGGCGGGATGTCTCCGGTCCAATTGCGCTCGGCCTATGCGATCGCCGTCCATACGATCCGCGATCCGCATCGCCAGGAGCTGATGAACGCCTTCTTCTTCTGGACCGCCTGGGCGTGCGCTGCCGAACGGCCCGCCCGAGACGCGGACACCACCGTCGACGCGGCCGGCGCCCGGGCGGCGCCGGCTATGGCCGCCGTGACCTATACGAACAACTGGCCGGCCGAACACCTGATCGACAACATACCTACGGGTCCGATCGTGGTGTGGTCCGTGATCAGTTTTGTACTGCTGCTGGCGGGCGTCGGCGCGCTGGCGTGGTATTACGCGGTGCTGCGGTACAAGCCCGAGGAACCCCACGAACTCCCGGCTCGAGACCCGTTGCTGGCCCTCGAGCCCACGCCATCGATGCGGGCGACGCTCAAATACTTTTGGATCGTCGTGGCCTTGTTCGTGGCACAGGGCGGCCTGGGAGCGATCGCCGCGCATTACGGCGTCGAAGGCGATGGGTTCTACGGTATCCCGCTCAGCAAGTGGCTGCCGTATTCGGTTGTCCGCACGTGGCACACGCAGCTCGCCATTTTCTGGATCGCCACCGCCTGGCTCGCGACCGGGTTGTTCATTGCGCCCGCGGTCTCGGGATACGAGCCCCGCGGACAGCGCATGGGCGTCAACTTTCTGTTCGCCTGTCTGGTGCTGATCGTGGTCGGTTCGTTGTTCGGAACCTGGTACGCCACGCGGCAAAAGCTCGGCCTGGTCGCCAATTTTTGGTTCGGCCACCAGGGCTATGAATACGTCGACCTCGGCCGCTTCTGGCAGTACTTCCTGCTGGTGGGGTTGTTCCTGTGGCTCGGCCTGATGTGCCGCGCGCTGTGGCCCGCGTTCCGTCATCCCGGCGAACACAAACATCTGTTGGGTCTGTACGTGATCGCCTCGGCGGCCATCGCCGTCTTCTACGCCGCCGGGATCGTATGGCAGCGGCAGACGAATCTGGCCATCGCCGAATACTGGCGCTGGTGGGTGGTGCATCTGTGGGTCGAAGGGTTCTTCGAAGTGTTCGCCACGGTGGTGATCGCGTTCCTGTTTACGCGAATGGGAATGTTAAAGACCGCGACCGCGAGCGCGGCCGTGTTGTTTTCGTGCACGATTTTCCTGTTCGGGGGCATCATCGGCACGTTTCATCACCTGTACTTCACGGGGACGCCCACACCCGTTTTGGCGCTGGGTGCGACGTTTAGCGCGCTGGAGGTCGTGCCGTTGGTGCTGATCGGCTTCGAGGCGTACGAGAACTTGACCTTGACTCGCGTCCGCCCCTGGGTCAGCGCCTATAAATGGCCGATCTATTTCTTCATCGCCGTCGCGTTTTGGAATCTGATCGGCGCCGGGTTGTTCGGATTTCTGATCAATCCGCCGATCGCGCTCTACTACATGCAGGGCCTGAACACGACTTCGGTCCACGGCCACACCGCGCTGTTCGGCGTGTACGGGATGCTGGGGCTCGGCCTCGCCCTGTTCTGCCTCCGCGGGCTGACCGTGCATCACCGGTGGAAGACGGGCGTGTTGGCCGCCAGCTTTTGGTCGCTCAACATCGGATTGGGGTTGATGGTGCTGCTGTCGCTGCTGCCGGTCGGCTTGCTGCAGACCTGGGCCAGCGTCGAGCATGGGCTGTGGTACGCGCGTTCGGCCGATTTTCTGCAGACCAACACCATTCAAATCCTGCACTGGATGCGGATCGTGGGAGACACCATTTTTGCGTTCGGCATCTTTGGATTCGGATGGTTCGTGGCCGGCTTGAAAACCGGCTGGTCCGTCTCTGCGGAAACGGAAACCGCGCTGGAGCAGCCGCCGAGCGACCCCGTGACGCCGGCCCGCAAACAGCGCGAACAACACCCCACGGATCCCGGGATTCCGACTCGGAACTGACGGCTCTCGGTGCGGCTGGACACCGGCGAGTTCGACAACCCGCAACTTACGATTGGGCAACGCACGAGCGTGGCTGTTGCCTGCGCCGATCGGGCTGACGGCTTTTCGCGCCTGACAAAGCGCCTTGCATCGCCACGGTCGTTCGTCGATACTCGTACACTTCTGTCGAAGCCACATGTTCCCAAAAGAACCACCTCTTGCGAGAGTTGCCATGATGCTATGCAATATCACGACACGTTGCCGATCCCTCGCGCTGTCTGCGATCTGGGTGGCAGGCATCTTGTTGTCGCCCCCGTTGTCCGGCGCTGTTGCCGCCGAAACCGCGATGTTGCCCGGTGGGCTGGTCGAATCGCTGGGCATTCCCGGAGGACTTGCCGTCCAGATCGGCGGCGACGAGACGCTGGTGGCCAAAGACCTGGCCGTGACGGGACGCTTTGTGGTCCAGATTCTGAACGCCGATCCGACCGCGGTGGCGAGTCTCCGGCAGCGTTTGACGCAGCAGGACCTGTATGGCCTTGTCTCGGTAGACGAACTGCTGAAGGACGGCTCGCTGCCCTTCACCGAGCATCTCGTCAACCTGCTGGTGCTCGGCGCAGGCAGCGACGCGCCGTCGGCCGCCGAGCTGTTTCGCGTACTATGCCCGCGCGGCGTCCTGCTGACGACGGCCGAGCAGGCGTCGAAGCTGGATTTGCTCGCGGCCGGGTTCCAGCCGGACGGCAAACCCGAGGACAGCCCCGGCTGGCGGATTCTCCGCAAGCCGTGGCCGGCGGAAATGGACCAGTGGCCCGAGCCGCGTCATGCGGCCGACGGCAACGCGGTCTCGCGGGACGTCTTGGTCGGTCCGCCCCGGCGCGTTCGTTGGGTCGCCGGTCCGTCCAAGGAAATCAGCAGCGTCGTCAGCGCGGACGGGAGGAACTACTACGGCGGCCTCTGGACGCGCGATTCGTTCAACGGGCTGCGGCTGTGGGAGCACGAGCTGAAGCCCTCGCCCGCGCAGGGCGGGTTCACCTTTCGGCGCGCCGCCAACAGCGTGCAACCGATCGCGTTCGACGATCGTTTGCTGGTCTTCACCGACGGCGTTGTCGCCGCGTTGGATGGCGCGACGGGCGAGTTGCTCCGGCAGTATCCGGAGGCAGGCCAGCCGAACGACGTGATGTTCGCCGACCAAACCCTGTTGGCGGTGACCGGCGACTCGATCCGCGCCATCGACCGCGACACGGGAAATCTGCGGTGGATCTATCAGGCTTCCGAGCCGCGGTATGTGGTGGCCAGCGACGGCGCGGTGTTTCTGCTCGAAGGCGCCGCGCGTCGCGGCGAAGCCGTCTCGGCCGCCTGCCTCGAACTGACGACGGGTAGCGTCCGCTGGAAGCGGACCGACGAGCCGTGGCTGCCGCTGGTGCGCCGCGCCGTGAGCGGCCAGGGGCTGGTCGTCTTCGAAGTCTCGACCCTGAACGACGACAAGGAGGGCAACGCCATCCACGTGTGGTCCGGCGACGACGGCCGAGAGCTGTGGAATCGGACATACGTGCCCGGCCAACAGCACTACAAGCAAGCGCGGGCCATGTTCACCGACGGCCTGCTGTGGATCCTGGAACACCTCCAGTGCGTCGGGCTCGACCCGTTGACGGGCGAAGTCAAACGTAGGTGGAAAGCCGGATACTGCCACTGCTTTCCGCCCGTGGCGACGACCAAATACTACTTGGCCGGCGAGATGGACCTGACGGACCTGACCACGGGCGAGTACGACGCCAATCGGATCAGCAAAGCGGCTTGTGGACGCGACGGCGGCTGGATGCCGGCCAACGGATTGCTGTACGTCACGCCCAAACATTGCGTATGCTGGGCCATGCTGCGTGGATACACGGCGCTGGCGCCAGAGAATCCCGCGGCCAACGTCGCGAACGACCTGTCGCCCGCGGCTTTCGTTCCGCAGGCCGGCGTCGCGGCCCCGACCCCGGCGCCGGCCACGGCCGCCGACGATTGGCCCTGTTACCGCCACGACGGCTGGCGCAGCAGCGGAACGACGGCCGAGGTGCCGACCGATCTGCGCGTGCTGTGGACGACGCCGTTGGGCGATTGGCCGGCGGGCGCCATCGCCGACGATTGGCGGGAAAACCCCTTCATCCACGGCCCCGTGACCGCGCCCGTGATCGCGGGCGACTCGGTCTTCGTGGCCCGTAGCGATGCGCACGAAGTGGTCGCCTTGGATCTTCGGACCGGTCAGCCGCGATGGCGATATGTCGCCAATGGGCGCGTCGACACGCCGCCCACGATCCATCGCGGCCTGTGTCTGTTCGGCGCCAAAAACGGCTGGGTGTACGCGCTGCGGGCGGACGATGGGCAATTGGTCTGGCGGTTGCGAACCGCGCCGCACGACCAGCGAATCGTGGCCTACGGCCAGATCGAATCGCCTTGGCCAGTGCCCGGCAGCGTCCTAGCCGTAGATGATACGGTCTATTTTGCGGCCGGCCGTCACCCGCTGGCCGACGACGGCATTCTAGTGTTCTCGGCAGATTGCGCCAGCGGCCAGGTGCGGTGGGTCGAGCGGCTGACGACGGTTCCAAACAAGAGCTTTTATAGCTCCAGCGCACTCGAGTTCGACAATTTCGATCTGCTGAGCCTCGAAGGCGACTCGGTGGCCATGTCTCGCTGGCTGTTCCGCCGCGCGTCGGGCGAGATGACGTGCAAGGCGGCCGACGCGTTCGCCGTGCTCGACACCGACGGGCTGGGCGTCGTCGTTCCGCGCGGCTGCTGGACGTACGCCCCGCGCCACCAACCGCGGCACAATGGCGATCATTCCGCGGTCCGCCCGTTGGCTGCTTTTCGCGGCCAGTCGCTGATCAGTTGCCTGGGCGATCTACGAACCCTATACCGGCGTGATTTCGACCTGCAAGGCGGCGAGTCGGTCAAAACGACATGGATCACTGGTTGGGCCGCCAGCGAAAACTTTCGCAACAAGACGGGCGAGGTCCATCTGACCGATCGCCTGGCTAAAGACGCCGGGTGGTCGGCGTCTTTGTTCGACAAGGCCCAGCCCGCCCAATCCGTGGCTGGCCTCGTGCTGGCCGGCAACACGATCTTCGTGGCTGGTTCGGAAGGCGGCCTGATCGCCACGTCGGCCGCGGACGGTAGGATCCTGTCTCACACCGAGCTGCCCGCGCCCGTGTGGGACGGACTGGCGGTCGTCTCTGGTCATCTCGTGGCAACCACTCGCGATGGGCGCGTGATGTGCTTCGGACGCTAGCAAACCGGTTTGCCGCCTTCGCCGCGCGAGGCGCGCGGCGAAGGCGCAAGGCGCCGCATCGCTCAAGGCTTGCGCGCCAGAGGCCGACCAACGCGAGTCCCACGAGACGTCGCCGTGCGAGGCGCGGCATATCGCATCCGGGGCACGACAAACGGATCGAATCGACCCGTTCGATGACGGCGAGACAGCCCGCTGCTGGCACTTGCGTCGAGTCGCACAAGCTGTGTGGTCAGCCTTGTTTACGTCGCGCGGGTCGTTGCCTGACCGCGCAGGTCGCGCGGTGAAAAACGAGACATTGATCTACCCGTGACCGACAAATCTCGATACAAGCGCACTTTCCGCCGCAGCGACGTGGGCCCGAGATGCGCGCGGCGGGCACGGCGCTGCGCTGAACCTTGCTGGCAACCACTGCGTACAGACCGTTTGAATCACTTCCCGGCCAACCGTGTCGGTGACCACTTTGCTGTACGATCCACTCACGAACCGATTGGCCCGACTGGGCCCGAGCCTGCTGGCTGCGGGGCTAGCTGTGGGGTTGGCTGTGGGATTGACCGTGCCGGTGTGGGCCGACCATCGGGATTCGTTCGAGTCTGCGCAGCCGACGTGGCGTTTGGCTGAATCCGACTGCGAAGCGCGGATCGTCCTACAGCGCCGCGATTTTCAGGTGTATCGCGGCGGCGCGGCCAGCGAGCATGTATCGCTGGTTGCCAACCAGGGAACGTACGCGTTCCTGATCCTGCCGATCCCGCAGGGCCGCGTGCTCGCCGAGTGGACCGCGGCGCTGTGGGTCAAGGCGGATCGGACGGGGCCGCAACTGCTCGCCCGCGTCGTGTTGCCTCGGACCCGCGACCCGCAGACCGGCGGTCCGATGACCGTGCTGCTGCGCGGCGACGTCTACGATCGCAGTGGCCTGTGGCAGCAACTGACGATCCGCCAGGCCGATCTGAACCTCGAACGACAGGTGCGCGTGCTGCGCTCGCAATTCGGCCCGGATCTCGATGCCCGCGAAGCGTATGCGGATCTGTTGGTGGTCAACGCCTACGGAGGACTGGGCGTCACGAACGTCTGGCTCGACGATTTGGAGCTGCTGGGCCAGATCGCGCCCACGCGACTGGCTTCGCGCAGCGCGGAAGCAGCACGCCAACAAGACGACGGCCTGACGTCGCCCGACGACGCGTGGTCCTGGGCGCCTGCGCATCGCGAAAACGTCCGCCTGAACGGGTCGCTGCTGTTGGTGGAAGACCGGCCTTTTTTTCCGCGGGTCATCGAACACAACGGCGAGTCTCTGGAATGGCTCCAATCGCTGGGTTTCAACGCCGTTCGTCTGTCGGCGGCGCCGACCGGCGTCCAACTGCGCGAAGCGGCGCGGCTGGGGTTATGGCTGATCGCTCCGCCACCCAACGATGGTCGGATCACCGCGGCGCATGACCGGGTGTTGGCGTGGGATTTGGGCTTCGACCTGCAGGACGCCCGGCTCGAGTCGACGCGTCAACGCGCGGCTCAACTGCGGCGGACCGACCCGCGGACCGACCGACCGTTGATCGGCGAGGCGGTGGAGCGTCTGTGGAACTACAGCCGTTTCTTGAACTTCCTCGTCTTGCATCGCGCACCGTTGGGCACGGCTTGCACCTTGCCCGAGTACGGCGAATGGCTGCGGACCCGGCCATCCCTGGCACGGGCCGGAACTCCGTTCTGGGCCACGATCCAGACCGAGGCTTCGTTGGAGTTGGTCGACCAATGGTCTGCCTCCGGGCTTAGCCCGCCGCCGTCGATCGGCGTCGAGCCCGCGCAGATCCGGCTGCTGACGTTCCAAGCGATTACCTCGGGTGCGCGAGGCTTGATCTTCCGGTCGCGCACGCCGCTGGATCAGCCGGATGACGAGGCTCAGACTCGGGTGCGGCTGCTGAAGCGATTGAACATCGAGCTGTCCCTGGTCGAGCCGTGGGTCGCCGGCGGCATGCGCGGCGACGACGTACAAAGCCCGGCCGCCGAGGTCCGCATCGGCGTCTTGCAGACGGAACGTTCCCAACTGTTTCTGGTGTTGGAACAATCCGACACGCAGCAATACACGGTCGGCCGCGTCAAGACCACGTCGCTGTCCCTGGTCCTGCCCAGCGCGGCCACGGCGCCTCAGGTCTACTGCCTGACCCCGGCCGGTCTGCAGACGCTGCCTCACCGCCGCGTTCCGGGCGGCATCCGCGTGAGTTTCGAGCGTTACGACCCCGTCTGTCTCGTCGCCATCACCCAGGATCCGCTGGTCTTGAACCATCTGGTCCGGACCTGGGCGGACAATCGCGTCACCGCCGCCAAGCTGCAAGCCGAACTGGCCGCCGTCCAGCTCCAATCCGTCCAGACGCTGCGCGACCTGTCGGCGGGGCGGACGCCGGGCGACTCGGCGGCCGATCAATGGTTGGCCCAAGCCCAGGATTATCTGCGACAGTCGCAAGTGCTGTTGGGAGGAAGCGATTATCCGGCTGCGCAGACGTTCGCCGAGCGGACGCTGGATCGATTGGCCCAGGTGCGTCAACACGATTGGGACCAGGCGATTCGCGACTTTCCCACACCCGCCGCCAGCCCGTTTTGCGCCGGCTTTCCCGTGCTGTCGCTGCACTGGGAATTGGCTCGTCGCCTACAGGCTGCGCCGAACTGGTCGCCCAACGCATTGGCCGCCGGCGACTTTGACAACCTCGATCACCTGCGCGCCACCGGGTGGCAGAATCGCTCGCGAGCGGACGCCGCCGCGCGGACTCGCGTCGAATTGTCGCCCGCGTCGTTCGACGGACGCGGGACGTGCCTGCGGATGCAGGCCGCCGCGGCCGATCCCAATTCACCGCCCGCCGCGATCGAAGCGCCGCTGCTCGAGATCGTGTCGCCGCCGATCGCGGTGCGGCGTGGACAGCTCGTCCAAGTCCGCGGTTGGGTGCGGATTCCCGAACCCTTGACAGCCAGCCCAGACGGGTTGACGATCTACGATTCTGTCGGCGGCCCGATGTTGGGCCAACGATTTGGACTGACCGACGGCTGGCGCGAGTTCGTGTTCTTCCGCACGGCGCCGACGGACGGGAACTTTGCGCTGACATTCGCCTTGACCGGCCTGGGCGAAGCGTCGCTCGACAACGTCGCGGTCTCGTTGCACGATCCCATCAGTCCGCAGGGCAGACCGGACGAGGCGCGGCGTCTGCCGCCCACCGGCGAGCACGCGCGTTAGCGGCGGGCCGAGCGCCGCCGCCGACTTTGCCTGGCATTCCCGGATTCCAAACCAGCCTGTTCCCAGTCGAACCATGATCCAGATTCGGCCGATGTCGCCAGATGATCTTCCGTTGGGGCGGCGGCTGTCCGCGCAGGCCGGCTGGAACCAAACCGAGGCGGATTGGCGGCGTTTCTTGCGGCTGGCGCCCGAGGGGAGCTTTGTCGCCGAGTGGTCGGGCGTCCCCGTCGCGACGACGATCGCCTTTGTCTTCGACGCGGTCGGTTGGATCGCCATGGTGCTGGTCGACCAGGCGTTTCGCCAGCGGGGCATCGCGACGCGGTTGATGAGCCACGCCATCGAGCAGCTCGAGCGGCGCGGCGTACAGACCGTGCGGCTGGACGCGACGCCGCTGGGACGGCCGGTCTACGAACGCTTGGGCTTTGTTGCCGAATATGCCGTGCTTCGCCTGCAGGCCGCGCGGCCGCGGGCCGGCGGATCGTCGGCATACGAACCGCTGCCCGCCACCCGCGTGGCGGAGATCTGCGAACTGGACCGACATCTTGCGGGGACGGATCGCAGCGAGTTGATTCGCGCCTTGTATGACGAACGCCCCGGCGAGATGACCGCCGTATTTTCGCCGCGCGGACCGGTTGGTTATGCAACTTGGCGTCCGGGCCGGCGGGCGGCGCAGATCGGGCCAGCCATCGCCCGCGAGCCGGAAATCGGCGCCGCCATGCTGGACCAGGTTCTCGGACGCTGTCCGCCCGATCTCGTGTTCATCGATATCCCCGCGGACAACGCGGCCGCGGTTCGGTGGGCCGCCGCGCGTGCGTTCACGATCCAACGCGAGTTCACGCGCATGCGTCGTGGGCGACCGATCAGCGATTTTCCCGCGCAGCTATGGGCATGCTCGGGGCCCGAGAAGGGCTGACGCGCGACGTATCATGCCGCGGGTCAATGCTCGGCGCGGCTCGAAGTGACGCCCCGTGGGGTGGGCTTCGAAGAACTTCAAGCCCCTCGGGCGGTCCGTTCCGCGCGGCCTCGACGTTCGAGCGATCAGGCTCGCGCAGGCCCCCCAGCGGCGCGACCTCTGTCTTTCCGCGCGATCTGGTCTGAACCGTTCCGCGGCCTCCGCTGCGGCATGTCGCTGCGAGTGGCCCAGGCTTGGGATCGAGCGGCGGGGGCACTTGACGCGTCCGCGGCCCGATGGCACGATCTGTTGTCGCCTCATCCTGTTGCCGCTTCAGCGCATCGCGTGGTGCGCCGCCGGTGGGCGCGCGCCGCTGTCCCCGCGCAAGCGGTCGCCGATCGTCCGTCACCTTGTATCGCACGAGTCGACTAATTATGGCAGCTACACAGAAGGTCTATCTGGGCGTCGACATGGGCGCCTCGAGCGGGCGCGTCGTGGCCGGCTTGTTCGACGGACAACGCCTAGCTCTCGAGGACGTTCATCGTTTCGAGAACGGTCCCGTGACGATGGCGGGGCGGATGCACTGGGATCTGCCGGCGCAGTGGAGCCAGATCCAACAGGGGCTGAAGGCCGCGGGCGCGGCCTACGGCGATCGAATCGCCAGCGTCGGAGTCGATACGTGGGGCGTGGATTTCGGCCTGCTCGACCGGAACGACGAACTGCTGGGCAATCCGTACCATTATCGCGATCGGCGCACCGCCGGGATCTTCGACCCGGCATTCGCGCTGGCCAGCCGTGAACAGATCTTTGCCCAAACGGGCTTGCAGTTCATGGAGCTGAACACGCTGTACCAACTGCTGGCGATGGTCCGACAACGCTCGCCCGCGCTGGACATCGCCAAGACGCTGCTGATGATGCCCGACTTGTTCCATTGGCTGCTGACGGGCGAGAAAGCGAACGAGTTCACCGACGCCACGACCACGCAGATGGTCAACCCGCTGACCGGGACGTGGGCGACCGACTTGTTGCAGCAAATGGGCATTCCCACCCATTTTCTCGGCCCCATCGTATCGCCGGGTACCCGCTTGGGCCCTTTACGCCCGGACGTCGCCGAAGCGGCCGGCCTGCCTGCGATTCCGGTCGTCCTGCCCGGCACGCACGACACGGCGAGCGCCGTGATGGCGGTTCCGGCGGCGAGCCGCACACTCGCGGCGCCCGACTGGTGTTACATCAGCAGCGGCACCTGGTCGCTGATGGGCGTCGAAAGTCCGCGGCCGGTCGTCACCGATCGATGCCGCGAGCTAAACTTCACCAACGAAGGCGGCGTGGGCGGTACGATCCGGCTGTTGAAAAACATCGCCGGGTTGTGGCTGCTGCAGGAGTGTCGTCGAATCTGGCGCCGCGACGGCGTCGACTGCGATTGGGACGAGCTGATCGGCCGCGCTTCGGGCGCGACCCCGCTGGTCTCGCTCGTCGCGCCCGACGATGGGCGTTTCGTGGCTCCGAAGGACATGCCGGCCGCGATCGGCGCGTTTTGTCAGGAAACAGGCCAACCTGTTCCGGCCGACACGGGGGCGATGGCACGGTGCGTCCTGGAGAGCCTGGCGCTGCGTTATCGGATGGTGCTGGGATGGCTGCGGGAATTGACCGGAGCCGCCATCCAGACGATCCACATCGTCGGCGGTGGTTCACAGAACCGGCTGTTGTGTCAGATGGCGGCCGACGCGTGCAACTGTCGCGTGGTCGCCGGGCCGGTCGAGGCCACGGTGATCGGCAACGTGCTGATGCAAGCGGTGGCGGCCGGCGACCTGGGATCGATCGCCGACGCGCGCGAGCTGATTCGACGCAGCTTCGAGGTCGTCGAATACACGCCGCAGGATCCGGGGCCGTGGGATGCGGCGCACGTTCGTTTTGCGAAACTTGCCGACGGGTGAGCGCACGGTTGAATCCATACTTTTTCTCTCAGCGCGATTCGAGGTTCCATGAAAGCTGCTCCGAGAATTGGCGACACGGCGGAAATCGAGTTCGTCGTCGGCCCGGACCACGTGATCGACTTTGCCGACGATCAGATGCCTGCCGTTCTGAGCACCCCGTGCTTGATCGGACTTCTGGAACGGACCGCGCGCAAGGCCCTGGCGCCCGTATTGAGCGCCGGCGAGAGCTCGGTTGGCGTCCATGTGGACATGCGCCATTTGGCGCCCACGCCGCCGGGCCGGCGCGTCGTCTGCACCGCCCGGGTCATCCATGTCGAAGGTTCGGTGATCAGTTTTCAGATCGAGGCGCGCGACCAAGACGAGCTGGTCGCGCGCGGTCTGCACAAACGGCGCGTGGTCCAAATCGACCGATTCGCCGCGCGCGTTCGCCGCAAGACACCCAACTAAAACGCAGGCGATCCGCCGCGGTCTGTCTCGCGCCCCCGCCTTGACTTCCAACGGCACTTCGGTCACATTTATGGCTAATCGAGAGGCCCACCGGCCGGGCCGTTCGATTCTCGCGGGCGTTTAGATCAGTTGGTTAGATCGCCACGTTGACATCGTGGAGGTCAGAGGTTCGAGTCCTCTAACGCCCATTTGCGCTCAGCCTTGTCGCCAGCCCGCCGGGCTGTTTGGGGTTGTCGCCCCGTTTTTCCCATCTATCAGACCGATGTCACCTTCATTGCGGGTGAAACCGTGAATAGGGCCTACGGCCGCTGTTCAGTAGTTTCGCTTGCCATTATGGCGTTTCCAGATCGTTCTGCTGGCAATCTGAGGTGACTTCTCGTTCCCTGTTCCATCAATTCTGATTTCTGGCGCTAGTTCTATACCGTCTGGTTGCGCCCCCGGGTTTATCGGGCAAGATCCGGGAATTTTGTTGCGCCATCGCGGCGAGCGCACGCCGTTCGCTGGCTGGTTTCCGACCAGTCTCCGTTCTCCAAGTGGTCGGCGACTTGCCGTTTTCGATGCCTTCGGCTGGCTGCGTCGGCACAGACCCGCGTTCGCCGGCGCCGCGTTCGTCACGCGCGGCCACCGGCCTAAACAAGGGTGGCCGAGCGCTGTATCATGGCGGACGACGGAGGCGCCATGATTCTGTTAATCGACAACTACGATTCGTTCACCTACAACCTGGTGCAACGGCTCGGCGAGCTCGACGCTGGGCTGGTCATCGAAGTGCATCGCAATGACAAGATTACCGTGGACCAGATCGAAGCCAAACGGCCGTCGCATCTGATCCTCTCGCCGGGGCCGTGTACGCCGTCCGAAGCGGGGATTTCCGTCGAGTGCGTGCGGCGTTTCGCGGGCAGATTGCCAATTCTCGGCGTCTGCCTTGGGCATCAATCGATCGGCCAGGCGACCGGATCGCGGATCGTGCCGGCCAAGCGGTTGATGCACGGCAAGACCGACTATATTTTTCACGATGAACAGGGTCTGTTCCACGGGCTGCCCAATCCGTTTACGGCGACGCGATACCACAGCTTGGTCATTCAGCCCGATACGCTCAGCGCCGAGTTCGAAGTCTCGGCTTGGGCCGATGGGCCGGACGGCGAGCCGGAGATCATGGGAATTCGGCACAAGCGATTCTGCCTGGACGGCGTCCAGTTTCATCCCGAGAGTTTCCTGACCGAGTGCGGGCATCTGTTCCTGTTACGTTTTCTCGAGTCCAGCGGCGGGCAGCGCGCGACGGAAGAAGCGTAGGGCGTCGTCGGGACGAAGCGTTGGGGTGGCCGCGGCCGCCGGGAATCCCCCTGCTCTGCCGCGTGCGGCGGCCAAAAGGCCAAATCGTGAGACACCGTCGGACCGACGCGGCGCCGGGCGGCCGGGGAAACGTGGGGCGGCCGGAGAAACGCCGGGCGGCCGGGGAAACGCCGGGCGGGCGATGGACGCGAACAATTGACACCGAGGAGCGTTCGATGAAGCCATCTTTGCTGGAGGTCGAAGCGGCGCGAGCTTTGATCCTGGAGCGCGCGTCGCCGCTGGCGACGCAAGCCATGCCAACCCGCGACGCCCGAGGCCTGGTGCTGGCCGCGGACGTGACCAGCCGGGTGGATTCTCCGCCGTTCGACAAAGCGATGATGGATGGCTATGCCGTGATCGCCGCGGACGTAGATCGGGATCGGGTGCGGCTGCGCGTCGTCGAAGATCTGACGGCGGGCGACGTTCCGCGGCACCGCGTCGAGCCGGGTTGCGCTTCGCGAATCATGACGGGGGCGATGATGCCGGACGGCGCGGACGCCGTGGTTGTCATCGAGCGCGTCGTGGCGCTCGAATCCGGGTCGCCATCCTACGTGCAGCTTGGCGGCGGGCCCGCGACGAGCGGCCAGCACGTGCTGCGACGGGGGAGCCTCGTGTCCGACGGGGCGTGTGTCCTGCCCGCGGGGCGGCGTCTGTCGGCGTTGGACGTGGGGCTGTTGATCGAGATCGGCGCGGCGACAGTTCGCGTACACCCGCAACCGCGGGCCTGTGTGGCGGTGACGGGCAGCGAGTTGGTCGCCGAAGACAAAGCGGCAGGTCCCGGCCAGATCCCCAACACCAACGGGCCGATGCTGTGCGGATTGGTCGTCGAGGCCGGCGGCCAGGCGAGCGATCTGGGCATCGTCCGCGATGATCCCGCGGATCTGCGGCAGCGGATGGCTGCCGGCCTGGAGGCCGACGTGCTGGTGACCTCCGGCGGCGTCTCGACGGGCGATCACGATTTCGTCCCGGCCGTGCTGGAATCGCTGGGCGTCCAACGCGTACTGCACGGTGTACGGATGAAGCCCGGCAAGCCGCTGTGGTTTGGGGTAGCGCAGCGCGATCAGCGACCGGTCCTCGTGTTCGGGCTGCCGGGCAACCCGGTCAGTTGCGCGGTCTGTTTCCAACTGTTTGTCCGTCCGGCCCTGAACGCGCTGGCCGGCCGCGCTCGACCGGGACCGCGGATCGCCCAGCATCGGATGGCGGTCGATTTCGAACACCGCGGCGACCGTCCGACGTACTTCCCGGCGCGGTTGATCGAGGCGGCGGGCGAGTTGACCGTCGAGCCATTGGCCTGGCGTGGTTCGGCCGACCTGCGAACCTTGGCCCAGGCCGATGTCTTGGCCATGTTTCCCGGCGGGCGACGCCGATACGAGGCGGGCGAAGTCGTGTCTGTGCTGACGCTCGATCGACCTTGACCGTCGTCCGCACTTCGCCCCCTGTTTGGGCCGACGAAAGACCTTCCTTCCATGCCTCGAGCCCGCCCGGTCGAAATACATCCTTCCGCGACGCGGCGTCCGATCGCCAAGATCTGCGTCGGCGTCGTGTTCGCCGCGGCAATTCTCGGTCCTTTCCTCTGGTGCTTTGGATCGGCTCTGCGCACGGATCGGGGGTTCGCCTTTCGCGACGCGGCACATTTCTATTATTCGCTGTTCGAATGGACGAACCGCCAGTGGGCAGCGGGCCGAATCCCGTTGTGGAATCCGCAGGAAAACTGCGGCTTGCCCGTTCTGGCCGATGGGACCTCGAGCGTGTTCTATCCCGGCAAGCTGATCTTTGTCCTGCCGTTCGGCTATGCGTGGAACTACAAGCTGTACACGACCCTGCACATGCTCGGGGCCGCCGCCGCGGCGTGGGCGCTGGCCCGCCGGTGGCGCGCGTCGGTCTGGGCGTCCGGCTTGGCCGCGGTGGCCTATGCGTTCGGGGGCAGCGTGCTGTTCCAATACTGCAACGTCGTGTACCTGGTCGGCGCGGCATGGCTGCCGCTGGGGCTGGCGGCGGCCGATCAGATGTTGACCGCGCGCAGCCTGCGCGGCGCACTGCTGCTGGGCGCGTCGCTGGCGATGATGGTGCTCGGCGGCGACCCGCAGATGGCCTATCAGACCGGCTTGCTGGCGGCTGGCTACGCCTGGATCCTGCGCCGCGACGAGCGCGCCGCGACGTGCGGCGGATCGCCGTCCGGCAGATCGTCGGGCGGGCTGCGCGTGCGAGGCCGACTGCCCGTGTCCGTCGCCCCGTCGTCCAACAGGCCGCCGCTCGGTTCGGTGCTTCGCCATCGAGTGGTCCTGCTGAGCGTGGCCGCGCTCGGCGCGTTTGGCCTGTCGGCGGTTCAGGTGTTGCCGAGCCTCCAGTGGTCCCGACAATCGACGCGAGCCGCGTATCACAGCCCACGTTCACTGTACGAAATCCCCGGTTATTTGTCCCGGGATCGAGCGGCGAGCGATCGAGGGCTGATCCTCGACGGCTTGTGCGGAACGCCCGAGCCGGGGACGCATCACGAACACATCTACGATTTCAGCGTCGGCCCCTGGCGGCTGGCCGAGCTGGCCTGGCCGAACTGTTTCGGGCAGATGTTTCCCGTGCATCGCCGTTGGGCCAGCGGCATCCCGGCCGAGGGCCGCGTCTGGACTCCGTCGTTGTATTTGGGGTTGATTCCCCTGCTGTTGGCGCTGAGTGTCTGGCGCGTGCGGCGCGGATCGGCGGCCGTGCAGTGGATGTCGTGGGTTAGCTTGTTGGCCACGTTGGCCGCGTTCGGCGGCTTCGGCCTCGGTTGGCTGTGGCACGAGGTGCGTTACGATGCATTCGGAATTGCAGCCGACGGCGCGATTCCGGGCAGGCCTGTCGGGGGGCTGTATTGGCTGATGGTTGTGCTGCTGCCCGGCTATGTCTACTTTCGATACCCGGCCAAGCTGACGGTGATTGCGGCGTTGGGACTCAGTCAACTGGCGGCCGCGGCGCTCGATCAGATCGGCGAACGCCCGCCCGTCCGACTGCGTCGCGTCGCGCTGCTGCTGGGATTGATTAGTCTAGCCGCGTGGCTGGCGAGTTGGACGCTCGGGACCGTGTGGAGCGAGTGGACCGCGCACGTGAGGCCTGATCCCATTTACGGGACATTCGATGCGGCCGGTTCGCTGGTGGGCCTGCGTGCGTCGCTGCTGCACACCGCGCTGCTCGCCCTGTTGTTCTGGGGACTGACCGGCGAGCGCGACGCGCGCACGTCGCGCTGGCTGGCGCCGCTCTTGCTGCTGACGACGGCGGCGGATCTGGCCATGTGCAATGGCTGGCTTGTGCTGACCGCCCCGCGCAGCGACTGGACTCAGGCGTCGCCAATCGCCGCGAGCATTGCGCGGCGCGAAACGCTCGACGGCGATGCGCAGCCGTTTCGTGTGTTTCGCGGATCGCGGCGAAACTGGCATCCGTCGGATTGGGCAACCAGCTCGTCCGCGCAACGGCATCGCGAGAGCTTTCGCTGGGATCGTCAGACGATATATCCCAAGTACCACTTGGAAAACGGTTTGGCGGTTGCTGAATCGTTCGGCAGTTCTTCGTCGTACGATTACCTGGCCGTCTTGGGGGCTGCGCGGCGCAACGGGTGGCGGCGTCCCGATGGCGTGCCCGAGCCCGCCACGGCCGTGCTGAACATGCTGGGCGTCCGGTACGCGATCCTGCCGGGCGATGCCCAGTATCCGGCCGCCGAACCACTGCGGTTGCCCGAGGGCGCCGCCGCTGTCCCCAACGCCTCGCTCTGGCGCAGCCGCGACGCATACCCGCGCGCCTGGATCGTGCATCAGGTGGTGACCGTGCCCCCGCTGCGTCGCGTCAGCCCGCGACAGATTATCCGCCGAACGCGTCGGGTCTTCTTTCCCGATGGCGCACCAGCCGATCTGCGGTCCACGGCCGTGATCGAAGCGGACGCCAAACCACCGTTGGGCCAGGATCGGGCCCGCGACGTCTCTGATCGCTCGGCCCAGACACAGGCGGGCGCAGGCTTGCGCGCGATAGATACATGCCGCATCGTTGTGTCCGAGCCGGGTCGCGTTGAGATCGAAGCACGCTTGTCCCGCGCCGGGCTGTTGGTCCTCAGCGACCTGTTTTATCCCGGCTGGCGCGCCCACTATTCGTCCGCCGATGGCCGATCGCGTCCGGCCATCATCTATCGGACCAACCGCATCATGCGCGGAGTGACTCTTCCGGCGGGCGAGCATCGAGTCGTCTTTGTCTACCGCCCGACCGTGTTCTACGCGGGCGCCGCGCTCAGCCTCGCGACTTGGATCGCGTTCGGACTGGTCTTGATCCACACGCGCCGCCGCGAACCGCCGCCGTTTGATTTCGTCCGGTCGAATCGTCCGGATGGCGTTTGTCCGGGCTCGAGCGCAGGCCAGCGCTCAGGTCCAGACCGCCCGCGTGCGCGGTGGAACGGACATCACGACCCAAGCCGTATACGCCCGGCGTCGACCGCCAACGCCGACGCGCGGCGCCGACCCACGGTGGCGAGTCCTTCGTTCACCGGGCGGGGCATTGTCTCCTGAGACTTGCGGCCATTTACTACTTTGCTGTGCGTAGCGGCGGCCAGTTGGTTGCGGTCTCGATACGCCGTTCTTGAACAGCAGAAGCGGCTCGAAGCCTGCCCTAGTATCTTGACGTGCCCAGCTACGTGGGATACAAGAGAGGTGGGTCCCGAAGCAGTCTAAACAAACGAGAGCGATTCCTCGTCTGGTTTCTCGATCCCCGTCCATCGTCATTTTTTTGCGGGAGCGCGTGATGGCAAATCGGATGAAACGCGGCGATCCGACAGGGTTTACCTTGGTCGAACTACTGGTGGTGATTGCGATCATCGGGATTCTGGTCGCGTTGCTGTTGCCTGCGATCCAGGCTGCCCGCGAGGCGGCGCGGCGTTCGCAGTGTTCGAACAACCTCAAGCAGATCGGTCTCGCGCTGCTGAACTACGAGGGTACCCACACGACACTGCCTCCGGCAGCCATCGACTCGAACCAAGTCTCTTGGCACGTAATGGTCCTTCCCTTCTTAGAGCAAGGCACGCTGTTCGACAGAGTCGATTTCACTCAGGGCACGGGCACGGTTCGTTTCAACCAGCGCGGCCGAGACCAGATTGGGCTGGAACGTATCGGTTCCTATCTGTGCCCGAGCACTCCCGACGAGACCGATATTCGTTCAGCATCCTATCCGGTGGGAGCCGAGTACCCGTTCACCCGTCATTATTATGGGATCCTGGGGCCGATCGGCCGCAATGTGTCCGAAAACGTGGACTACAAGTCTCAGTACCCCGGAACCTGGTTCGGCCCCTGCGCTACGGAGGGCACGTCGGGTTACCCGAAAGGAATCAAGTTGGCGTCGATAACGGATGGCACGTCGAACACGTACCTCCTCGGCGAATGCGCCTGGGCGGGAATGCCGGTTCCGCGTCCTTGGACTTGGGGATACTATACGGATTCCGACGGCACGACGCTGCTCGGTTCGCGCAACCTGTTGTTTCCGATCAATTCAAGACTGCCAGGGGGAACTGCCCCGCCGCGGCATAACGAGGTTTCGATGGGCAGCCAGCATCCGGGCGGCTGCCAGTTTGCCATGGCGGATGGCTCCGCGAGGTTTGTTTCGGCGGCAATCGACCATGCGGTGTATTTGGCCACCGGTAGTCGGAGCGGCAAGGAATCGCTGTCCGGCTCGTAGGGTGGTCGTTGGGTGTCCGTCGCGACCAGGTGCGCAGAAGCCGCCCATCGCGAAACATAACAAGGCTAGCTGTTGGACCCGTTCGCCGACGGCAGTCCCGACGGGCGATGACGACCACATTTCTCGTTTGGCAATGGAAGGGTGCGCCGGATGTCTTGGCATCGGTTCGTGCGGGTGATGATCTTGGGTTGTGCCGCGCTTGCGCTGGGCGGTTGCGGCGGCCCGGCCGATCAGCGCTTCGATGTTTCGGGCAGCGCGACGGTTGGCGGATCACCCATCCAGCAAGGATCGATCCTGTTCGAACCGGACCTCTCCAAAGGAAACCACGGTCCAGCCGGTTTCGCCGTGATCAAGGACGGAAAGTATGACACGGCCATCGATGGCAAAGGGACGATTGGCGGGCCGCACATCGTGAAGATCATCGGGAGTGTAGCGGATTCGGACACGGCGGGATCGCTGTTCTCTGACTATCAGACATCGGTCGACCTACCTGCGCAGACCGCCTCGCAGGACTTCGACGTCCCTGCCTCTGCCAAGTTGCCGAAGCGCGCCGAACCTCCGGCGGGCTATCAAGGACCGTGACGGGCGAGCTGTTGCACATTCGGTCGTCAGCAGCGACGTGGCCACAGCCCCCGCGCGCGGATCGTCGCCGTGGAACGTTTCGGCGATAATCGCCGTCGATTGCGACCGGTCGCGGCATGGCGACCCCCGACGCGGATCCTGCGCCAGTCGGCGCACGCTGGCCGGAATCGGTCCTCTGACGTTCCCGCGACGGCCGGGCGCTGTTTTGCGGCGGCATGTTGTTTTACGGCGGCCAGCAGCTCGCCAAACGCGCAGCGTTGCGATATGGTATCCTTTTGGGCCGTTTTCGGCGCCACGGCTGTTCGGCGGGCTGGGCGCGGGAGGATTGTCGAGTGTCGAAAAGCTACAAACTGGATCCGCTCGTTTTGGACTACGACGTGTTGGAAGTCCAGCGGCGGTTTTTGACGCTGTACAGTGGATTGGTCTACGATGCCTGCGAGCATCTCGGGCTGCACGGTCGCGCCATGCAGAGCGGGATCTATCCGCTGGTCCACACGATGAAGCTGGCGGGGCCCGCATTTACGGTGCACGGCGTCGCCACGCCCAGCCGCGACGCGCAGACGCACAACCTGCGGCTGGGCATGCTCAAGAGCATGACCCCAGGCGTGATCCAGATTCGCGATACCCAGAACGACCGCAGTTGCGGCCAGTTCGGCGAGATCAGCGCGACGGCGGCTCGCGCGGCCGGCTGCGTCGGGGCGGTGATCGACGGCAGCACCCGCGACAGCAATTGGCTGATCGAGATGGACTTTCCCACGTTCTGCCGCTTTCGCAGCCCGGTCGAAGCCTTCGGCCGATTCATGGCCGTCGACTATCAGGTGCCGATCTACGTGTCCGGCATCGACGGCCAACTGGCGGTGTATCCGGGCGATTATGTGTTCGCCGACAACGACGGGGTCGTTATCATCCCGCGCGATCAAACCATCGCCGTCCTGGAACTGGCCGAACAATGGCGGACGACCGAGAGCCAGAGCCGCGCGGACATGGCCGCGGGAATGGATCCGTTCGAGGTCTACGAAAAGTATGGCCGGTTTTAAGCGATCGAGACCATGAACAGCACCGACGCGCTCGCGACCGAACGCGGCTTGCCTTACCGCTGGGAGCTGATCTTCCTGCTGTGGGTCGCGTTCTTTCTGCATCAAGCCGACCGGGCGATCTACAACGTCGTCCTTCCGCTACTGAAGATCGACTTGCAGTTGACCGACGAGCAACTCGGGCTGGTCGTGCTGATCTTCACCTGGATCTACGGCGTGTTGGTGCCCGTGGCCGGATATGTCGGCGACGTCCTGCCGCGCAAGTGGGTGATCACCGGCAGCCTGCTGTTCTGGAGCACGACCACGGTGTTCACGGGGTTGAGCCGATCGCTGTCCCAGTTGATCGTCTTTCGCGGGGTCAGCACCGGCGGCGGCGAGGCGTTTTACTATCCGGCGGCGAACTCGCTGATCGGCCAGATCCACCACAAGACCCGGGCGTTGGCGATGGGCATCCACCAGACAGCCAACTATACGGGGATCATCGCCAGCGGGCTGATCGCTGGCTATATCGCCGAGACCTGGGGTTGGCGCCAGGCGTTCTACGTCTTTGGCGGGCTGGGCGTCTTCTGGGCTCTGGTCGTGGCGGTGCGGCTCAGGCACACTCCACCGCCCAGCCAGATCGCCGAGTCTGCCACCGAACCTGACGCCGAACCTGACGCCGAATCCGCAACGGAACCCGCCGCCGAGCTTGGCGCCGAGCCTTCCGCCGAAAGCGCCGCCGTACATGCCGTCGAACCGGCCATCGGACCTGCCGCCGAACCCGCCGCGCCGCGCGAAGTGGACGAGCGGATCGCGCTGTCGGTTGTGGCTCGCGAGGTCTTCCGCAAGCCGACGTTCTGGGTGCTGTGTCTGGCTTTCGGAGGTCACCAGTTCGCGATGATCGGCTATCTGACCTGGATGCCCACGTTTCTGTACGAGAAGTTCGGCCTGTCCCTGACGCAGGCCGGGTTCACGTCGATGGCCTTTCATCACGTGGCGGCCATGCTGGGCGTGCTGATCGGCGGCCGCATGTCCGATCGTTTTGCCCAGCGACGCCGGACCGCTCGGCTGGAGACCGAATTTCTGGGGCTGCTGCTGGGCGCTCCGTTCATCCTGCTGATGGGGCTGGCCGACCAGCTCTGGCTGTGCTATCTGGGACTGGCCGGGTTTGGCGTGTTTCGGGGCATCTATGATTCCAATCTGTTCGCGGCACAGTTCGACATCATCCCGCCGCGGCTGCGGTCCTCGTCGGTCGGCTTGATGCTCGCCTTTGGCTTCATCGTCGGCGCCGAAGGCCCCTGGCTGCTCGGCTGGATCAAGCAGACGCGCGGGCTGACGTTCGGGATCGCCTCGCTGTCCGCGGCCTATCTGTTCGCCGCTGCGTGCATGGTGGTGGCCTGGGTATTCTTCTTTGGCCGCGATTATTACGACGAGTCGGGACCGGAAACGGAGGGTGTTGTCGGATGAGCGCGCTACGAGGCAAATCGGCGCTGGTGACCGGGGCCAGCCGCGGAATCGGCGCCGCGATCGCTGTCGAGCTGGCCCGCGCAGGCGCGGACGTCGTCGTCAATTATCTGCGCAGCGAGGGGCCGGCCTGCGAGGTGGTCGCACAGATCGAACGCTGCGGATCCCGCGCGCTGCTGGCGCGCGCGGACGTGGCCGTCAAGGCCCAGATCGATCGCCTGTTCGACCAGGTCGAGGCCGAATGGGGCCCGGTCGATATCCTGGTGAACAACGCCGGGATCGAACAACGCTGGCCGACGCGCGACTGTCGCGAAGCGGATTACGACGCCATCATGGACACCAACGTCAAGGGCGCTTTCTTCTGTGCCCAGCGCGCCTTGGAGGGCATGAAGCCCCAGGGGTGGGGACGCGTGATCAACATCTCGTCGGTTCACGAGATCAAGGCCACCAACTTCTGCAGCGTGTATGGGATCAGCAAAGGGGCGCTCCAGCTCCTGGTTCGCGAACTGGCCTTGGAATACAGCCGCTACGGCATCACCGTCAACAACATCGCGCCCGGGGCGATTCGCACCGACATCAATCGCCAGGTGCTGTCCGACCCGGCTTACGAAGCGCGGGTGATCGACCGCATCCCGGCCGGCTTCATCGGCCAGCCGGAGGACGTGGCCCACCTGGTCGCCTTCGTCGCTTCGCCCGAGGCCCGCTACATCACCGGCGCGACACTGCTGATCGACGGAGGCCTGTCTCTGTGACCGGTCGAACGCCGCTGAACGCCGGACGGCTTGGCGATCGGCCGACGATGTGCCGCAGGCGTGCAGCGCAGGCGTGCAGCGATGTGGGCGACGGGGAACTTGCGGAACGGGCTGGTGAGTGGCGCCCCGGGCGCGCCGCGTTGCTGACGATCGGGCAGCAAAGGCCCGAGTGTCCGGTGGGCCACAATTTGTCTGCGTTCGGCCAATGGGAAACGCCCGAGTGGAATCGCTAGGAAAGGCGGAGAAAGCATGAAGATCGTCGATATGCGCGTGCGGACGGTGGCCATCCCTACCCAGGGCATGTTGCGTCACAACACGGGAGTCCACCCCGGCTATCTGATGCGGACCGTGCTCGAGCTGTTCACCGACGAGGGAATCGTCGGGCTTGGCGAAGTGGGCGGCGGCGACCAGCGGGGCGCGTTGCTGAAGCTCAAGCCGCGCATTCTCGGCCTTGATCCTTTCCAACTGGAAGTGATCAAGATGAAGACCCTCCGTTCGATCTACTATCTCTCCAATGCGCGCCTGTACGGGGCGATCGAGATGGCGTGCCTGGACATCCAGGGCAAAGCGTGCGGCGTGCCGCTGCACGCGCTGTTGGGTGGAAAGGTCCGCGACGCGGTTCCCATGATCGCCTATCTTTTCTGGCGTTATGATCGACCGGGCGGCGGCGACGATGCGCGAGCCGAGGACTTGGTCGATCTGTGCGAACAGTTGCACCACACGCTGGGCGTCCGCGCAATGAAGCTCAAGGCGGGCGTGATGTCGCCCAACATCGAGGTCGCGGTGCTCAGGATGTGCCGGGAACGTCTGGGCGACGATTTCGGGCTGCGGATCGATCCCAACGGCACCTGGTCGGTGGCGACCGCGGTTCGCGTCGGCCGGGCGCTCGAGGACCTGAACCTCGAATACTACGAAGACCCTGCCTGGGGCCTGGAAGGGATGCGGGCGGTCCGCCGTCAGGTGCGAATTCCCCTGGCCACGAACATGTATCCCAACAAGTTCGACGACCTGGGGCCGGCGATCCACCTGGATGCCGTCGACGTGATCCTGACCGATCTACACTATTGGGAAGGACCGCGAGGCGTCAAGGACCTGACGGCGGTCTGTCGCACCTTCAACCTGGGCGTGGCCATGCATTCGGGCGCCGAGTTCGGCGTCGAGCTGGCGGCGATGATCCATACCGCGGCGACGATTCCTCAGATGCACATGGCCGGCGACGCCCATTACCATTACCTCGAAGACGACATCATCGTCGGCGGCAAGCTGCCTTATGTCGACGGCGCCATTCGAGTTCCCAATGGGCCGGGCCTGGGCGTGAGCCTGGATGAAGACAAGATGGCTCACTACGAACGCTACTACGCGGAGCACGGCGATTACTATGCCCGCTATCACGCCGATCCGCGTCATCCGGATTGGTATCCCAACGTGGGCGGAACCTGATCAGCACGCTCGCGCAGCCACAGCCGCGGGCGCCCTAGGCGCCCGTCGCCACGCATGGCCGCCCCCCGCGGCAGCGCCACACGCATCTAAAGCGCGCAGCGCAGGATTCCCCGGAATGCCAGCCGTTGGCGAAAGGCGCGCGGCGCCGTGTCCTCTCACGTTCTGGGACATTCGGCCTCGGTCGCCCGAAAGACGCAACTTCGGACGCCTCAGCCAGATCCGAGTCCGTCACACCTTGTCGGCCGTCGGGCATACATAGCCGTCGCGATACGTGCGGCCGAGCAGCGTGTTGGCCTCGGGCGAGTCCGGAAAGGTCTCGGCGGCCGGGTCGAACTTGAGCGCAGGCCCCAGCGCGATCGGATACTTGGCCAGGTCGACGCCGTTGTCGGTCAAGTGACGCAACGTGCGGTGCAGCGTCGCCCGGTTGTCGTCCAGGCTCTGGACGCCCGCGAGGACGCTTTCGGCTTCGGTCGGCGACACGCGGTTGTTCTCGCCCAGATAGTAAGAGATGTTTCCGAGGTGGGCCAACGCCGCCGACAGGTGGCCTTCGCGCGCGCCGGCGGTCAGCTCTTCCGGGCGACGATTCACGCACGCCGAAATGAAGTTGCCGTAATGATCGCCACCGCCGCGGAACCGTTTGATGGATTTGAACTCCTTGTCGAACGCTTCACAGTCGTTGTAGGTTCGCTGGACGAGGTAGCCCTCGCTGCCGTAGAACACCACGCCCACCTTGCCGCCCTGGTCGCTGCCGAACAGCCGATTCAGCTCGTCGTCGGCGCAGTTGTCGACCGACAGACCGCGGGTCTCGAACACGAGACACTTGTCGCCATAGTCAAAAATCGAGACTTCGGTATTGGGCGTGTCGCCCGCGTCGATATAGGCTTCGTCGTTGCGCTCGGCTTGATAGCCCAGCCGTCCGCCATAGGAAATGACGCTGCTTGGATGGACATCCATGCCCAAGCCCCAACGGGCGATGTCGAACTGGTGCGGGCCTTGGTTGCCCGAATCACCGTTGCCGTACAGCCGTTGCCAGTGCCAGTCGTAGTGGAATTGGGGCCGCGTGACCTTGGGCGCAGTGAACGGCGCCGGCCCCGACCATAGGTCGAAATCGACTTCGGCGGGCACGGGATAGTCGCCCTTGGGGCCGATCGACTTGCGCCGTTTGTAGCACAGACCGCGGGCCAGCTTCACCTCGCCGATGCCGCCTTCGCGCAAGAACTGGACCGCCTCGCGCACCGCGGTGTGCGAGCGGCACTGCGTCCCCGTCTGGCAGATGCGCTTGTACTTTTGCATCGCCGCGACCAGGGCGGAACCTTCGACGACGTTCTGAGACAACGGCTTTTCGAGGTACACGTCCTTGCCCGCCTGCATGGCCCAGATGCCGCTCAGCACGTGCCAATGGTTGGGCGTGGCCGAGCTGACCAGGTCGACCGTCGGATCCGCGAAAGCCTCGCGCATGTCGCGAACGAACTTGGGTTTGAACCCTTGCTTTTTGCCGACTTGCTCGCACCGGTTGAGGCCCACTTTTTCGTCCGGATCGACCAGGTACAGGATCACGGTTCGAGGGTCGCCAAGAAAACCGTTGATATGGTCGCCGCCGCGTCCGCGGACGCCTACCACGGCGACACCCAGCTTGCCATTGGCGTCCTTGGCGCGCGCGATGCGCGGCGCGGCGGAAAACGCGGCGAGCGCGGCAGTGGACGCTTGCAGAAAACGGCGTCGATCAAATCGAGGCATGAGAAGCTCCTTTGCGTGCTGAGTACTGGCGGTCAAGGACAAAATGCGCATGGGGCGCAGACGGGGCGGCAAACGGGTGGGGCCAGCGCTCGCAAACGCGGCGAGGCTTTGGCGAGCGACGATCTTGCGCGGCTCATGCACGCCGTTCGCCGCGCGGTGGGCAGCCACCAATGCCTCGTCAATACTAACCCATCGGGTTAGCCGCGGTCGCCAGACCGCGGAACTCGCGTAGTCCGGCGAGTGCGATCGATCGCCAAGCGACATGGGCCAACGCGCTCGAAGCCGGTCCGAAAACTGGGATCGGCCCACCGCGTGTTGTGCCCGGGCAATCGCGGGCAACACAACCGGTTGCCCCTTTCGTAACGCTCGGCCAGACTCTTAGTATACTGCGCACGACGATCGCCAACAGTCTTTTACACGGTGGAACCGACGTTGAGCCAGCGTCGCACCGCGAGGGTGCGGGCAAATCGCCCCCCGCGACGACGTCGCCCGCGGACCGCGGATGTCTGCGACCAAGACCTGGAATCCGCGTCCCTGTGACTTGTCGGCGCCGCCGGCCAGCGCCGTCGCGCTACGCTAGCGTTTCAGTTCGCTCAGCTCGATCAGTTCGGCCAACCCCTCGCCGGCGAACTCCGGCCCGCTGACATACCGTCCGGGCTTCATCCATTGGCTCAAACGTTCCAGCGGAAAGTTCAGATACTCGGCCAAGAGCCTGTCCATCCCTTGCTCGACATCGCCAAAGTGTCGCGCCCACTCGCGAGCCTCGGCCAGTTGAACGCTTTCCTCGCTCTGCCATCGCAAGGGATGGAATAGCAAGACGCTGAACGGCGTCACCAGGCGGCGGCGACACGCCGCCAGGGGCCAGAGGGCGGCGGAGGAACACTCGCCCAGCACGACGCCCGTGGCCCGCAGGTCGCGGAGCACGATCAGCGCGAGCAGCGCCAGGCCCGTATACGCGCCGCCGCCTGGCGAATTGAAGTACAACGTGCATTCACTGCCCAACGGCAGATTGATCAGTTTGTCGCAGATCTCGGCCTCGTGCTCGCTCAGATCGCCAATCACGCCTATTTCCGATGCATCTTCTTCGGATCGGTCGCGTTTTCGCTGTTTGCTCATCGATGTCTGTCCCCAACGTCTACCCGCCGGCGAGCGGATGCAACCACAATCTTTCCAATAGCTTAGCACTATGTATAATGAGGGCCAGGGGGTCTCGAAGTCGATCACGGAAGCAGTCGCCGAACGTAACCATGGGTATCCGATTTCTATGTCCGACGTGCGGGCACAGATTGAACGTCAAGACGTTCTTGGCGGGCAAACGGGGCGTTTGCCCCCAGTGCAATCACGGGCTGGACATTCCGTGGGAAAGCCAGATCACCAAGACGCGCAAGGGGGGAATCGCGTCGCCGGCCGACGTCGAAGACGATGACGTGCCGGAGCAGGTCCTGTCGGCGCCTCACGCAGACTCGCCGAACGTGGGCGTCTCGGGCCCCGCTCAGAAGGACGCGGGCGCGGTCCCGACGGACGCGGCTTCGATGAGCGCGGCGCAGGTGAACTCGATCGGCGCGGGGACGCCATCGTTTGGACAGGCCGAGGGCGCCGAACGCGGCGCGCGTCGGGGGCCGGAGATGCGACGCGTCGAAACGCCACCGAGCGAACCTCGGCGGCTCGAAACGCCGCTGGGCGAAGCGCAACCTGTCAGTGGGCCAACGACGTCCCTCGAGCCAGTTGTCCCTACCGTCCCGATCCAGCCGGCGCTGGCGACGCCGCAAGTCTCGGGGGCGCACAATCCGACCGTTGGAAACGCGAGCCTGTCGCGGGCGGACGTCGCGGGCGCACAACCCGGCGTGCCCATGTCCGTACCCATGACCGCGCCCGCCTCGGTCCCCGTCGGCACACCCGGCGTTGCCGGTGTGCCAGCCGTGCCGATGACCCCGACATCCGGTCGATTGGCGCCCGTTCCCGCGCCGCTCGACCCGATCGACGAATCGCCTCAGGCGATCTGGTATGTCCGGCCGCCGTCGGGCGGGCAATACGGTCCGGCACGCGGCGAGGTGATGCGGAAATGGTTGGGCGAGGGACGGGTCAGCCCCGATTCGCTCGTGTGGCGCGAAGGCTGGCAGGACTGGAAGATGGCCGCCGAGGTGTTTGCCTCGCTAGGCGCCATCGTGACGCCTCCCATGCCCGCCCCGCTCGTCCCATCGGCCTATGCCGGGCACGGGGGGGCCGCGTATGCGGCCAGCGCCGTTCGGCAGAAACGTCGCACGTCAACGGCGATGGCCGTCACGGTCGTGATCGTGCTCGGACTGTTGTGCATCGTGCTGTTCATAACGCTGATCCTGGCGTTGATGAGGTGACAGGATGCCGTCCCCGTGCGACGTCAAGGCTAAATGCTTGCGTAGCTGCGATCGTTAGGCCGAGGCATTGCGTGCCATGGCGCGTGCGGCAACCGGAAAATTATGATGGGACGACGTTCGCGTGCCGGAAATCAGAAGTGATGGGACGCGGAACGGAAAGTCGTCTCAGATTGCCAGAAGAACGATCTGGACACGCCATAAACGACCGGGACACGGCATAATAGTAAGCGAAATGGCTGGACGGCGACCGGAGAGCAGGGCGCCACGCTGGAGGGACGCGCTCCGTCGCATCCGTCGCGTTTCGTGACGCCCCGTTGCGGTCACCCCGTTGCGGCCACGACGGAGCGTGGCCCTCCACGCACGGCGGCCACGGCTTGAAACATTGCCATCGAATTCGCGACGATCGAGCGTGGTAGTGCCGGCGCGGAGGGCACGCCGCTCGACACGGCGCACGCGCGGCGGGCGCGCCACGATCCACCCGCCCAGAGACGTAACGAGACGCACCATGAGAATCCAACAGTTTCTGGAACATCACGGCATGACCCGAAACCCGTTCGCCGAGGAGGATGCGCAGACGGATCTGGTGTTCACCGAGCACTGTATCGAGAGCGTCTTTCACCCGACCTGGGACAAGATCTACGGCGACCCACAAGCGCCGTCTACGTCGCTTGTGTTCGGTGAAAAAGGCGCCGGCAAGACGGCCATACGACTGCAGATCGCCCGGCATCTGCGGCAATACAATCGCGCCCACCCCCAGCAGCAGTTGTTCGTGGTCCACTACGACGACTTCAATCCGTTCCTCGACCGATTTCGCGAGCGGCTGGGCGCTCGCAAGGGTCGTCGGGCCGACCGCGTGCTGCGGGCGTGGCGGCTGAGCGACCACATGGATGCAATCCTGTCGCTCGCCGTGACCGGGTTGGTCGATCGGATCTTGAACCTGACCCAGCCGGCCGCGTTCGTCGATGCGACCATCGACCCCGCGGCGGTCGATCGACTGGATCGTCACCAGGCCCGCGATGCGCTGTTGCTGGCCGTCTGCTACGACCAGTCTGTGAGCACGACGTTTCACGAGCGATGGCGGACGCTGCGGCGGCGACTGCGTTTCGAGATCTGGCGTGCGCGGGTTCCCTTGGGAATCGGCATCGCCGCGACGGCGGTGCTGGCCGCAACCATGCTGGGTTGGGCTTTCGCCGGGCATGGCGACTGGGTTCGGTCGCTGTGGCTGCTGTTTGCGGCCGCCCTGCTCGGAGCGTGGTGGCCATGGCTGGTGCGTTGGTGGAATGTGTATACAAAGTCCTGGCGCGTCCTGCGTCAGATGCGGTTGAGCACCCGAGACCGGCGAACGCTGCGCACCGTGCTGATGCAGTTCACGCGGGCCGAGATCGCCGCCCAGCCGCTGCCGGACGCCGACGGAACCGACCAACGCTATGAAATGCTGCTCAAACTGCAAGGCGTCTTGCAGACGCTGGGATTTCATGGGATTGTCGTCCTCGTCGATCGCTTGGACGAGCCGCATCTGATCAACGGTTCGGCCGAGTTGATGAAGGGTCTGTTATGGCCCATGCTGGACAACAAGCTCCTGAAACATCCCGGGCTAGGGTTGAAGATCATGGCGCCGATCGAATTGACGCGATTCATCGAGCGCGAAGATCGAGACTTTTACCAACGGGCGCGGCTGGACAAGCAAAACATGGTCTCGGCGTTCGAGTGGACCGGCGAGGCGTTGTACGATGTGGCCAATGCGCGTCTGATGGCGTGTCGCACCGATGGGACCGCGCCGCGTCTGCGCGACTTGATCGATCCGGCGATCAGCGACCAGCGGCTGCTCGATGTCCTGCGCGGTCTGCGGACGCCGCGGCATCTGTTCAAATTTCTGTACCGCTTGTTGGTCAATCACTGCAATCAGCATGTCGAAGGCGAACCCGTGTGGCGGGTGATGCCCGCGACTTTCGAATCGACCCTGGCATTGTATCGCCGCGATCAGGACGCCTTCGACCAGGGCGTCGGGGCCGGATGACGATTTTCAACGCGCGGTGACGCATGGATCGACTCGTCGAAGCCAAAAACCGAGCAGTCCGGGGACACCACGTTGTCCCTCGGCGTGGCCCCCGCGGCGACGCGACGCCGCGCGGGGCGTGCGCGCTGGCCGCGTTCGGCATTCTGCTGCTGACGATCGGCGCCCGCGCGGCCGACGATGGCCCGTCAACCGGAGCGTCACCGGCCGCGAAACAAGCCGCGCCGAATGCGGCCCCGAATGCGCCCCAACCCGACGCCCGGACCGACGCAGGTCAAACCCGAGCGGACGACGCGAAGGACGCGCCTGCCGCAGCGGATGCCCCCGCCGCGCCGCCCGCCGCGCCGCGGCTGTACCAGTCGGAACCTTATGACGTCCTCACACTGGACAAGGCCAACGACAACAGAGCCCTGAAGATTCTACCGCTGCCGCTGCCCGAACGCCGGCTTCCAGAACCGAGCAAACGGATCGGCAAACTGAAGATTCGCCTCTTCGACTCGCGCGCCGACGAATACGAGGTTCCCTGGCGGAGCATCGAGCAGGTCGACTTGTTCGAGGAGCTCGTATTGCGCGAGGCCGGAGAGGTCGTCCAGCAAGCCGTGGCGCTGACGGCCGCCGACAAGCCGGCGGAGGCGCAGGCCAAGTACGACGAAGCATTCGACTATTACCAGTGGTTGCGCAGGTTCCACCCACATACGGCGGGCTTGAAGGAGGCGATTCAAGATTACCTGTATCTCAACGCCGGGGCGCTGTTTCGCGCTGGCCGAGTCGAAGAGGCTTTTGCCATTCTGGAAGAGCTGTACGACCAAAACCCGAGTTACCAGTATCAGGGTGGGCCGCAGACGGTCTTGGCCGCGCTCGAGCGGGTCGGCGAGCGGCTGATCGGGTTGCAGGTCGAGGCCCACGACTACCGCGCGGGCCGGCTGCTGGTGCAACGCCTGCAGCGCGCCTTCGGAACCAAGCTCCCAGTCGCGACCCAGTGGGCCGACAAGCTCGTCGCGCTGGCGACCGCCCAACGTGCCGAAGCCGCGGCGCACCTGGCCGCGGGGCGATTCCGCGAAGCCCACGAGGCGGGCCAGACGATGTTGCGCATCTGGCCCGCATTGCCCGGCGGTCGCGAACTGGTTCTGGACATCGCTCGGCAGTATCCGCTGGTTGTGGTCGGAGTCTCGCAACCGGCGGTGACGTTCGATCCGACGAGCCTGGACAATCCGGCCGCGCGGCGCTGTGGCCGGTTGCTGACGCGGACGCTGGTCGAATTGGTTCAGCCCGGCCCCGAAGGCGGCGCGTACGCGAGCCCGTGGGGCGCCGTCCAGCAGAGCGCGGATCGAATGGAATTGATCTTCGAGTCGCGACCGCAGCCGAACGTGGATTTCAGCGGCTACAGCCTGTCCAGCCAACTGTTGGCGATGGCCGATCCCGCGGCGCCCGCGTATCGGCCCGGCTGGGCGCAGGCAATGGCTGCCGTCACCGTTCAAAACGTCCGCCGCGCCCGCGTCCGGCTGCGGCGTCCTCTGCTGCTGCCACAGGCCCTGCTGCAGGTCCCGTTGGCCGACCCCACGCGACTGGGCGTCCGCTATCGCGTGGCGGCCCAGACCGATGGCGAGACACGGTTCGAGCCGATCGAGGCCCGCTCCGCATCCGGCGAACCCAAGCCGGTTGTCGTCGAGCGTTATTATGCCGAGCCGCGCCGCGCGATCGAGGATCTGCGCAAGGGCAAGTTGGACGCCCTCGATCGCCTGCTGCCCGGGGACGCCCAGCGGCTGCGTTCCGACGATTCCTTGGCGGTCCGGGCTTACGCGTTTCCCTCGCTTCATGTCCTGGCGCCGAACAAAGACAGCCCGTTTCTAGCGAATCGCGTGTTTCGACGCGCGCTGTTGTACGGGATCAATCGCGAAGTGATTCTGCGGAAAGGCCTGCTGAATGGGATCCAGGACGAGGGCGCCCGCGTGTTGAGCGCGCCCCTGCCCGCGGGCGCCGCGCGCAACGATCCCACCGCGTACGCCTACGACGAAACACAGACGCCGCTGCCCTACGACCCGGTGATGTCGGCCGTCCTGTTGCGTTTGGCCAACCAACAGTTGGCCGCGGCCGCCGACAAAAAGAAAGAACCTGTGCCGGAGCTGAAAGAGCTCGTGTTGGCGCACCCGGCCGGCGAGATGCCCGGTTTCATCTGCCGACAGATCCAGACGCAGTGGGAGGTGATCGGTGTCAAGTGCGTCCTGCGCGAGCTGCCTCCGGGCCAGACCCGAGTCGCGGACGGCAAGTTCGACGTACTGTACGCGGAACTCGCGTTGCACGAGCCGCTGGTGGACGTCGGGGCGCTGTTTGGTCCCGACGGACTGGGCGCGACCGGCGACCCCTTCATCAACCTGGCCGTGCGCCAACTGGACGAGGTCGCCAATTGGAAAGAGGCGCGCAGCGCGCTGGGCGAGCTGCATCGACTGTTGGTCGAGGACGTGACGTTGATTCCCCTGTGGCAGATGATCGACTATTTCGCCTACCATAACGGCCTGACGGGGCCGCGCGATCGGCCGATCGCCTTCTATCAAGACGTCGAACACTGGCGCGTGGCGCCTCCGGTTCAGCAGGAATGAGCGTGCCGCGATCGAAAGCCTCGACACACATCGTAAACGCGTGCCCGACGGACGCGGCGGCGGAATCTGCGCACCGCCAGCGTGCCGCGACAAGGCGCGCTGCGCTGACCGCACGCGCCGCGGCGACCACATACGCGGCGCCCAGCGTGGCTCCCGGCGCCACGTGGCGAGGCTGTTTGCTGGCCATCGCGCTGCTGGGGCTGATCTCGGGTCTCGGCCGCGATCTGGCGGCCCAGGCCACCTGGGAGTATTCGCCGTACCAGATCGACGTCTGGGTGGCGATGGATGCGGCGCCCGAGTTGACCGATGGGTTGGCCGAACGGATGACGCGGATCATCGGCGAGCGGTCCTGGGTCGTGGCGGGGGCCGCCTGGGAGGTTCGCGTTGCCGCGTGTCCCGCCGAGCTGCGGTTCGACGCGGCGCGGCATCCCGAGTTGGTGACGGCCGAATCGGTGCTCGCCCTGGCGCCGCGGATCGTAAAAGAGGGTGACAAGCTGTTGCTGCTGAGCCTGAGCGACGATCTCGCCAGCGTGACGATCACGGCCCGTGAATTGGACTGTCGCACGCGAGGCTGGGCGGCGCCGGTTGTGCGTCGAGCGGTCCAGCGAACCCGCGTGGCGGACGAAGCTTTTGCGGCGTTGGCGGACGCCTTTACTCCGATGGCGCGAATCGAATCGGCCAAAGGCAAAGAGGCGCTGGTCCGCGTCCGCGCCGATGGCCTGATCACGCAGGACGCCTCGCCGGCGACGATCGCCGAGCGGGACGTGCTGGCGCCCATCATCCGCCGCAACGACCGCTTGGGCGAGCCGCTGGTCAATGGAATCCAGCCCGCTGCCTGGACGTTCCTGACCGTCGGCGCCCGCCGCGGCAATCAGCGCCAGTGCCAGGTGTTTTCCGGGATGACGTCCCCGCTGGGGGGACGCAGCAGCGCGCGGACATTGCGGCTGGCTCTGTTGGCCAAGCCGCGTGGGCAGGCGACCGATTTGGTCGTGCAGACCCAGGGCGATGCGCCGGCGCCGTTGAGCGGTTGTGATATCTTTGCCAAGTCTCCGGAGGCGGACGACGCCGTGCTGCTCGGCGCCACGGATTGGCGCGGCCTCATCGCCATCGAGCCGAAATCGCATCCGCTGCAGATCCTCTACGTCCGCAACGGTGGCCGACTGCTGGCTCGGCTGCCGATGGTCCCCGGCCTGACGCCGCTGGCCACGGTCCAAGTCGCCGACGACTCGCCGCGCCTGCTGGCCGAAGGCTACGTGAAGAATCTGCAAAGCCGCATCATCGACCTGGTCGTCCGCCGCGAACTGTACATCGCCCGTTTCCGCCGCCATCTCGAGCGCAAGGAAGTCGCCGAAGCGCAGAAAGTATTGGAGAACTTCCGCAGTCTGGAAAACCGCTCAGATCTGTCGCGCCAACTGGACCAGGAGGTCCAGCGAATCCAAAGCCCCGACCGTCGCGTCCAAGCGGCGATCGACCAACTGTTCACCGACACGCGCCAACTGCTGCTCAAGTTCCTCGATCCGCGCACCTCGAACGAGCTTGCCGACGAACTGCTCCGCGCGCAACGACCTGGCTGAGACTGTGCGCCCATCGTCGCTCGGGTTCCACGCGTCGTCGGCCCCCGGCTGCGGATACATAGGGTTCTGCCGCGGGCACGTGGGCCGAACGCACGCGGAACGCCCAGGGATTTCGGCCGCGGGCCATCTTACGGCGTCGAGCTCGAGACGTGGTCTCCGATGAACACGGTCGCTTCCTGCTTGCCGGAATCGGCCAGCAGGATTGCCGCGCGTCCGGCGGGCAGCACGTCTCGCGGCTCGACGACACGCACGACGTCCTGCCAACGTTTGGCGTGCGGCACGGCATCCAACAGGCGATTCGGCGACTCGAGGAAGAACCGCTCGTTCAACTCGTTCTGCTGTTGCCGCGGAAACAACGCCAGGTACAGCGCGTTCATCTCGATCAGATCATTCAGAAAGTGCGTGCCGAGCGACACGTCGGGCACCAGGTTCTCGCGCATCGTCACGATTTCGCACAACACCGCGGCGCGGTTGATCTCGGCAAAGTGCACGGGCACGCCCAGATCCGGGCTCTCCGTTCCCCACCGCCCCGGTCCCAAAATCATGACCGTCGGACCGTTGCGCGGCGTCGTCTGATTGATCTTGCCCAGCAGGCGGGCGATCTCGTACCGCTGCCCCCAGGCCAGTTCGGCATACAGCGAGGGGACGACGTAGATAAACCGATCGATCGGCAGGATCCGGCTATGGCCGATGACCGCGCCTCGCGCCTGCAAGAGCCGGTTTTCGGGATCGATTTGCACCTGAGGCAGACGGACGCCTTCGGCCCCTTGGACCTGCAGCGGCCGACACTGCAAGAGGTGGATTCGATAGGTGTGATCGTCACGAACATTGACGGTGAACTCGATATCCACCGGATGCTGGTACGCGTGTTCGAGCGTCTGGAGAATTTCTCGCATGTCTTCGACGAACGGGGTGTCCGCCAGCAAACCTTCGAAGGTCAACGCCGCGTGCGACGCGGTCCCGGCGCCGTGCAGGCTGGCCAGCAAGGCCCAGGGCAGATCCAGGCCTTCGCGGACGAACTCGAGAAAATGCCCCGACGTCAGTTGGTTGGACGCAAAGTCCAGATAGTCGACGCGCCGTTGCGAGTATTCGCAGACTTGGTCGAAATTGCTTTCCGGCCGACGGGTCGGCGCATTGAGCGCAACCAGTCGCGTATAGTCGTCATCGCTGCGGTCGACGGCCCGTGTGCCCAGGCCGAACACCAGCCGCACGACGCCGGCGTGGGGATCGATGTCCTTGTGCCACACGTAGGGATTGAACGAAAAACCGACGCCGGCCAGGTGGGGAAAGAACTTGTCGCCCGCCTGCGATCCGGATACACGCATCACCAGCAGCGCCATCTGCTCGTTGCGGTCCAGCAACCCGCGGTCGATTCGGTATCGCAGCGCATGTTCGCTCATCGTGCTGGCGTACACCGTGCGCACACAGTCTCGCAGGGCTTTGAGCCGTTCGGCGCGCCTGCCTCGATTGACGCAGAACACGCTTTCATACTTGCCGGCAAAGGCGTTGCCGAACGTGTCTTCCAGCAGCGAACTCGAGCGGACGATATAGGGCGACTCGCCAAAATAATCCAGCATGGCCTGAAGCTGGTCGATCGTATAGTCCGGAAAGCTTCCCGTGAGCATCTTGGCCTGGCCGTCCTGGAGCCCTTCCAAGAAGCGTTTCGGATCCCGTTGCGACTGGCGCAGCCCCCAGATCCCGTTGCGAATCAGAAACGTGTAGAACACGTCCGAGCCGATGTAGAACGAGTCGTGCGCTTCGAGCAGCCCGTACAGACGCGGATTGTCGCGTTTGAGGATCGCCCGGGCCAGCAGCATTCCCAAGGCCTTGCCGCCGATCAGGCCGATCCCCACCATGCGATCGCGGATCGCCAGGATGTCGCCCAAGCCAAGATAACGATGGATCAGGCTCAGCATCGCCTCGTCCCGAGACAGAACCATTTTGCTCAGCCGTCCAAAGACCTCGTGCTCGCATTCGGGCTGACAGCGTCCGGTGCTCACGTCGTCGTGGGTCCGCTGGGCCTCTTGAAAGATCCGCTGCCAAAAGCCGACGCGGTTGTCTGCCCGCAGTCCGGGCCAGCCGCTGTACGCCAGCAAGTCCGCGAGTTCGACGCTGCTGGTGACCGGTTGGAATTGCTCGCCGCTCCACCGATGCAGCGTGCAACTGGAGGCCGCCGAGCGATGTTGGACTTTGATCGGACGCACGTAGCGTTGCTGCTGGTGCTGAAACACGTCCAACAGGAACTCGACGCTCTGGACCAGTGGAACCATGGCGAACGACGCGTGATAATACCGCCATAGGCACAGATACGACACGCTTCCCAACTGGTGCAAACGCGGGGAAACGAGCAGGAAAAAATTTCCCAGCATCTGGTCGGCGGACCAGATCGAGGCCAGTTCCGACAGGCAATCGAAGACGTAGGCCGCATTCTCTTTCGTCGCCTCGATCACCCGCTGCACCTGCGTCACGAACATCTCGAAGCCCGCGCTCGGCTGCGGCGTGACGATCTGGGCGCCGGTATCCTCGGACAACAACGGCGCGTGCGAGGCGAAACGAAAATAGACCAACGGACGCCCCGCCTGGATCGCGGCCTGAGCAAACGGCTGAACCAACGCGCGATAATCTTCGATCTCGGCGACCTGCCAGACGATGTTGTCGCCCGGACGGATCTCGTCCAACAGCCTGTCCAACGATGGTAGACCCGAAGTCCACGCGGAATCTGTCACGCTCGGCTGCGCATCGACCGTCGCACGTGGCGCGACCTGGCCACGTTCGTAAACTGCCTTGTTCGTCATGGAACACCAGGATCCGTTTCCTTTGTTCTCCGTCGCGCGGCCTGCAAGCGTAACCCGAAGCGTCAGCGACGAGCTCGCTCGGCGCGGCTTGCATCGCCGGCGTTCGTTGCGACCGGACTCGGGCTTGTATCCGCCTGGCAGTCTCCTGCCGGGATCGTTCAGTCCCTCGCTGACGCTTCGGATTACTGGCTCTCGCTGATGTTTCGAGTTACGGTCCAGTTCCGACTTGCTCGCTAAAGCGCCACTCGGCTGACAAACCGAAGTTGTTTCCACGCGATCCTTAACCCGTACGCAGGATCTGCCCTATGGGAAGTCGACCGACGAGGAAGCTCGCCCAATCCGCTGCAAGGGCGAGCGTTGTTCACTCTATCGTCCGCCCACCACGGCGACAATTGGGAATCTCCCACGCGGCACGGCGCACGCCTGCCCGTCTCTTGACGGGCGCCATCGATTCGGACATCCTACGGGTCCGGCACGATGGCCCAGAACCCAACACGGGACCGTGCGGACGAATCATCCCGATGCGCGCCGCGGACGCCCGGATCGCGTGTGCTGGCAAACGGAGGTGAACACCATGCTACGACGAACACCCATGTCGATGTCCATGGCGAAGTCCGCGTCCATGACAAAGACCGCGTCCATGACAAAGACCGCGTCCATGACAAAGACCGTGTTGCTGCCCACCGTCATCGCCGTTCTAACGACCGCGCCCGTCGGCTGGGTACGGGTCGTAGCCTCGGCCGCCGAGACGATCCGAATCGATTTCGAACAGGGCGCGGACCTGCGGCAATACGACCGGCTCGACACGCGTTCGTTCGAGGCGGCGGTCGTACCGCACGAGCCGAATCACGCGGGGCTGCAGGGGCATTGCCTGCGGGTCCGGAACACGTCGCCCGCGACCGCGTGCGGCGTATGGTTGCAAGGCCCGATTCCGCTGGTCAAGAACCTCGTCCTGTCGTTCGATTACAGGACGGAGATCGAAGAGGGATTCACGGGCGCGTATCTGGGGATGAGCTTCTACGTCGATGGCCAGCAGCAGTTCTGGCACAGCGACACGTTCAGCACGCAGTGGCGGCACGCCGAGGTGTCGCTGGGAAATCTACCCGCGTGGCGTGGACACACGCCGCGGCCGGGCCTAGTGTTCTCCCGCATCCATCTGTACGGACGGGTCAAAGATCAAACGTCCGTCCGGGGCGAGACGGTTGCGCGGATGACGGTCTACCTGGACAACATCGAAGTCGGGGTTGCCGAGCGCCGCTCGCGTCTGACCGATCGCGAGCGTCGATCGACCGCCAACCCGCCGCTGTTCCAGTGGGCCGCGTCCGACAGCGCCGAGCCACAACGGCTGCAATACTCGCCGGATCCCGCCTTTGCCCCCGACGCTTCGACCACCGTGAACACGCCGTGGAACTTCTATACGCCTGCTGAACCGCTGGCGCCCGGCCGCTGGTACTGGCGGGTCTGGACCAGCGGCGAGCTGTTCGACGGCTGGTCGGACATCGAATGCATCGAGGTCTCGCCACAGGCGCACCGGTTCACGACGGCGGCGGCGCCGCTCGAATCACTCGCCGCCCGGCCGCGTCCTCGGTTGCTGCCCGTGGCGCGATTGACCGAGCCGAATCTGACCGACGCCCGCAAGCAACAGTTGGTGAAAAATGCGCACGGGCTGCACCGACAGGGCGTGCCGCCGCACCTCGGTCCGCATGTTCCCGGCGACCCGCGCTGGCCGACCTGGATCGACTGGTACGGCTTGGTCGCCGGCGGCATTACGGGCAGGACGGGACGCCGCTTGGAGCAGCTCGGCTGTTATGCCATGTTGACCGACGACCCGCAGGTGATCGCCTGGGCGAGAGAACTGGCGCTGGAGGCCTGCCGCTGGGATCCCGACGGCGGCAGCGCCATGAAGTACGGAGACATCGGCGCGCACCACTTGCTGCGCGGACTGAACTGGTGCTACGACGCCTGCCGCGATTCGCTGTCGGCCGAGGAACGGCAGACGCTGCAAGATGTGATCGTGCGACGAGCCCGGCAGTTTCTCGGTCGCCTGTCTCCGTTTCGTGGCAGCGAAGCGAACAATCACGCCTGGCTCCAAGCCTTTGGGCTGGCCGAGGCGGGGATCGTGCTGGCGGGCGAACACGACGCGGCGGGCGCGTGGGTCGAGCTGGTGCGGCAATTGTACCTGGGGCGGTTCCTGTGCTGCCTGGGACGACAGGGCGAGAACAACGAAGGCATTTCGTATTGGGGATACGGGTTGGGTTTCGTCATCGGGTATGCCGACCTGATGCAGGCCGTGTGCGGGATCGACCTTTATCAGCATCCCTGGCTGCGACAGACGGCTCGCTTTCCGATGTACTCGGCGCCGCCCGGCGCGTGGGCCGTGTCGTTTGCGGACACGGGCAAACCGAACCACGGGGTACGCGGTCCGGCCCAGACACGCTGGGTCCGCGAGCTGGCGTTGCGAACGCGCGACCCCTATGCGTTGTGGTATTCCGGCCATCGCGAACCGGTCGACGGCCTGACGCCCCGCGCGCCGACGGACCTGCCGCCTTCGATTCACTACGAAGATCTCGGCTGGGTGATCTTCAACACATCGTTGATCGATGGCCAGCAGGGCGCGACCGTGGCCATGCACAGCGGACCGTTCTTCGCCGGGCACCAGCACCCGGACCAGAACAGCTTTGTGATCAACGCCTATGGCGAGAAACTGGCGATCGACGGCGGCTATTACGACTGGTACGGCAGCCCGCACTTCAAGGCCTACTCGATGACCACGCTCGCCCACAACACGTTGCTGGTCGACGAGGCCGGCCAAGCGGTATGCACTCGCGGCGCCGATGGCCGGATCGCCGACTATTTCGATTCGCCCGGCTACGGGTACACGGTGGGCGACGCCTCGGCTCCGAAGATTTACGACGGCCGCTTGGCTCGCTTCGACCGTCGCATCTTGTTCATCAAGCCCGGATTCGTCGTGATCCAAGATCTGGTTGCCGCGGCGCAGGACGCGGCGCGCTACGACTGGATGCTGCACGCCGTGGTTCCGATCGAGGTCGAGCACGCCGACAACTCGTTCCAGATCGTCTGCGACAAGGCCGCGCTGCGCGGTCGATTTTTCGCTCCAGCCGACGCGAAGCTGACCGTCAGCACCGGATTTCCCGTCGAGCCGGTCGATGGCTACAGCACGCGTCCCGTCCCCGCCGACAAATACGTGCCCGAATGGCACTTGTACGCCAGGCCGCCTCGACCGGCGGTCACGGAACAGTGTCTGGTCGCCATGCAGATCCAACGGCGGGATGCGCAACCCGACGCGGCGGCGCGTCTCTTGCCGCTCGAAACGAACGGCGGCCACGGCGTGCGGATCGAGTTCGGCGACCGGACGCATCTCGTGCTGTGCCGACAGGCGGACGGCGACGGGATGCTCGGCGGCGGTGGACTGGAGACCGATGGCCAACTCGCCGCCATCGAGCTGGCGCCCGACGGCGCGGTTCTCCGCGCGCTGGCGATCGGCGCGCGCACGCTGCGCTTTGGCCAACAGGTCCTGCTCGACGCGCAAACGCGGCAAAACTGGTCGACCGATCAGGTCAAATGAGGCGCAGCAATGAGGCGCAGCCGACGGACGCGTTGCCCGTGCTTGACTTCGTTCGAGCCGTGCGCGAAAGTCGAGCGTGCGGAGGCAACTCGCGGACACGGCATCCTGCCGCGTATTGCTTCCCAACGACCCCAGCGCCTCGAGCGCCATCCAGACTCGACTTCCAAGCTGCTGTGCGTGCTCGTGCTCGACGTTCCCGCGGTCGGGCACCCCCGATGTCCCCGACGTCTAGCCCCGGCGACACACCAGGCGAACAGACGAACCGCTGCCCGCCAAGGCTTGGCGGCCTCTACTGCGAGAACATGTTGCCGACGAAACGCCCCCACCGTCTGCCCCCCAAGGAGAATGGACCATGAAGAGAAGCTTTCTGGTCCTGCTGGCCGCCCGCCGCGGCTGGGGGGCGGCTCCGCCTCGGTCGCTGCGCTCCCCTCGCTGCGCAGTCCAGTCCCACAGCAAACCGTAAGCTAATCCGTACACCCAGGGGACATCTCTAGCTGCGCGAAACAGGGGCATTTCTAATGGTTTACGCGTGGGCGGCGCACACTGGCGGATTGATCGTCGGGCGGAGCCGCGTTAAGTTATGCTTCGCGCCGTTCGGGGGGCCGCTTGGAGCGCCGAGTTCGGCCCGACTTTGTCGTCCAGAGGCCGACTTTCGGGCAGTCAGTGCTGGCAGCGCACGCCCGGTCGTCGGCGTATGGCGGTGACAGGTTGTATGCCCGGCCGCCCACATGGCGGTGAACCGCCGCACTTCCGCGGCACGAGGCGCGATGGTCCGTGGCCGTCCAAAAAACATGCGCCGAGGGGCGCGAAACCGGACTCTGAGTGCGCCACGCGTCGCCGGAACATCTGCCCGCGACCGGCACGCGGGGGCGCGCCGAGGTGTCGAACCGTGTCCGAGAGACTGAGGCCGCGTTCCCGTTTGGGCCGCGGCCGTCATTCGTTCCGCAAAGGCCTTTCTATGTCACGTATTTTGATCGAAAACGGCCGCCTGATCGATCCGTCGCAACGGCTTGATCGCGTCACGAATCTGTTGATCGAAGACGGACGGATCGTCGCCTACGACGCGGCGGCCACGGGCGGCGAGCAGGTGATCCCCGCCGCGGGAAAAATCGTCTCGCCCGGGCTGATCGATTTGCACGTCCAGTTGCGAGAACCGGGGCGCGAAGAGGACGAGACGATCGAGACCGGAACGGCGGCGGCCTTGGCGGGCGGCTTTACGTCCATCGTCTGCCTGCCCAACACCGAGCCGCCGATCGACACGCAGGCGGGCGTCGAGTTCATCCGGCAGAAGGCGGCCCGCGCGGGAAACTGCCACGTCCTGGTGGCGGGCTGCGTGAGCAAGGATCGGGCGGGCAAGGAGTTGGCCGAGATCGGGGCGTTGGTCGAGGCCGGCGCGGTCGCGCTGTCCGACGCCCCGCGCAGCGTGCAAAACGCCGAATTGATGCGGCGAGCGCTCGAATACTGTCTGATGTTCGACAAACCCATTTTGAGCCATCCCGAAGATCTCGAATTGTCGCACGACGGGATCATGCACGAGGGCAAGGTTTCGATGATTTTGGGCCTTGAGGGCCTGCCGGTCGAAGCCGAAGACGTGATGACCAGCCGCGACGTGCGACTGGCGGAGGCCACCGGCGGCCGATTGCACGTCCTGAACATCTCGACGCAAAACAGCGTGGATCTGGTCCGCCGGGTCAAGTTGCGGGGCGTCCGAGTGACGGTAGGCGTGTGCATCTATAACCTCGTGTTGACCGATGACGAGCTACGGTCGTTCGATTCCTGCCACAAGGTCAACCCGCCGTTGCGATCGTCCGAGCACCTCGAGGCGTGCCTGCAGGGTTTGAAGGACGGCGCCATTGACGTGATCTCCAGCGCCCATGCGCCGCGAGCGCGAGAAAAGAAAATGCTCGAGCTGGACCAGGCTCCGGCTGGCATGTTGGGGCTGGAGACGTTGCTCGGCCTGGTGATAACCAAGCTGATCGTGCCCGGGCATTTGGACTGGACCAGCGCTCTGGAAAAACTGACGGTCAATCCGGCGCGCGTGTTGGGGATTTCCAAGGGAACGCTGCAGATCGGGGCCGACGCGGACATCACGATCATCGATCCGGACGTCCGCTGGACGGTCGCCCCGCACACCTTCCGTTCGCGGAGCGTCAACACGCCGTTTGCGGGCTGCGAGCTGCAAGGGCGCGCGGTTCAGGTGTTGGTCGCCGGGCGACCCAAGTTTCCGCTGAGCCCGCGGATTCCGCCCGCCGCCTAGCGCGTCGTTCGCCCTCGACCATACGCGGTTGAAGAGGGCGCATCTCATCGGGCCCCGCAACGCGAGCGAGAAATAACCCGAAGCGCCAGCGAGGCCACGCCTTGCTCCCTCGCTCACGCCACGCCTTGGGTGCGACGGTCGACCGCGGGCCGGACAGATACATCGCGAACAGGTCCCATCGCGCACGGGTGAAAATGGCGGGTCGAACAACAAGGTCCGTGCGGTAAAGACAGACGGAAGTCTCCGACGTCGCCCATTTCCCGCGCGCACGCCGAACGTGCGCTGTGCCAGAGTTCAGGATCGCGGCGCAGTCGCGAACCCGGGGGGCCAGCCGGCGTGCATCGCCGACACGGACAAACATCCTCAAAATCGCCAGAAGGCTAGTTGACGGTCGCGGGGCGGTTTGTCGATACTTCTACGTTATCGTGACATATTTTGCGCGAGCGCGAATGGCCGCACAAACGGTGCGGAACGGGCGGACGAGGGTCTGCCCTGCGAGGTTCGATTTCGGGCCGCGTGAGGGATGTCTCTGTCCACGCCAGACGCGGCTGAATGCAGCCCCTGTGACGGGGGCGGACGCCAGCCGCATGTTTTCTAGTATGAAAGGACCACAACAATAAGTCGCATTCAGAACCGCGTCAACGAGCAGATCCGCATTTCTCCCGTGCGGGTGATCTCGGAAAACGGCGAACAGTTGGGCGTTCTGCCCACGTCAGAGGCCATGGAGCGTGCGCGAAACGTCGGGCTTGATCTGGTCGAGGTCGCGCCCAACGAAAAGCCTCCCGTTTGCCGCATCATGGATTTCGGAAAGTACAAGTACGAAAAGAAGAAACGGGCCGGACAGAACGCGCACCAAATCAAGACGAAAGAAATTCGGCTGCGTCCCAAGACGGGCGAACACGACATCGAGTTCAAAATCAAAAGCGCAGTCCGATTTCTGCAGCAGAAGAACAAAGTCCAGGTGACCGTTGTGTTTCGCGGCCGCGAGATGGCGCACATCGAGGAGGGACGAAAAGTCATGACCGAGGTGCTGCAGCAACTCGAGGAATACGGAAAAGTCGAATCCTCACCGGCTCAGCATGCGCGGCGAATCCTGTGTACGGTGGTGCCAAAATAAGCGTGCGGACCGACGACAGGCCGCCAGCTATCGCGTTGCGCGAGTCGCCCACGGCACAGATCCGCGCGCTGCCCGGCGTGTTGAGGCGCGGCGGATGGCCGTCGGAGGCGCGATGCGCTCGTATTGGGTCGCCTTGCGCCAGAATCGGCAGCGGCGGATCGCATAAATTGACCGCTGCCCCTTTGACGCCGCGTCGTTTTGCACGTACAAACTAGGGCGTCAAGCTAAAGCATTCTCGTGGCAGAGTCCGTCGAAGTGCACCCCTCGCAAGGGGGAACCGTGAACCTGGTCAGGCCGTAATAGGAGCAGCCATAAGCGGTGTACTCTTGTGCGAGGGGTGCTCTTCGGCGGACCCTTTTCATGTTGCGGATGGCGGTGAACCGAAGCCATGTCCAGCCAGATCGACGACCGCCATCCCGGTTCTGACGCGGCTGCCCACACCGTCTCGGAGCCGGGCGAGTACGTGGTCGTTGCCCGCCGCTACCGTCCCAAGACGTTCACCGAATTGGTGGGGCAGGATCAAGTCGCGCGGGCCTTGGGAAACGCCATCCTGACGCATCGCGTCGGGCACGCCTATCTGTTCACCGGGGCGCGCGGCGTCGGCAAGACTTCGACGGCCCGGATCCTTGCCAAATGCCTGAATTGCGAGCAGGGCCCCACGGTGACGCCCTGTGGCGAGTGCGACGCTTGCCTGCGCATCGGCTCGGGCGACGATGTCGACGTGTTGGAGATCGACGGAGCCAGCAACCGCGGAATCGACGAGATTCGCCAACTGCGATCCAATGTCAATGTTCGCCCCAGCAGGTCGCGGTTCAAGATCTACATCATCGACGAAGTTCACATGCTGACCACGGGCGCGTTCAACGCGTTGCTCAAGACGCTGGAAGAGCCGCCCGAGCACGTCAAGTTCATCTTCTGCACAACGGACGCCGACAAGATCCCGATTACGGTTTTGTCGCGATGCCAGCGGTTCGATTTTGCGCCGGTGGCCACCGACGCGATCATGCAGCGGCTGCGGCGGATCGTTCAAGAGGAAGGCGTCGCGGCGGATGACGACGCCCTGCGCTTGCTGGCTCGCCGAGCCGCCGGTTCGATGCGGGACAGCCAATCGCTGCTCGAACAGGTATTGTCGTTTTCCGGCCAGCGAATCACGGAGGACGACGTCCACGTCCTACTGGGAACGGCGCACACCGGCCGTTTGCATTCCATCGTCCGTGATTTGATCGCCCGCGACGCGGCCGCCGCGTTGCGCGAGCTGGACGCCGCAGTCCGCGAGGGCGTCGACCTCGGACAGTTGATGGAACAGCTCGTCGGATATCTGCGCGACGTTGCCGCGGCGCTGGTCGGCTGTCAGCCGGATTTGATGCTGTACGTGTCGTCGACCGAATTCGACGAGGTCCGCCAGGCCGGCCAGCAATGGGGGTTGGAGACCGTGCTGGCGGCGCTGCAGATTTTGGACCAGGCGCTGACCCGCATGCGTCAGGCGACCCAGGTCCGAACGCTGGCGGAAATCGCCCTGGTGCGGATCTGTAAACTGGACGACCTGGAATCGTTGGCCGGCTTGATTGCCCAGTTGCGAGGCGGTCCAGGCCCGGCGCTGGGGCCGCCGGTTGCCGCGGTTCGCCGCGAGCTGCCGCCCGCCCCGAAAACACGTCCATCGACAGACGCAAACGAAGCCGGATCCGCCGAACCCGCGCCCGTGCCTCGCGTCCACACATCGAACGTCGAACGACGCGATCCTGCGACGCCGCCCGACGCCGACAGCCAGCCTGTCTCGCCGCCGGTCCCGCCGCGCGGCGCCCAGCCCGAGGCGTTGCCAGAGGCGCCGACTGAGATCGCCTCGCCGGACACCGATACGAGAACAGCGCCGGCAATGTCGCTCGAACAGGCCTGGCAAGCCGCGTTGACGGACGTCTCGGGCTTGAAGGCCGAGCTTGCCGGCGACTACGCGTCGCTGGCCGCGCCGTCGCCCAAGCGTCTCGTCATCGCGCTCAAAGCCGCGTATAATAAAGAATACTGTGATCGCCCCGAGGTGAAACGCGAGCTTGAACAGACTCTGTCGAAACGGCTGGGGCGCGCGATTCAGATCGAGTTTATAGTCGCCGCCGAACCCGACAGACCGTGTCCCGACAAGCGGACTGCTGCCGTGTCACGCCAACAACGGCTGCGAGATCTGCAGCAGGATCCGTTGATGCGCGAGGCGGTTCGACTGTTTGACGTCGAAGTGATTCGTGTCGAAGATCCGCATGGTGAGTGACGGCGAGGCGTGCGCCTAAGGCTCGAATCGGCGCGCGGGTCGTGGACAAAGTGCGCGAGGTTGGGGGGGCCGTCGCCAGCGCGGCCGCCGTCGTCAGCGCGGCCGCCAGCGCCGTCGCCGTCACCAGCGCCGCCGAGATCGGGCGGACCGAGGCTGATGGAAACCAGATCGGCAACGTCAGGGCGAGGAGATCGGATGTTCAAAGGTTTGGGAAGCATGATGACCGCGCTGCGCAACGCCCGCGAGTTCGGCGCGCAGATGCAATCGGCCACGGAAAAACTGAAGGGCCAGCGGACGACTGCCAGCACTGGCGCGGGCATGGTCGAGGCGGAGGTGAACGGACTGGGCGAGGTCGTGCGAATCAAGATCGACCCCGAGCTGGTCGCCCGCGGCGAACGCGAGATGATCGAAGATCTGATCCCCGCCGCCGTCAATCAGGCCGTCGCCAAGGCTCGCGAGCTACAGTTGCAAGCATTCAGCTCATCCGCGGCCGGCATGGATCTGTCCGCGCTGGCCGCGAGCGTTGGCCAGATGAGCGACGAGGCCGAAGAAGCGGGACCGAGGTCCTGACATGGCCCAACTGGCAGAGTCTGTGACGCGGGTCATCGAGGAGTTTGCCAAGCTGCCCGGGATCGGAAAAAAATCGGCCGAACGGTTGGCATACTACATTCTGCGCGTGCACAAAAACGAGGCCCTCGCATTGGCCGACGCCATCCGCAACGTCCGTGAAAACGTGCGTTACTGCGGCGTCTGTTATAACCTGTCCGAGGGCGATGCCTGTTCGATTTGCCGGGATCCGCGGCGCGACGACACGCAGTTGTGCGTCGTCGAGCAGCCTCGCGACGTGATGGCGCTGGAACAAACGGGCGTGTTTCGCGGCCTGTACCATGTGCTGTTGGGGCGGATCGCGCCGCTCGACGGCATCGGCCCGGATCAACTGACGATCGAACCGCTGGTCGAGCGAGTCCGAAAGGGCCGCTTCCGCGAAGTCATCATGGCCACCAATCCCACGGTCGAGGGCGATGGGACGGCGCTGCACCTGTCGAATCTGCTGGCTGAATACCCGGTCGAGATCACACGCCTGGCCCGCGGCGTAACGGTCGGCAGCATCCTGGAATACACCAACAAAGAGGTTCTCGCCGACGCCTTGGCCGGCCGGCAAAAATGGTAAAAACCGGACTATTGCATCTCGCAGCCCAGGCTGGAACGGTCGGTCGACAAAAACCCGGGTTCGAACGGCTGTAAAAAAGAGGTACACTACACTGGTTGACGCACGCGGTCAGCGCTCAGGGGTTTGATGCGTGCGCGGCTCCGACGACGTGCCTTCAGCACAGAATGGATAACGCGGAATAGATAAAGCAGAATGGATAAAGCGGGGCAGAAGACTCGGAGTAGATAGCACACGACGGTCGGGCGCCGAGCGCCGTCGCGAACGACCGCTCGCCCCCCGGTGGCGGGGCCGGCATGGGCAAATCCGAGTCCGCCCTGCACAGGGCGGCTCTGAACCGCGCCCGGGGGATTGAGGTGGGCCAATACTGCTCGGCCCGTGCGGCGCACAACCAGGCAGACAGCAGCCGACAGGCAGACGCAGCCGACATCGTTGCGCCGGCCGGCGAATGCGAGTGCGTGGACCGTGCCACGGGGCGATCGGCGCGAATAGTCAGGGAATTGGGGCGACGCGAGATTCAGACGATTCCAATCACCATTCGGTTTAGCAAATCCACGGAATGATGCGCCTTTCACTTGGGCTTGAACCTCGACAGACGCAGACTCAGCAGATGAGGATGGCGCCGCGGATGATCCATTCGATGGAGATTCTGCAGTTGTCGAAGATGGCCTTGGAAGAAAAGATCTATCAGGAAGTCAACGAGAACCCGGTGCTCGAGTTGCAGGAGTACGAACCCGACGAGGGATCCTTTCGCGACGAAACGCCGGAGCAACAGGATTCGGACTTCGCGACGGCGGGCGAGCGCGAGTTGGTTGTCGACGAGCAGCAGGACAACGTCGACGACTTCGAGCGGCTGAATGAATTGGATCGCGAATTCCCGGATTTTTTTGACGAGACGCCGCGACGATCGGCCAATTTTCTGGATGACGACGCGGATCGCAAGCACGACGCGATGGCGAATATCGAATGCCGCCCTCAGTCGCTGCAGGATTTCCTCCTCGCCCAGTTGGGGGAAATGAACGTCGATCCGGAGATCCTGGAAATCGCCGAGCGCATCATCTCGTGCCTCGATCCGGCCGACGGCGGCTATTTTCGCACCAGCCTGGACGATCTGTTGCCCGCGGATGCGGGGCCTGATCAACGCCAAAAGGCGCGGCAGGCATTAGAGCTTGTCCAAACGCTCGAACCCGCTGGCGTCGCGGCGCGCAGCCTGCGCGAATGTCTGCAGAAGCAGTTGCAGCCGACCATGCCTTACTACGAGATTCAGCAGGCCTTGATCCAGGACCATCTCGAGGATCTGCGCGACAACCGGCTGCCGGCGATCAAACGGTGCACGGGCTACTCGATCGAAGACATCATGGCGGCTTGGAACGAGCTGCGCAAGCTGAACCCCAAGCCTGCTTCGGCGTTCGCCGATTCGACCGTTCCCGCAGTCACGCCGGATGTCGTCGTCGAGAAAGGCGAAGACGATCGCTATCACGTGATTGTCGATGACAGCCGAACGCCCGCTTTGCGAATCAGCGAGTATTATCGCCGCCGATTGGCCGCGGGCACGGCGACGGCGGAAGAGCGAGAATTCATAAAACACAAGATCAACGCCGCCCAATGGCTGATCGAGGCCATCGAACAGCGCCGCAGCACGCTGATCCGCGTCTCGCAAGCCGTGGTCGACCACCAGCAGCGTTTCTTGGATGACGGCCCCGAGTATATCGAGCCGCTGAAGATGCAGCAGATCGCCGAGCAAGTCGGCGTCCACGTGACGACGGTCAGCCGCGCGGTCGACGACAAATGGATTCAAACCCCGCGCGGAATCCTGCCGTTGCGGAAATTCTTTGTGGGCGGCACCCAGAGCGAAGACGGCGAGGACGTCGCCTGGGCCATCATCCGGCTGCGACTCCAAGAGCTGATCGACGCCGAGGACAAGGCCAAGCCGCTCAGCGACGACGAACTGGTCGACGAACTCGCCAAACACGGCCTGCGCGTCGCGCGCCGCACGATCACCAAGTACCGCCAGACCATGGGCATCCCCAGTTCTCGCCAACGTCGCGATTGGACGCAGGCGAAACCGTAGTGCCGCGAATCACGAGCGTGTCGTGCGCGGCCGCGAATGGCCGGTCGAATCGCCAAGGACCGGATGGCGACAGAGGCGTGAAGCCGGGCGCGGTCTCAAAGAATCCAAGTCAAGCAGGCTTGATTTCCCGGAAGTCCTGCCTCGCTAGGCTGCCTGACAGAACGGGGATCGGGTCGTCGATTGTTCAACGGCCCAGGAACGGCGCGCAGGGCCGGCGAGTTTTCGATCGGATGGCCTGATTCCGGGCAAGCTCGTCGTGGACACTTTGGTCAACGCCGCTGAAAAATATGCGAAAACAGGCTTGTAATGGGTGTTGACAGCACACGTTGCCATCTGGTTCAATAGCTCTTGTCAGGTAGGCACTCGAGCTGGCTCGTAGATCGTCAAGACCAAACGTTGGGGTGCCGCAGGCTGTGTCAGTGCCAAAACACGGACACCGCCCATGGCGCACAATCCCAAGATTAAGCCTGGACGACGCACTAGCACACGGACGGTAGCTCGACCGCCGATGGATCGACTTGGGCTGACCTGACTTCTAGCCTCCCTGCCTTTGTGCGGTCCTCCCTCCAGGCGATACCTGCCATGAGCGTCGCTGCTAAACTCGTTGCTAAGGGTTCTCTATTTTCCTTTCAGGAAATCGATCTTAGCGCGCTGCCCGTCCGAATTGGGCGCGGGGCCGATGCGGATGTTCAACTGGGCGATCGTTGGGTCAGTCGCGAACATTGCGAGATCCTCAGGGCCGAAGACGCCCTACTGGTTCGCGACCTGGGCTCGAAGCACGGAACCTTTGTCAACGGCCGTTCGGTGCTCGAAGCCGAGCTTCTGCCGGGCGATGAACTGAACATTGGACTGACTCGATTCGTCGTCGAATACGAACCTGCCCAGCCGCGCGAGCGCGCCTGTCGCGCGACGGTGGCGTCCTGATCCGCTTGTTTACAGCCTCGCCCGCCAGCGAGCGTCTCGGCTCCAACCGCTGCCCGCCCCTGAACGCCCGCCCCGATCCACTCGCGTCGAATCGACGCCTGAATTGGCCCTGAACGCGCGGTCAAACGCCGGACAACGACTGGTCCCGCGCTGGCGCGCCGAATCAGCCTCTGCGGCAGAATGCCGCGGTCACGGCGAGGCTTGACCCGCGCGCGCTCGTGATGAATGAGATTCTGTGGCAGGATGACGCAGCCACGAAGGGCGGGCGCGAGCCGCGCGCCCGACAGGCTCCGCGCGACGCGCGTCACGGTTGTGGATGCTTGACTCGCAAATACTCGCGCAGCTCGTCTCGGTCGTAGGCCGATTGCCAATCCAAGGCGGGCATCTGATAGTCGGAGGCGCCGTGCTGGTCGACCTGCTGCAGCCGCCGCAGGTGGCGGTCGTTGATCGGCGGGTCGCCGGACACGGCCGAAAGCAGGTAGGGTACGTCGTTCATCGCGAACAGCGATCCGGATACGCTGCCCTGCAACATGCCGCGCGGCCCGCCGTAGAACAAGGGGTTATGTGGGACGACTTGCAGGGCGTATGGCGAGGTGATAGCCCAATCCTCCAGACTCTGCAGATAGGGCGTCGGGTCCGAGGCATGACGAGCGGCGAAGATCACCGCTTTGAGCAGATAACCGACCTTGCGCTGGCGGATCGCCTGGTCGGCGGCGCGGATCAACGCCTGCTGCAATTTGGGGTCGTGCGTCAGATAGTAGTACTCGAGCAGACCGTGCGCGGCCCCGAATGTCCAGAAGAACATGTTTCCGCTGTTCACGTCCCGATCTTGGGCAACGCACTGGACGTCCGGAAAGCGGACGTTGGGTGATTCGCAAATGCCTTCGGACGTGACAAAGCTGGACATGTATTTGGCGAGCATGGCGGCCACATCCTCGCTGCCGGTCATCTCCCACCACGTCAACAGGCCCTGTATCCGGCCGCTGTGAGCCGCGTGGATCGACACCGAGCGGCGCGAGTACACGCCCTGAAACAGTTTCTCGGCAAAATCGCGGCTTCGCATGTCGCCCGTCAGATAATGGATGTAGCGGAACTCGGAGTGCGTCGTCTGCCGCTCCTCGTGGTTGCCGTCGCTCCAATGCTGGACGCCATGTCGCGTGCCCAATCCGAACCACTGGCCGTCGTGTCGCATGTCCACGTCGCGAAAATGCCGAGCCATCGCCTCGGCAAAGAAAAACACCTCGCGATCGCCCGTCCGCAGATAGTGGTTCTGCACGTACAGGCCCGGCAGGCCTTCGGTGTTGTTCCAACCCCAGCGGCCGTTCTCGAAAGCCCATTCCTGGTTGGGCGCATAGTCCGGAACCTGCCACCGCGCCACGTTCAACTGGCGCAGCTCGTCGGCCGGTCGTTTCCGGATCTCGACCAGACGTTCGGCAGGCAGAATCCAGCCGTATCCCGTCTTGTAATGATGCTGCACATCGCCGTAGTCCCAGAACCCGTACCAACCCCACAGCCGCTGGTGGCGCAGCCAGAACTGGGCGAAATGTTCGAGATTGGCGTGCAGCCGGTCGAAGCCCGGGGCGCTGGGCAGCGACTGTGGCAGGATGACGCCGGTCTGCACGTTGTAGTCGCCGCCGGCGAACGCCAACGGCGGCCGCTGAAAGTCCGCGGCCACAGCGTCGATCCGATCGCCGCCGACGTCCGGACCGTGAAAGTACAACAGCAGTTCATGCGTCTTCGAAATGCCCACGATCGGTCCGTTCGGATAGAAGGTCTTGGCAACCCAGCGGGTGTCCGCGGGCGTCGATTCGCCCTGCCCCAGATGCGGGTAGTTCGAATAGCGGCGGACATCCATCACCGGATGGCTCTCCGGCCAGAAATACGCCGTCAGCCGGTTGCCGGACACGTCGGCCACCAGTTCGTTCGGAAACTGTTGCCACATATCCCGCAGGACCACGGCTACCCCGCCTTGGGATCCGGACAGATCGAGCCAGCCGCGCGATCGATGGCCCGTCTGGTCGACGCGCAGAAATCGTTCGTCCGCCGCCTGATGCCAAGCCTCGAAACCAAGATGGCTGTGCTGTCTGAGCCCCGCGCGAACGCCGCTCGCCAGCGACGTCGGGCCGTCCTGGGCGCCGACCGTCACGCGGGCCTGCTGCAGGCCCCCAAGCGGCAGCTCGACGCCCATTCGACGGATAAACGCCACCCGCGGATCTTTGTGCAAAAACTCGGCCGTATGAAACAGGCGAACCGTCGAGCGCCCGGCAAACGCCTCGAGCCGCAAAATGATCCGCGTCGGCTCCTGGGCCGAGGTCATTCCTTCGAGCCGGACGACCGCGCGCAGCGGTCCGGCCTCTTCCAGACGCACGCTCTGGGCGGTGAACGCGCCATCATCCAGCGCGCCCTGGGCCTGCGCCGTCATGCACGGATACGTCGGGTCGGTCCGGAGGAAATCGACAAAGCTGCGCGCCTCGTCCGGGCCGAGCATCTCGCGGCCCCGCAGCTTGACGCTGCGCAGCCAACGACGGCCCTCGCCGACCGCGATCTGCAACGGACCGGTGTCGATCTGAACGACGTCCGCCTGTTGCCGAGCCGCGAGCGCCGCCTGTGGCTGGCCGGCGCGAACCGCATCGCCGTATTCCAATCGATACGCGGTCTTCGACCCGTCACGGCGCGTGAGGTCGAATCGCAGCGTCTGGCCCTCGCCTGCGCCCCCCGACACCGCAGCCGCGTCGGTCGGGAACGTCAGCAACAGCCATTTGATCGACCGATCCGGCCAGTAGGCCGTGGCTCGCGTCTGGACCGAGATCTCGGTCGGGTCGCGCCACAGGCGCACGCGGGCCGGGTCGCGCAGCGCGCCGCGGGGCAACGGCACGCCGCTGGTGACCAACGGCGCGTCGGCGTCGGCGGCCGGCGCGTCCAGCAGATCCAGCTCAGCCAGCGGCGGCTCGTTGCGGGCCGGCGGATCGCTGGCCAGCGTCTCGACGCCCCACCGTCGCGCCAGCGCCGCGTCGGGGCGGCTGTCCGCGAACGAGCCAGCAAAGGCCAACCAGTCGGTCTCGTGCACCGCGCCGAACACGGCCGCGGCCTGCGGCGAACGCAGGTCCAACGCGGGCAGACCGGCGTGCCAGAGCCAGACCGTCGCCTGGCCCGAGCCGTCCGCATCGACCCGCAGCGACTTGGGCGCTCGCTGCGTCCACTTGCGATACGCGAACAGCAGTCCCGCCTGCTCGTCGTACACGGACATCCAGCCGGGCGCGGCCAGTCCGCGTTGCATCGACAGCGGGCAGGTGACCGCGCTTTCCGACCGCCAGATGTGATAGTCGCCCGCCGTGTTCTGGTCGATGGCGAACAGCCGCCACACGTTGTGATCCGGCTCGGGCATCAGCGTGTTCGTCATCGACACGTGAAAGTCGTAGCGATGCCGCGTGTCCCACTGGACGCCGCGGTCGCCGCCCTGGACGATCCGCTTGCGTTCGTTCAGCGCCAACGGGAGCCGCAATGCCACGCCGCGCAGGAATCGATCGCGAAACGCGCCCTGCTGCCGCAACTCGATCCCCATCCGCACGGCCGGCTCGCCCGCGACCGCGGCGACCGTCAACCGACAGGCGATCGCGTCGGCGGCGCCGAAATCCAACTGGCCGGTGAACTCGGCCTGAAACTCGTCGGCCGTCGTCCGGTACTGGTGCGTCGCTGGCCGCCACTCGCCCGCGATCGTCTTGCCTTCCGCCGCGTCGCGATAGCCATCGTATGTCCGCGACTCGAATAGCTCGCCCATCACGAGCGGATCCGCGTTGTCGGCGACCAATGGCTTCGAGCCGATCCGCAACGAACGCACGCCGCCCGTATCCTGCAACTCGAAGCTGACCGCGCCTGTATCGACGCGGATCCCGCCGGATGTTTCGACCGCGCGCAGCACGGGGGTGTCGGCGCCGCGGGCCGGCGCGGACACGACCGCCAACGCCAGTCCCCACACCGCAATCAGACCAACGCCCCGCGCGATCGGCGACCTGCGGCCGGTGTTGCCCGATCGGACCATCGGCCAGCGCGATCTGAACCGGGCGCTCCCGCCTTCGAAGACACTGTGCGCGAACAATCGAGCCATCCGTCTCCTAGCCACGGCGCCACGTTGCATCCGATTTTCTCCTTGCGATCTAAGGGTCAGCGCGACGGCGGGCGCCCTACGTCGAGATTCGCCCCGCAACAAATTGCCGAATCACCAAAAAGGGCTCACGCAAAGCCGCAAAGACGCCAAGCGTTTGCCGTCCTGATCCTTTGCGTCTCTGCGTCTCCGCGCCTCCGCGTGAGTGTATCCGATGGCGGGGACTCGTCTGGATCCAAGCCGGTGTTGTGTCCGTGCGATTCGTGTGATCCGTGATCTTCCGCCCCGGTTCTTGCCTTTGTTGTGTTGACCGCGGGCGCCCTGCGTCGAGATTCGCCCCCCAACAGACTGCCGAATCACCAAAAAGGGCTCACGCAAAGCCGCGAAGGCGCCAAGCGTTTGCCGTCCTGATTCTCTGCGTCTCCGCGCCTCCGCGTGAGTGTATCCGATCGCCAAGACTCGTCTGGCTCCAAGCCTTCAACGAAACCCAGCTTTGGGCGAGGAACGACGCGCTCGCCGCTGACATCTCGGTGAGAGCCGATCGGTGCGCCGCGCGCGCGTCCCGAGACAACCGCTTGCGAGATCGCGTCTCCGGCGGTCGCCTCGCGATCGGCTCAGGCGGTGACCAGCTCGATCCCCCGGTCGCCGCCCAGATTCCGGGAATACTGTCGGCGCAGCGGGTCGTTCCAGTGCTCGTGCGCGCCCAAGCTGGCCAGCGGCGCGCCGCCATTGTGGGGATCGTATCGCGTGCCGGAGGCCGGTTGGTCGGCCGTCGCGGCCTCGTGCAGATAATTGTCGACCGCCCCGATCATCACGCTAGCCGTAGGCTCGGCGCCAAAGAAGTCGACCGCCACCGATTCGATCGCGACCGGATCCTGGGCCAGGAACACGCTGGCCGTCCAGTGATTGTTGAACGGCGCCGATTGCCACCGTTGCGGCCCGGCGTTCTGATGCGGCGCGGCGTACAAGGCGTCGATCAGATACAGCATCGTCTTGCCGCCCAGATCCTTGTGTCCCATCAGGTCGACCAACGCATTGTACGTGCCCATCGGCCGGTTGCGAACCGTGATCGATTCATGCAGATGACTGGGGTTCCAGCCTCGATGCGGATCGCGCGGGCCCGTGTTCTCGCGATACATCGAGCCATAGTGGTTCTTGGCGCACAGCGTGACGCCGGCCAGCGTGTGGCCTTTCATCAGTCCGGCGTTGATCAGGTAGGTGGCGTCGCTCACACAGACCGGCAGATACGTCTGGCGGTTGTGCGGGGTCTCGGGATCGCCGAAATGGAGCGCGTTCGTCTTGTCTGGCTGTACCTGAAAGCGGCCGTCGCCGCCCTCGATATCTTCGAAACGGATCTTGGGAAACTGGGCGTGCGCGGCGAGGAAGATCGAGTCGTTGATCAACCGCGAGGCGTCATAGACGACGATGTCCTCTTCGCGAACGCCGGCCTGTTCGACCAACTGTCCGAGCAGCGCCCGTGTCAACTGGGGCGTGTTGTACAGCCCCTGCGCCGGATCGGCTGCGCGTCGCGAGCAGTTCATATTCGTCTTGATCACGACCTTCTCGCCCGGCCGATACCCGGTCGCGCCCCGTCCATGCGCAGTATTGAAATGCCGGAACAACGCTTGCCAGGCGTCCGTGTCGGTCGCCGTGTCGGTCGCCGCGCGCAGCGATCGGCTCAACATGCGGGCCGCCAGGACGGGGTCGGTGAACCGATCCTCGTACCAGCCGCCCGCGGCGAGGTCGCCATCCCACTGGGCAACCTGCGGCTCGTGCACCCAGACGACGCGCCCCGGACAGACGCCTCGCGCCTGGCCCAGCGGCCGATTTGGACCTTCGTCGGCAGCCCAGCGGACCGTCCCGTCCGCGCTCCAAGCCGCGCCGGCCGGGCCACGAGCCATGCTGAACCCCGTCGCCATGCCGCCGATTGCGGCCTGGCGGAGAAACGTGCGGCGTGACGAATGGGACATGATCGTTTCCTCCCCATCGAGTGTCGAGATCTCGGCCGACTGCACTGTCAGTCTACCGCCGCCGCAGGGCGTCGTCGAGCTGGAATCTCGGATCCGCCGCCGGGCGAGACCGTGATCGGAAGGATGTCGTCGGTTGCCGGGGCAAGGGCGGCGGAAAAAAGAGCGGGAGGTCGCCCTCATGCAATCGCGTCGGTGCGAGGTCCGTTATTTGCCCAGCGCGGCCAGCAGCCGCAACCAAACAAGGGCCAAGAAAATTTGTCAGTTGTCAGTTGTCAGTTGTGTGGTTCCCGTATGCGCGCACCGCGCGCGTCGTATGGATCCGTGTCCATCCGTGTCCATCCGTGGTTTCCAGCGCTACTGCAAGCACAACATGTAACCCTTCCACAACTTGACGCTGTCGCCTGAACACTGAACACCACAACATCTAACCCTTCAACAACTGAGCGCTGTGGCAGCCTGAAAACATTGTCAAAAATTTCACGATGTTTG
>JAVYAJ010000251.1:0-30631 GCA_032229885.1 Candidatus Anammoximicrobium sp. | reverse complement strand
GCTAAGCTGTTACGGGCCGTCTTCCCAGGATACCTCGCCCCTAGCGCGGATTCGACGGAAATCTCGGCATCCGCCCGAATCGGCCTCTCGTGTCAGCCGAGCGTTCGCCGTTCAGCCAACCAGCAAAATTGCGCGGCCCAGTTGCGACAGGGCAGCTTCGACGACCTCGGTGGTCAGCGGGTTCTCCTCGGGCCACGTCAGCGCGCCGTCGGCGACCGCGCGCTGCACGGCCTCGACGAGATCCGCGACGGTGCGCGTGCCATCGAGCCGCGGCGCGAGAAAGGTCTGCAGCGGGTCGAGTTTGACGTTGTCGTGACGTTGGCTGATCACGATGTCCCCACGCGGCGCCAAACAGCGCGTCAGCGGCGACACGCAAGGTCGCGAACTGACGTGGTCGCAGAAGATCGGGGGATCGGCGTAAAACCGCAGCAATCCGGCTCGCGCGGCATCCAACATCGATCCGGCCAAGAGCTGGCGGCTGTCGCCGGCCGCCTCGGCTTGGCGACGGAGATCCGGCGGCAATAAGCTTAGCGCACCGCCATGCAACTGGTCGAGTGAAACGGCGGCCGGAAATACGTCGATCAGGTGTTGGATCGCGGCCTTGCCCAGCGGTTGGCCGACGGTCAGCGCGCCGATGGGGAACTCGACCGTCACCGGTGCGGCCTCGACCACGGCCAACGACACGGGTTTGGGTTTCTGGACCAGGGCGACGAAAAACGCAGTCAGGTCGTCGATACCCCAATCGTGCCGCACGGGTTTGTCTCGATGGCAAAGCACCGTTTTGTGAAACGTCTCGTTACGGAGAAAATCCAGGAACTGACAGCGCTGCACCAACGGCGTGTTGCCCAACACGGTCTGGATCGCCGGCGGCATAAACGCGCCGCTCATCCTCCACAGCTCGGCGTCGGTCACGAACTGTAGACCGGCGGCTTCGGCCCCGGCGACGAATTCGTGCAAGTACCGCGGATGGTTGTCGGCGACCAGATACTCGTGGAACAGATAGTCATCGCGAGCCGACCGCAGACGGTCTCGCTCGGTCCGAAAGGTGCGGCCCTGCACGCTGGCCGCCGAGCTGTGTTCGGCGACGAACTCGAGCAGCGTCCGCGCTTCGGAAATCTGGCGGCGACAGTTCGGAAACGGGGCGACGTGATACCGCAGTAGATCCCGCAGCATGGCGCGATGATGCCAGCCGGGATAGGCGTTGAACGATACCAGCGCGGCGCCGTGCGGCGCGAGATTCTGTCGGCAGATCGCCAGCAGTTGCGCTTGCAGCGCAGGCGCCACCCAGGAAAACACGCCCAGGCACAAGATATAATCGAACTGGCCCCACGACGCGTCCACTTGATCGATGCTCGCGTCCCGCAATTCAATGTTCCGCAATCCCAGTTGGTCGATCGTCTCGCGACCGAGGGCGACCTGGGCGCGAGAAAAGTCCACGCCAAGAAACTGGCTGCCGGGATAAGCGATCGCCTGGGGGATCAGGTTGTGCCCCGACGCGCAGCCCAGCTCGAGCACGCGACAGGCGCCGGCCGCCGCGGCCGGGATGCCGTGCAGTCGCGCCACTGCGTGCAGACAGCCCACGAACGACTCGGGGTCAGCGACCCCCTGGTAGGGGATCTCTTCATAAGCTTGGCGCAAAGCGTCCAGATCTGCCGTCATGCCTGTCATTCCGTCAAGATCCCTCCTGCGGCGTCGAACAACGCCAGCGCCTGGCGCAAGGCGCGGACTTCGTGAACGCGGATGATCTGGATTCCCCGGCGAGCCAGCGCCAGCGCGACGCCGATCGTCGCCGGGTCTCGATCGGCCTGTTTATCGCCCAGCGCCCAGGCGATAAACCCCTTTCGCGAGTGTCCGACCAGCAGCGGGCAGCCCAAAGCGTGGAAGCGCCCGCTGTGGCGCAACAGGGTCAGGTTGTGCTCGTGCGTCTTGCCGAACCCAATGCCCGGGTCGAGGCAGATGCGCCGCGGATCGATCCCGTCGGCCACCAACGCGTCGCGGCGACACCGCAGCCAGTCGAAGATCTCCTCGACCACGTTGCCGTATCGAGGCGCATCTTGCATCGTCTGTGGCGTGCCCTGCATGTGCATGACACACACGGCCGCCTTTGTCTGTCGGGCGACGTGGGCCATGTCGATGTCGCCGACCAGGCCCGTGATATCGTTGATGATTTCGGCGCCGGCCGCGATCGCCTCGGACGCCACCGCGGCTTTGGAGGTGTCGATCGAAACGGGGAGCGGCGTTTTTTCGCACAGCGCGCCCACGACGGGCAGGACACGACGCAGCTCTTCGGCCGAATCGATCGTCGTCGCGTAGGGCCGCGTGCTCTCGCCGCCGACGTCCAACAGGTCCGCCCCGTCGTCAGCCAGTCGCAGTCCGTGCTCGATGGCCGCGGTGTGGGACCAGCACCGTCCGCCATCGGAAAAACTGTCGGGAGTGACATTGATGATCCCCATCAGCAGCGGGCGGTGTGAAAAGGCCAGCTCGCGAGTCCGCAGGCGCCATTTGGACGCGCGGCCCGGACAGCGAGCCTGGAAGACGGCCAGGGAGTTGAAGTGCGGTGGCTGGACGTTCATTCGCCAAGTGTAACGAATTTGCTTGTCTCGGTCATCGACGTAAAATTTGGTTCAGAACAAGCTCTCGGATCCGAATGTTGAAAAATCGGCGCGCAACAATCATGAAAACGGTCTCACGCAAAGGCGCCAAAACTCATGTTGCGGGTTGCGTGGGGCGCCCGCCGTCTCAGTGTGGGGCCATCTGATTGCGAGCTGGCGCTTCGAGCCAAGCCCTTCGTCGGCAAGCCGTTGCGCCAAGAGGTCCTGAGTTCGACCGACCGCGTCTCTTCCAGACGGACAATCGCCAAGCCCATAATGATCGAGATTGATCGTGGCAGCCGTTGCATCCGGGCGAACATAGGTAATAATATGATGTCAATAGCAAGACATCCTACCGGCGGCGATCCGACCGCCAGACGAGACTCGCCCACCATGCGAACACGACGCAACCTCGCAGCCAGGAGACGCCGCTCTTGAAGTCATCGCATCGAATCGGTCTGTTGTCGATCCTGGCCATCGTATGCCTGCGCCTGGCCATCGGTTGGCATTTTTATCGCGAGGGCGCCGAGAAACTGGTGGATGGCGACTTTCATTCCGCCGGATTCATGACCGTCGCCAAGGGTCCGTTGACCCCCTTGTTCCACTGGTTCGTGTGGGATCTCGATGGCCGCGCGCGGCTGGACCGCGAAGGGACGCTCGACGCCTGGAACCAGTATCGCGAACGCGTCGTCAGCCATTACGGATTTGACGAACAGCAAGCGGCCCGGGCTGTCGAATTGACCAAGCGGCGCGAAGACCAGTTTGTCGCCTTGTTGGACGACAATGCGAGCGACATTGCGCAGTACTTCCAAGGCCTGGAACGTCGGGACAGGTATCGTCAGGACGTCGGTCGCACCGAGGTCGCCGCGCTGCGCGACCAGTTGACGACGATCGAACGCGAGCTGGTCAAGACCGTCAACGGCTGGCTGGGCCCGATCGACCTGATGTGGAAGGGGCTGGAGAGCGACTTGAATGCTTTGGCGACGCCCGAGCAAGCCCGACGCGGCAACCTCGCGCTCGGCAGGCCGGGGCGCAAGCTGATGGACACGTTGCTGATCGACCAGATCATTCCGACATTTGACTTGGTCGTCGGAATCCTGTTGGTCGTCGGGTTGTTCACGCGCATCGCCGCCCTCGCCGCAGCCGGCTTTCTGGGAATGATCGTCGCCACGCAGTGGCCCGGCGCCCCCGGAGCAATCGCCACGCATTATCAAACCATCGAGATGTTCGGGTGCCTCGTCCTGGCCACGGTCGGAGCCGGTCAGTTTGGCGGCCTGGATTTCCTGGTCGGTTGTCTATGGAAAAAGTGCTGCCCAACCAAGACGGAGAATAAAGGACCATGATGAGCTTGACGCCGGAACAACGCGAAGTCGGTCGCGACAATTATTACGAAGCCATCGGCGTATCTCGCCGTGATTTTCTCAAAGGGGTGATCGCCGCCGGCGCTGTGAGCGGCGCCGGTTTGGGCGCGATGTACTTTGGCTACTCGAAGGTCACCAACCCGGTGCGGGTGGGAGTGATCGGCACCGGCGACGAAGGCTCCGTCTTGATCGGCGCCATCAATCCCGAGTACGTCCAGGTCACCGCGATCGCCGATATCCGTCCCTACAACGTTCACCGCGCGTTTCACGGCGACTGGGCGTCGCCCGCCGCGCTGGCCGCTCGCAAGGGCCTGATGGCCGTCTACGGCTGGAAGTCCGAGGACGAGGCGCGCAAGCACGTCAAGGTTTATGACGCCAGCAACGGCGGCTATCCGGCGATGCTCAAGGACCCGGACATCGAAGCCGTGATCATCGCGCTGCCGCTTCATCTGCATGCCCCGGCGGCATGCGCGGCCATGCTGGCCGGCAAGCATGTGCTGACCGAGAAATTGATGGCCCACAACGTGGCCCAGTGCAAAGTCATGGGACGGTTGGCCGAAGAACTCGGTCTGTATCTGGCCGTCGGCCACCAGCGGCACTACAGCATCCTGTACGACAACGCCGTGAACCTGCTCCGCTGGGGGCTGTTGGGCCAGTTGAACCATATTCGCGCCCAATGGCATCGAGGCAACCTGCCAGGCCGGGACAGTTGGCAACAGCCGCTGCCCGGGGGCGAAGTCGTGTTCGGCGGCGGCAAGAGCGTGGATCGGATTCTGCGCGAATTGCGGTCCAAAGAACAAGAGTTGAAAACCGAGAAAGATCCGGCGCGAGCCGAGTTGCTCGCCCGTCAGGTGGCCCAGTGGCGGGCGTGGAACGCCGACCGCGACATCAAGGCCGAGGACTTTGGGTATATCTCGACGACCCTGCCCAACGGGCGGCCGCGTCCGGCCATGGAGGAGCTGTGCCGCTGGCGACTGTGGGAGCGCACGGGCGGCGGTCTGATGGCGGAGCTTGGAAGCCACCAGTTGGACGCCGCGGGAATCTTCGTCAGCGCGCTGCGGGCTGACGGCAAGAAAGCCCATCCGCTCAGCGTCCACACGGTCGGCGGGCGAAGCCTATTTCCCTTGGACCGGGATGCCGAGGATCACGTCTGCTGTCTGTTCGAGTTTCCGGCCCCGTCCTACGACCCGTCGTTCGATGTCGGCTATCGGGACGCGACACTCAACTTTCCGAACCCGGAAAAAGGCATTCCCGGCTACGAGGATGGCGCCAAGGATAATCGTATCGTGGTCATGTACTCGACGCTCAACGGAAACGGGTACGGCGGCTACGGCGAAGTCATCATGGGCACCAAGGGCACGCTCGTGCTCGAGCGCGAGCAGGAACTGATGGTGTACAAAGACGCGGATACTTCGTCGCGCGTGGCTGTCAAAGAGGGCAAGGGCGGCCCCACGATGGACACCCAAGCCAGTGGCGACGCCGGGCCGGCCGCCAAGGCCGCCGAGGGCACCGGGCCGGTCAGTCGCGGGTATACCGAGCAAATCGAACATTGGGCGTGGTGCATCCGGAACAAAGCGCCGGAAAACCAGCCGCGCTGCAAGCCTTCGGTCGCGCTGGGCGACGCGGTGATCGCGTTGGGAACCAACGTCGCCGTGGCCAAGAGGAAGCGCGGCGAGCCTGGCTTCCTGCAGTTCGACGAAGCGTGGTACGACCTGCACAACGACGCGACGCCCGATGGCAGTAGCTGCGAAAAAGAGCGGTCGGCGCTCACGGCGCAAGCTTGAGCCGGCACGAGACCGTCGCGCGAGCGTATTCGCCGGCGCGGACAGCATCCGCGACGGCCGCATGGTGCGCGGCGCCCGCGGTCACGCACGGCTGGGACTGCCGCGTCCGTCCGCAGCCGCCTTGCTCGGGTGCGCGGCGTCGTGAACGCGGCGCCACCTTGCAAAGGATGTCCCGCGCCCGCCGCGCGGGCAGATCTTGAACCGGCCGCGCGAGGCCTGCGATCCGGGAAGGCCCCGCTGCCATCGATGCGAACGCGGGCCGCGCGTGCGCCGCAGGTTGCGTTTTACTTCGACCATCCTCTCGTTTTACAAGGAGCCTCTCGATGCGCGCGATCCGCCTTACGTCCCTTGTGCTGCTGGTCGGCTTGGCGCTGGCGACCGGACGATGGACCGCCATGGCGGCCGACTCGGCCGGCCAGTCGCCCGCGGACGATAGGACCGTCTGGCACGATTGCCAGAGCTTGACCGTCGAGGGCAAGGGCTGGTCGGACACCAAGGCGTTCTATGATCGTTTGCCGGCCAAGGCCGAAGGCATAGTCCCCGGATCGGTATGGGGATTAAGCCATCACAGCGCGGGAATGTGTGTCCCGTTCACCACCGACGCGCCGTCGATCCAGGTCCGCTGGAGCGTCCTGTCCGGCGGCAACCTGGCCATGCCGCACATGCCGGCCACCGGCGTCAGCGGCGTGGATCTGTACGCCCGAGACGCGGACGGGCGGTGGGCGTTCGTGGCCAACGGACGACCGGCGGGCGACACGAACACGGCTCGGTTCTCGGCGCCGCGCGACCAGTTGTGCGCATTGTATCTGCCCTTGTACAACGGCGTGACCTCGGTCGAGATCGGCGTGCCCAAGGGCTGTGCGTTGTCGGCCGCCAGCACGGCGCTGGAGGGACACGACAAGCCCGTCGTGATCTATGGCACTTCGATCACCCAAGGGGGATGCGCATCGCGGCCTGGCCTCGCGTTTCCCGCGATCATGGGACGGCTGCTGAACACGCCGGTGATCAACCTGGGCTTCAGCGGCAGCGGCAAGATGGAACCGGCGATGGCCGAGCTGTTGGCCGAACTGGATCCGTCCGTATACGTGCTCGACTGTCTGTGGAACATGCCGGCGGAGCTCGTCGCCGAGCGGGTGGCGCCGTTCGTCAGGACGCTGCGAGCCGCCCACCCGGAGACGCCGATCCTGTTGGCCGAAGACTGCAGTGTCCGCAATGTCTGTCCGACGCCCAAGGGCGAGGTGCTGAGGAAGATCTACGACCAACTGACGGCCGAAGGCGTAAAGAATCTCCACCTGCTGCCCAGCGAAGGCATGTTGGGAGACGACACCGAGGGCACCGTGGACGGCTGCCACCCCAATGACCTGGGGATGATGCGGCAGGGACAGGTGTTCGCCAAGGCCGTCGCTCCGCTGCTCGAAAAACCCGCCGCTCGGTGAGCGCCCCATACGGAACGAATCCGTCGTGCGGACCGCGGTCGCGCCGGCGTGTCTACGCCTTGGCGCTCCGAGGTGCGTGCGCCCTTGCGTTCACGTCCCTGGCACGCGCGAGCCGCGTGGCGGGCCGCTGACACGGCTGTGTTCTCTGATGAACCGGCGCAGGAAACCACAAACATCTGTTGCGATCCTTACGCGAGAGGCGCCCATGACCAGCGATCGTCTGAAACGACTCGTACGCGATGAACGTTCCCAACAGCGACCGGTGGGCAACGCCCGCCGCCATCGGCCCGGCTGTCGAATTGGGCTGGGAATCCTGCTGGCCGCGCTGACGAGCGTCTGCGGCGCGGCCGACGAAGGCCTGGACGCGCCATTGATGGACGCCGCGCCGCTGACCGCCCAAAGCGTCGTCACGGCTTTGGACGACGGCGGGTTTGTGCGGATTGATGTGTTGACCGAGCGTCTGTTTCGCGTGCGGTACAGCAAGACCGGCCAATGGGCCGAGTCCGCGCTGAACCGCTATGGCGTGCTGACCGCGACATTTCCCGAAACCCCGTTCGACAAGACCGACGCCGACGGCGCGCAGACGCTGGCCACAAAGCACGCCCGGCTCGGGGTCCGCGTCCGCGACGGCGCGATCACGCTGACGGACGCCGATGGCAAGGCGTTCACCGAACAGGCCGCGCCCGAGTATCAGGACGGCGGCGGATACGACGTGCGGTTTGCGCTTGCCGACGACGAGCGCCTGTACGGGCTGGGAGACGTCAGCCGGGAAAACGTAATGCGGCGCGGCGGGACGTACGAGTTCTGGGTGCGGAACGTGAACGCCTATATCCCGATTCCGGTCATCTTCAGCAGCCGCGGCTGGGGGATGCTGATGAACACGACGTGGCGCAACACGTTCGACGTGGGCAAAACGGATCCCCAGCGCCTGGTCTGCCGCGCGCCGCGGAGCGATCTGGACTACTACTTGTTCTGCGGCCCCGACTATCGCAGCCTGTTGGACACGTACACCACGTTCAGTGGTCGGCCGGCCCTGTTGCCGATCTGGGGCTATGCGTTCACCTATGTCTGCAACCAGAACATCGACGCCTTCAATCTATTGAACGAAGCGTTGACGTTCCGCCGCGAAGGGATGCCATGCGACGTGATCGGACTCGAGCCCGGGTGGATGTCGAAGTTCTACGACTACAGCACGGACAAGATCTGGCATCCGCAGCGTTTTCCGATTCCCTCGTGGGCGCCCAAGGGGGCGCACACCTTCCTCGCGGCTCTGGGGCGCAAGGGGTTCAAGCTGAGCCTATGGCTATGCTGCGATTATGACTTGGCGGTTTACGAAGAACAGTTGCTGGCGGGACGCCAACCGTCCGGCGCGTCGCCAGCCGCAAAGGACGACGGGGTGAACGTGGTCGAGGGCTTTGAAGATCAGCGGTTGACGACAAAGCCGGCGGCTAAGAAAGACGCGGCGCCGGCGTCCGACGCCCCCAAGCCGCTCGAGCCGTGGTTCGAGCATCTGAAGAAGTTCGTCGACCAGGGCGCAGCGGCGTTCAAGCTGGACGGATCGAACCAGGTCATCGAACACCCCACCCGCAAATGGGGGAACGGCATGAGCGACGAACAGATGCACAACCTGTACCCGGTGATCTACGCCAAACAGATGGCGCACGGATTCGAGCAGCATACGGCGCGTCGCGCGATGGTGTACTCGGCCGGCGGCTGGACGGGGGTGCAGCAGTACGTCGCCACCTGGGCGGGCGACACCGGGGGCGGCGCCAAGCCGTTGGCCTCGATGCTGAACCTCGGATTCTCCGGTCACTCGAACCACTCGTGCGACATGACCGTCACCAACATCGAGGGCCTGCACTTCGGGTTCCTGCAGACTTGGGCGCAGCAAAACAACTGGGACTATTGGTTCCAGCCCTGGTTCCTGGAGGACACCCATACCCAGGCGTTCCGCGAGTATGACCGGCTCCGCTATCGTCTGTTGCCGTATCTGTACTGCGCCGCGGCCGAAGCCGCGGCGACCGGCTATCCCGTGATGCGCGCGATGCCGCTGGCCTATCCCGAAGATCCGGCCTGGGACGCTTGCCTGGGCCAGTACATGCTCGGGGACGATCTGCTGGTGTCCGCGTTCGTCAAAGAGGTTCGCCTGCCGCCGGGCGAGTGGATCGACTTTTGGAGCAACGAGCGTTTTCAGGGACCGAGCACGATTCCCGTGCGGATCACGCCGTCCCGCGGCGGCGCGCTGCTGGTCAAACGCGGCGCGATCATCCCGACCTGGCCCATCCGCGACCACGTCGAAAAAGGCTGGTCGCCCGAGGTGAACCTGCTGGTCTATCCGGCGGCCCACAGCAGCTTTACCTTGTACGAAGACGACGGCCAGAGCCTGGACTATCGCCGGGGCAAGTTCGCCCGGACGCTGATCACGTGCGAGACGTCGGACGCCCGTGTCCGGCTTGCGATCGACGCTCGCCAAGGCAGCTATGCCGGAATGCCGGCGACGCGCCAGTTCGCGGCGACGGTCCACCTGCCGAAGCGGCCGAAAACGGTCGCGTTGGACGGCGCCGAAGTAGCCGACGCCGAGTGGAACGAGACCGACGGCACGGTCACGGTTCGGATTCCCGACTGTGGGAACACGCCGCGCGTGCTGGTGCTCGATGGCCCATGACGCACGACCGCGCGGACCAACCGCCCGCGCCAGCCGGCGTCCGGTGTTCCTCGTTGAATCCCCACAATCCGCCGTGTTACATTAGAACCGCGCATCGTGTACCGCGATTTGCCCATGACACCGTCGGATTGCAGGCGAAAGCCCCCCGTCACTGTCGACCCCTTGCCGCATACGTCCCATACGTCGTATACGTCCCATCCCCATTACCCAACCCATTACCCATCACCCAAACCAGGAGACCACCACCGATGAACCTCCAAACCGCATGTTGGACAGGACTGTTTTTGTTCGCGTCCGGAATGCTTGGCGTCGGAGACGCACGCTGTCTTGCCGCCGACGAGCACAACGTCCCGCCCGAAGGGTTCACGGCCCTGTTTAATGGCCAGAACCTGGACGGTTGGTGGGGCGCGAAAACGGAAGACCCCCGCGGTTATATGGCACTGCCCGCCGAACAGTTGGCCGAGAAGAAAGCGGCCAGCTTGGAAGACGTGCGTCAGCACTGGCGGGTGGAGAACGGCGAGCTGATCAACGACGGGACGGGCCTGTACCTGACGACCGATCGGTTCTACGGTGATTTCGAGTTGCGGGCCTCGTATCGCATGGTCCCCGGAGCGGACAGCGGCATCTATCTGCGGGGCAATCCGCAAGTGTCGATCTGGGACGCGACCGACGAGACCAAGTTCAAGCACGGCGCGGACAAGGGCAGCGGCGGCCTGTGGAACAACCCGGCGGACGCGCCGGGCAAGGATCCGCTGGTCAAGGCCGACAACCCGATCGGCCAATGGGACGAGATGCGGGTGGTGATGACCGGCGAGCGGGTGAGCGTGTGGCTGAACGATAAGCTGGTCGTCGACCATGCGCGTCTGTACAACTACTACGATCGCCAGAAGCCGGAATCCGAGCGGTTGCCGCTGCCGAAGGTCGGACCGATTCAGTTGCAGACCCACGGCGGCGAGATGCGGTGGCGCGACTTGTTCATCCGCGAGATCGATGGGGACGAAGCCAACGAGATCCTCGCGGCTCACGGCGAGGCCGGGTTCCAGCCGGTCTTCAACGGGCGAGACCTGACGGGTTGGAGCGGCGACATCGAGAACTATACGGTCGAACAAGGCGCGATCACCTGCAAGCCGGGCAAAGGCGGAACGATCTACACGGACGCCCAGTACGGCGATTTTGTCGTCCGCCTGGAGTTCAAACTGCCGCCGGCCGGCAACAACGGGCTGGCCATCCGTTATCCGGGCGAAGGCCACGGAACGTGGAATAGCTTCTGCGAACTGCAGGTGTTGGACGACACACATCCGCAATACAACGACCCCAGCGCGCCGAAGTACTACAACCTCAAACCCGCCCAGGCTCACGGCTCGTTCTACGCCTGCGTTCCCGCGCATCGCGGTTATCTGCGGCCGACCGGCCAATGGAATTTCCAGGAGTCGACGATCATCGGCACGACGGCCAAGGTCGAGCTGAACGGCGTCGTGATCCTCGAGACCGATATCTCGAAGGTCGACCCGGCTACGTTCATGTACCCCCTGGCTCAGTACACGGGCCTGGGCAATCGGCGAGGCCATTTCGGGTTCAACGGACACAACGATCCGGTGCAATTCCGCGCTGTCCGCATCAAGAGCCTCGATTGACACGGCGGGCCGCCGCGTCTAGCCGCCGCCGCTAGCCGCCGTGGCTCGCCCGTTCACCACAAGACCAACGCACGGACACGCCCTCGCGCGATCGGCCGAGGGCGTGTTTGCGTTTTGACGCCAGGAGGCCGCGAGGATCTTGGGCGTAGCGCAGAACACGCGGCGCAAACGGGCTGAACAAGGCAAGCTGTTGGTGCGACGCCGTCCAGCAAACGGCTACCGGCTATTCCGCTGCGCGGACCCGCGCTCGTGTTCTGCGCCACAATCCGCCCTACGACAAAAGCTGGAAAACGGAGCTCGAGCGGATGGGCGGCAAGACCGGCGTCAAGGATCCGCGGTTTGGCATTTATCGGCGGGAAGCTATCGATGACGGAAACGGGTTTTATACCGCTGCATGGCGGATACCAGGATTTGTTGTCGTACCGCGAGGCGACTGTTGTCTACGATGCGAGGTGCGCGCTTTGCGAGCGATTTTTGGATCGCCGCGACCGCACGGTGGACTAGATGGTACAGGCGGTGCGGACAGCGCCACGGCTCATTCTTGCAGCGCCCAACAATCGACGGGCGAGAAAAGAAACCACCCGTCCCTTTTTATGTCACCTATCGGATCGGTCCACGCGACCTTGACGAATGAAGCACCGTTGCGGGGGGGCTACGTCACCGCCGTGCGTGGAGTGTGGCCGTCCCGCAGCCCGCCGGTGGTCGAACAAGATTGAACGCGCCCAATTCCGTCTACACATGGTCAGCAGGCACGTACCGATCGGGTGATGATGAACGTTATCGGCTCGCAACGGGCGTCGAGACGTGCAGCACGCGCTTGCCGGTTAATTCGTCGATGCTCGTTTCCGACACACGACTCGACGGCGTCGCATCGTGATCCGCCAGCGGCCGCGCGTGCCCTACCTGCAGATTTGCCGGCGGGTGGAGCGCGGGCCCGGCAGCGCTGGACTCGATGCTGGGCTGCGCGGGCGATCGCTCGGAGCGGGACGACGGTCTGGATGGCAGCGACGGAGGCGCGACGGGCAGAGGCATTGTCGGCTCGACGGCGTCATCGTGGAATGGATTGTCATCCCAGCCCGGTTCTTCGATGACGCCATCCAGGATTGGTTGGTCTACGCGCAGGTCGGCGCAAGACGGTTTGAGCCGTGGGCGATGCGCGGCCAGGCTGTGACGCACGAGCGGCGTCCTGCCACAACGCGCGGCAAACAGGCGACTCAGCGGAGTGTCGTCGAAGATCGTCGCCGTGCCGAAGATCGCCTCGCGTCGGGAATCGACCTGGCAGACATCGCACGGATGAAAGCCTGGCATCAGCGGCCGTTTGAGCGGGGAAATCGACGTGGGTCGGCAGAGCGATCCGCAGGGCGCGGCCAATCGACGCCGTTCCATCCGGTCCGAGCCCGTCTCGGTCTCGGGGCCGCAGCCTGTCTTCTGGGCACATCCGTTGTCACAAGCGGGGCTGCGTTTGGCGACGCCGCTGTTCTCGCATGTGGCACAGCGAGGGAATCCGCAACCGATCGTCCGCGCGAGCGGGCCACAATCACTCGAGTGTCGACAAGCGGCCGGTTTGACGATCGGTCCGCAGTCGCCGCACACGCTCGTTGTGCAGACAGGCGATCCTGTCGAGCCCGCGGACGAATCACAGTAATGGACCGCCCCGGCCGCACAAGCAGATTCGGCATGCGTCGGCGCGTTGATGTTCGACGAAAAAACAAGCCAAGCCACTGCGGGCAGCACGTAACGGAATCTCATAAGGAATACTCCGAGCGACCGACAATTTTCGCCTGAGTAGGACTCGGCTTGCGTTTTAATCGAGTCGGCACAAGCGTTTCGATCAGTTTTTTCGGTACATCGCGAATAGTTTGCGCAACCACCCCAGACCCTCGGGCCACGCTGAAGGGCGCCGCTCCGTCGTGGCCGCAACCGCGCGGACGCGATGCCGCATCCCGACCAGGACGGCACAGTACCCTACGGTCGACGCCCAATCTCGATCGCGCAAGCCGCGTCGATCGTTGTCGTCATCGGATTGAGCATCCCGCCGCGCGTCGGTGGTTGATTGCGGCTACAATTACCGTGCTATGGAGACTGAATTTGTCGCTTGGCTGCGGGACCACCTGCCCGCGCATCCGCGGTTGTCTTTGGGGATCGGTGACGATGCCGCCGTCTTGCGTCTGGCCGCGCGGGCACAGTGCGTGATCACGACCGACATGCTGAACGATGGGGTGGACTTTGTCTGGGGGACGTGCGACGGGCGGCTTGTGGGGCGAAAGTCGCTGGCGGTCAATCTGAGTGATCTGGCGGCGATGGCCGCCCGGCCGTTGGCCGTCGTCGTGTCGTTGGCTCTGCCGCAGACCGATGCGCGGGCGACGGCCGTCGCGCTGTACGAAGGAATTCTCCCATTGGCAGCCGAGTTTGACGTGGCGGTGGCAGGCGGCGACACCAACGTCTGGGACGGGCCTTTGGCGATCAGCATCACGGCGATCGGCGAGACGACCGAACGCGGTCCGTTGACTCGCAACGGGGCTCGACCAGGCGACGCGATCCTGGTCACGGGCAGCTTTGGCGGCAGCCTGTTGGGACGCCACTTCGTTTTTACGCCGCGAGTTCGCGAAGCCCTGGCATTGAACGCTTCGTATCGATTGCACGCCGGGATCGACGTCAGCGACGGCTTGTCTTTGGATTTGTCGCGTCTGGCCCAAGCCAGTGGGTGCGGCGCCGTGGTGGATCTGGGCGCCGTGCCGATTCACGAAGATGCCTGGCGTCAGGCGGCCGCCGACGGCGCCACGCCCGGCGCGCACGCGCTGGGCGACGGCGAGGACTTCGAGCTGATCCTGGCCGTCCCGCCGGACGAAGCCGACCGACTGCTGGCCGCGCAACCGCTGCCACAGACGCGGCTGACGCGGATCGGCTGGTTCATCGCCGATCCGGGGCTGTATCAGACGCAGCCCAACGGACAGACCAGGCCGCTGGTCCCGCGCGGGTTTATCCACTGACCCGAGAGATTTCCCAGCCGGCCACTCGAGTGTCCTCGCGTCGGCCCTGCCTTAGAGTCTTAGTCCGTATCATGCGCGCACGACGCGCGCAGCTTGTACACTGGTCTGTGCAGTACACTTGTGGGTTATGGGCACTAGCACCCGCTTGGTGCAATTGCTATTGCATGACTTTTGCGCAGCACGGAGGACAGGAAGCGTGCTGGCCAAAGGCCATCACCAACGTAGCCTGGGGCAACGCCCCAGGAGTCAGAGATGATAGCAACCGTGTTGGCCGAAGGCCAACATCAACATGTCACCGCGGCCCGGATGAATATGGCCTTCGGCCAACAGAGGCACGCACGGCGCCAGCCCTGGGGCGGCGTCCATGGCGATGGCCGGCTGGCGCAAGGCGACTGAAGATGACACGTTTCGGTGAATGCGATGCACCAAAATAGGGCGTGTCGTACATTGCGCAGAATTCGCACGTCACGTCTATTCCGCATAGTTCGTCTCCGGTCGAAGCCGCTTCAGACAGTGGGGGCGGTGGGCCGATACTGGAGTCTGCACGTCGCGCCGCCTGCGGAATCGTTCCGCGTTTGCGCGAGTTTCCAGAAAACGCACCCGTTTCCGAGTTCCAGACCGACACATTCTCTGACCGACTTCCGCCTGACGGACGCATCCGCGTATTCGGATCGGCGGCTTGGTCGGTGCAGGACGAGCCGCTTTCTCGAGAGCGTGTCCCACGTAGAGGCCTGGGGTCTCGCAATGGTTGCCAACCAAACGGATTGCCGTGGCTTTTTGCACGAGCATGATGCGCGTGCCACCAGAAAGCAGCCCTATTCATGCAATTGATCGATGCAGATCACTTGGCAGATTCGGACTTTTTTCCTGGTCCCGGCTTCGTCGCGGTCCGTGAGGATGCGCTGGAGGACGCGTGTCGCTCGGATCTCGACATGCACGAGGACGATAGCGAGGACGACGGCGAAGAATTCGACGAAGACGAAAGCCCGGCCAGAGACCCGTCTGAATCGCTGCTGTCCGAAGAAGAAGAAATCGCGTCTTTTCGCCGGCGTGGCGACCGGTCCAGTTCGTCGTTACAGTCGCCGCTCGAGACCTATCTGCGCGAGATCAACGAAACGCGGTTGCTGTCGGCTGAAGAAGAACAGTCGCTCGCGGCTCGGATTGCGGTGGGAGATGCCGCGGCGCGGGATCACATGGTGCGGGCCAACCTACGGCTGGTCGTGAACATTGCGCGGGGCTATCTCGGCAAAGGCCTGGGGCTGCAGGACTTGATCGAAGAGGGCAACCTGGGCCTGCTGCGCGCAGTCGAAGGTTTTGATCCGACGGTTGGGACGCGATTCAGCACCTATGCCAGCTATTGGATCAAACAGTCGATCAAGCGGGCGCTGATCAATTCCGGAAAGACCATCCGCATCCCTGCCTACATGGTCGAGCTGCTGTCCAAATGGCGTCGGGCGAACGTCCGGCTCAGTGAAGAGCTGGGGCGGACGCCGACCCACGAGGAGATCGCCCGTGTGCTGGGCGTGCCCAAGAAAAAGCTGCCGATCATCAAGAAGGCGATTCATATCTACAACGCCACGCCGCAGGTCGACCAGCCCGAAGTCGGTTGGTCGCTCGGCGAGATGGTCATGGACGAGCGGATGAAGACGCCGGAAGACGAGTTGCTGGACAACGACGTGCTGAGCAGCGTGTTGCAGATGATCGATCGGTTGGACGAGCGCGAGGCGACGATCTTGCGGATGCGGTTTGGCCTCGACAACATGGAGCCGCACACGCTCAAGGAGATCGGCGAAAAACTCGGGCTGACGCGCGAACGTGTCCGGCAGATCGAAACCGAGGCGTTGGGACGGCTCGCGGATAGCTTGAAAGACCCACGCGAGCGCCGGGCAGAGAAAGGGCAACGAAAGGCAAATCGTCGACTCGACTCGCGGCTCGTCGCCCAACGCGGCGCCGAGTAGAACCGCGCCGCGAGCCGGTGGGACGACCGGGCGCGGCCATCGGTCTTTCGCGGGCGATGCGCGTCCGTCGCGACGCGCGAGCTCGGCTGGCGGGGGCGCGGTCGTCGAATCCGCGAGTGTGCAAACGGCCTCAGTCGAACAGCAGCGGCTGCGGGTCCGGCGGGTCGTTCGTCGGGGCGGCGATCTTCAGATGGCGATAACACTTGGCGGTGGCCACGCGACCGCGGGGGGTGCGGACGAGCAGCTCGCTGCGCAGCAGAAAAGGCTCGACTTCGTCCTCGAGCGTATCGGGCGACGCGTTCATCGTATGCGCGACGGCCTCGATTCCGACCGGCCCGCCCGCAAACACGCGGACCACCGTCGTCAGATAATCGCGGTCCAGTTTCGCCAGACCCAGATCATCGATCCCCGCCATCGTCAGCGCGGCTCGCGCGACGGGCAACGTGACCCGCCCATCCGCCTTGGTCTCGGCATAGTCGCGCACCCACCGCAGTCGATTGTTGGCGATCCGCGGCGTACTGCGGCTGCGGGCCGCGATCTCCGCCGCGGCGTCCTCGTCCACCAGGACGTTCAGCTTGCGTGCGTTGCGGCGGAGGATCTCCGTCAGTTCGTCCACCGAATAAAACCCCAGGTGCTCGCGGACCGGAAATCGGTCGCGGAGCGGACCGGACAAGAGGCCAGCGCGAGTTGTGGCTCCGATCAGCGTGAACGGCTTGAGCCACAGATTGTGCGTCCGCGCATTGATGCCCTCGCCCAGTACGATATCGATCCGAAAATCTTCCATGGCCGTGTACAGGTATTCCTCGACCGCCCGCGGCAGCCGGTGGATCTCGTCGATGAACAAGACCGAGTTCTGTTCGGCGTTCGTCAGATACGGGACGATATCTTTCGGCGCCTTGATGGCCGGCCCGCTCGCCAATTGGACGCTGACTCCTAACTCGCGGGGAATGCACATGGCAAAGGTTGTCTTGCCCAGACCGGGCGGACCATCGAACAGGATATGGCTCAATGGCTCTTCGCGTTTGCGGGCCGCCGCGACGACGATTTTCAGCCGCTCGTAGACTTCGCGCTGTCCGACCATGTCGGCCATCCGCTGGGGGCGCAGGTCGCGATCCTCGTCCTCCTTGGCCGGGCTGCTCTTTAAAACGGTCTCGCGCGCCATAGGGCCTCCGTACTGCGAGTTGGCGATTCGATGTTCGTGCTGCGCGCAAGGGGGCGAGCGGTTGGGGACAGGGCCTCGGCGTCCGTGGACTCGGCACTCGTAGTCTCGATCACCATGAGCGGTATGACTGCTTGTCCCGGGATAGGTTAGGCTTCGCCGCGTCCGCGGTTCGTCACCACCGTTTACGGTCGCGCGGCTCCGGCGGCGACGACGGAGCGTGGCCCTCCAGCTGTCCGGCGCCGGTCGGAGGAGCGAAATCCATCGTATCCATCGTTCGTCGCGCCATTTTCGGCCGGTGTAGCTGGCGCGGCCGAGCGGAACGAAGCCGCGCTGGGCGAGTTCCGACGGTAGCCGGCCTACCGCAGCGCCAGGCTCAGCAGGATCAAGCATACCACGATCGCCAGGACGCCGACAGCGGCGGCGGCGATCACCTTTCGCCACGAAGTGGGCGCCTGGCCCGTAAAGCGGCCGCTCTGGCCGTTGACCAGGAATCGATACGCGCGGCCCCGATAACGATACGCCATAATCCAGACCGGCAACAAGACCGCTTCGCTGGACAGTCCTTCGAGTCGAACGTTTACTTTCATGTTGCGACAACGGCCCGGCACATACTTCTGGCATGCGGCGTGCTCGCGGTTTTCCAGGGCGGCGGAGGCCAACGGCCGAGCGTACTTGCGGGGGACGCGAAACTGCTCGACGGTCGCGTTGCCCATGTCCATTTCATCATAGGCCATGGCCTGGGTCAGGTCGAACGGACACAAGGCATCGGTCTCGCCGGGTGTCAACGCGCCGCTGGCGCCGATCAGCAAGCCGCTGTAGCTGCCGCGATGCTCGCCGCACAAGGGGAACCAATCGCTGCGCGCACCGCCGGGCGTCGCGCTGCTGTCGGCAGTCCAGTACGTCCAGGTCCGCGCTTCGAATATCCAGTACGGGATGAACACCGGCGCGATCTTGGTCAGCACCGACGCGGCCGCCAGGTCGCCGGGACGCCAGTAGCCCGTACCCAGCCACGTGCGCAGCGCTGCGGCGGCCTGTGCCCGATTGACAACGAACGGGATCACTCGGTCCGCGGACAGCACGCGGACGTCCTGCTGTTGTTCCAGACGCTCGGAACCACAGAACGGACAACGCAGGGTTCCGGCGGACGCATCGTAGCTCATGGACGCTCCGCATCCCTGACACTGGAAATTGTGCGTCGACAGCCGAACCGAAGGCGGGCGAGCGTCCGCCGTGCGTTGCGGCGCCTCGGCGCCGCAATTGGGACAAAACAGGTCTTCGCCGTCCAGCACGGCGCGACAGATCGTGCATCGTAGCCAAGATTCGCTCATCGGTTGTCATCCTGCGCGGCGGCGAGCCATCCTGAAACGGGCGGCGCTCGGGCGAGGTCTGCCACGCTCGCTCGTCGCCACAGCCTCGCGTTGTGGATCCAGCGATGTCAACAAAGCTTTCGCCCGGCAGGCGGAACCTGTGACGCCCGGGTCATGCAATCACCCACGGCCGCGATCAATTCGCGGGCAACGCGCGTGCCGGATGCGCCCGGGACGCACGGCGACCGCGGCCGTTGCCATGCCATGCCATGCCATGCCATGTCTTGTCTCGTCGCCGCGCACGCCTCACAACCAACGGCTCAGCGCCAGCGCCAGAACGACCAATGCCGCAACGCCGCCGCCGATCGCCACGCAGACCCGCGCCCAGGAAACAGGTTTTTCCCCCGCGACTTTGCCCGTCTGCCCGTTGATCAAAAAGCGGTACAGGCGATCTTTATAGCGATACGTCAGCAGATAGACCGGCAGCAGGCAGAGGTCCGAGTTGACCTGCGAAAATTGCGTGCGAACGTCCAGCACGCGGTGTTCGTCGCCCGGCATAAACGCCGCCACGGCCGCTTGCTCGCGGCGCAGGAACTCCTGCTGACAGATCGCCAGCGCGTCGTCGCGGGCGACGGAATATTCTTCACACAGCCAGCCGGCGAGAAAATACGGCTGATATCGCTTCAGGGCCGGCAGTTGAAACGGCAGCAGTTTGTCGGCTTCGCGCTGCGGCAAGCCGCGGCTGCCGGAGACCAGGTAGCCACTGTAGAAGCGATGCCGCCGCCCGCTCAGCGGCCACCATTGCGTCTCGCGAACCTGTCGCGTTCGGCTCACCCTGTTGCCCTTCGAATCGGTCGTGACGTAAGTTTCCGTGCGATACCAGTATTCGCCGATCTGGGCGACCCACTGGCTTTCTGCGAGCATCGAAAACGTCCAGAACGGCAGATAGATCCCCCGTTGTTTCTCGGCCACATGCGCGGTCCGCAGATCGCGGGGTCTGAACCAAGCGTTGCGCCGGATCCATTCGAAAAACTTGTCGCGGGCCTGATCCGGCGTCACGGCAAACCCAATCACGAATTCCGGCGGCTGACGTCCGGTGGCGGCCGGCGAGAATTCGACGACGTAGGTGGAATCGCAGAACGGGCAGATATAGCTCCGCTGCCGCGGGTCGGCGCGCATTTCACTGCCACAGTTCTGACAGCGGAAGAACAGCGACTGAGATTCTTGTTCGACGTGCGCCGCGGGCACGGCTTGAGATGTGCCGCAGGCAGGGCAGAACCGATCGCCGGGCTCGACCGGACACCCGCACGCCCGACAGGGCACGCCCCGCGGCGCGGCGACGCTCGGATCGACCGGGGTCGGCTCGGCGATGTCGGCAGGAATGATTTCTGCGTCGGGCATGAGGCTGTCTCGCAAGGCAAACGACAAGCACGAGTTTACCAACCGACCGGAGACCCGCAAGCCATCCGGAACGCGGCGGCAAAGGCCGTGCTCGCCACGGCGCCTGCGAACCGAAAGAAATTTTCCAAATTACCCTGTTTAGAGGGGCGCAATACCCGCCGCCCCCTCTTGCGGCGTCCGCGGCGCGTGTTAGGATGCCGGATAGGGGTCACGCGGGGCAGCGGCAGATGTTTTTCTGGTCCGTCGGTGCGCGGCGCGAGCCCGCGGTTGGCGGCGTTTGACATACCTTCCTGCGGAAGAAAGAGCGAACATGGCGATTCGAGTTTTGCTGGTGGACGATCACGAGATCGTGCGGCGCGGACTGCGCAGTCTGTTCGAGAACACGGACATCCAAGTCGCGGCCGAGGCGGGGACGGGCCAAGACGCGCTGAGACTGGTCAAAGATAAACGACTGGATCTGGTGGTGCTGGATGTCCGGCTGCCGGACATGGACGGATTGAACGTCCTGAACCGCATCAAACTGGATTATCCAGATCTTCCCGTACTGATGATTTCGTCGTACGACAACCCGACGTACATCGCGCGGGCGGCGGCGTTGGGGGCTGCTGGCTATCTCGCCAAAGATGCGGATCGCAGCACGTTCGTGGACGCCATTCACAGCGCGAGCAAAGGCGGAAACGTGTGGACGCGAGAAGAGTTGCGGCGCGTCACGGGCGCGCTGATGCCGGGCCGGTTGACGCCTGAAAACGAAGTCCCGCTGACGCCCCGCGAGAGCGAGGTCTTGAAACAGTTGGCGTTGGGCTTGACGAACAAGGAGATCGCTCAGACGTTGCACATCAGCTACGAAACCGTCAAGGAGCATGTGCAGCACATTCTTCGCAAAATCGGCGTGACGGATCGGACGCAAGCGGCGGTCTGGGCGGTGCGCAAGCAACTGGCCTAGCCCGGACGCTCGCCCACGACCCTGCCAGGGCCCAAAAAAAGCTCGCGAGAAGACCGCGGAATGCACGAATGACACGGATCGAACATCACGTCGACCCGTTTCCTTCACCTGTCGTTCCGTGGTTCCAACCTCCGCGCACGGCGCGCGTCGTGGGGACTGAGGCGGTGGACGCCTCGGGATCGAGCGGCGCACACGAATCGCGGATCGCTGACAACCCACAATCGACCCCGCGCCGAACCGCCTCCTTTCACCCATCGCCCGCGCGGTTGACGGCGAGTGCGCGAAGCGAAGCCGGCGCGGCGCCCAACAACGAGGCCACGCCATGGGGAAGCCCACCGACCTGATTCTGCGCAGCGTCACGACTTCGATCCAACATTTCGCCTATCGGACCCCGATCAAGTTCGGCGGTCGCGTCGTCGCCGATGCCACGTTATTGGACGTGTGCGTCGAGGCCGAAACACGCGCTGGCCGCCGCGCCAAGGGGTTCGGATCGATGCCCTTGGGCAATGCCTGGAGCTGGCCGAGCGGGCGGGTTTCGTCGGACGATACGCTGGCCGCGATGACCGCGCTGGGGCGCCGACTCGGACAGTTTGCCGACGGATATCGCGAGCCGGGGCATCCGCTGGAAATCACGCACGACCTGGCTCGCCAGTATCAGCCGCTGGCCGCGGAGATCGTCGCCGCCGCGGGCTTGACCGAGTCGATGCCACGGCTGGCGCAACTGGTCGTCGCCAGCCCGCTCGAGGCGGCCATCCACGACGCCTACGGCCAGGCGCTGGGGACCAACTCGTACAACCTGCTCGGGGCCGAGTTTGCCAATCGCGATCTGGCGGATTACCTGACCCCCGAGTTTTCGGGAGAGCACCTGGACCGCTACACGCTGCGCGAGCCCAAGCCTGAAATGCCGCTGTACCATCTGGTCGGCGCGCTGGACCCGCTGTCTGCCGCCGACGTCGAACACCCGATCGGAGACGGTCTGCCCGAGACGCTCGACCAATGGATTCTGGCCGATGGGCTGACGCATCTGAAGATCAAGCTGGCCGGCGACGACCTGGCCTGGGACGTCCAACGCGTCGCTGCCGTGGAACGCGTGGCGGTCGAAGCTCAGACGCGGCGTGGCTGTGCGGCCTGGAATTACTCGCTGGACTTCAACGAGCGTTGCGCGAACGTCGAGTACGTGCTCGACTTCCTCGAGCACGTTCGCCAGCAGGCGCCGTTGGCGCTGGCCCGGGTGCAATATATCGAACAGCCGACCCATCGCGATCTGCCGGCCAATCCGGAGAACAGAATGCACGCCGCGGCCAAGATCAAGCCGGTTGTGATCGACGAGTCGCTGGTCGATCTGGACAGCCTGCTGCTGGCCCGCGAGCTCGGCTATTCCGGCGTCGCGCTCAAAGCCTGCAAGGGGCACAGCGAGGCTTTGCTGATGGGAGCGGCGGCGCAGAAATACGGCTTGTTCTTATGCGTTCAAGACCTGACCTGCGTCGGGCGATCGTTCCTGCACTCGGCCAGTCTCGCCGCGCGTGTGCCCACGGTGGCGGCGATCGAAGGCAACGGACGGCAATACTGCCCCGCCGGAAATCGAGACTGGGAGAGCCGGTTTCCCGGCATGTTCCACCTTGCCCGAGGCGTGGTGCAGACCTCCGAGCTGGACGGTTTCGGGCTATGGGGGCCGAGCGCGGATTGACACGAACCGGCCGATCGGTCAGGCTGCTGGTCGCCTGGCAGGCGTCGCGAGAGGGCCTCTGCGGCCCGATTCGCAGGCTGGCCGTGCCGAGCCGACCAACCCGCGATGCCGTGCCATGGCGGTTGTGGACCGGACGACGGCCAGGCGATTTCACGCCGACAGTCACCCGCGCCGAACCTGCCGACGCGCGCGAATTGCCGCCCTCGCCTTGCCTTTTGCGCAACCACGCGATCTCCGTGCCTCACAAGGACCTGGAATCATGCAGCACGACGACCTGGAACATCTGAAGGCTCAATTTCCTGGCCCGCTCGGCGGCGAAGCGCGGCGATGGTTGGAGGATCTGCGGTCGTTGCTCGAGATCGTGCTGGACAACGACCTCGACATCCACCTGGTCTGGGATACGCTGGGCCGCGACTACGAAGAGATCGCCCGCGCCGGATTCGACCTGAACAAAGCCTTGGCAGCCGGGTTCTGGCCCAAGACGCGGCATTTCTCGAACCGCGACGATTGAAGCCCGGAACGGGCTTTCGACAGGCCAGGCCGTCGCAGCGCACCGCCGTCGTCGGGCCGCGATGATCGAGCGTGCGTGACGCGACAGGCCGTGCGAGTGTACGCGAGCGCCGGCTCCAGACGCTGCGTCACCGCCGCGTCGCCTGCACATAACGGCTGAGTGTCCCGAGGTTTCGTATGAACGTGCGGCTGTCGATCACCCGTCGGGTGTCGTCGTCGTCGCCGTGATAAGTCAGGCGACCGTTCTGCGCCCAGGCGCCCCGTTCGTCCAGCGATTCGATCAGCCGCCGCGCCTGCGTTTCCAATTGGGGCGTCGCGCGGATCGACTCGGGCGGTGGATTCCGGAGCTTTTCCCGCTGTTCGTCGTCGAGCTGCGAGACGCGTTCGAACTCGCGGGCGATCGACTCCAGGCCGTTGCCGATCTTGAACGCATAGTGCGTGGGAACGTCGCCGTCGTCATAGGTTAATTCGTATTGTCGCGTGAAGTACAGCGGCCGATTAGTCTGCAGCTCGTAGAATCGGGCCAGCCGTCCATCGGGCAGCGTCGAGCGTTGAAAGTACGCCAGCGCCGGCGGAATGGGCGCTAGGAACTTGCGATCGCCCGTCTCGATGTACAGCGTAATCAGCGTGCGGAGGATGTCCTGTGATTCGCCGCCGCTGATTGCCGGCGGCTCGAACTTGCGCGCCCAGACGGGGTGCATGGCAAAGTCGTACTGCTGCGCCCAGCCGGGTTGGGGCTCGGGCATTTGAGCGAGCACTATGAACTCGCCGCCGCGCACCGCCGCTTCGCGATAGGCGGGATTCTCGTAGATCTGCGCCGCCAGCAACAGCGTCGTGATCGTGTCGGCGATCGTATTGTCGTTGAACGTATAGAAGGTCCGGTAGCCGACGCTCGGGTACGTTCGCGACCACGTTTCCGGGTAGCTTGCGCGGAGGACCGGGTGTTTCGTCGGATCGGGCGGCGCCTGGAACTGCTGCGGCCAGGCCCCGTTGGGGTATTGAGCGCGGACCACGGAGTCCAGCGCAACCGTCGTCGCCTCGTGAACGCGGGCATCCTCGAACCGCAGCGTCTGATCCAGTCGGCACATGAAGCGGATCGCGGACTGAGATTTGTCGTCGTCGAGCGTCGACCAGTTGCGCGCCGACGGCGCTGGCGAAGGATCGATGCGATACGCATATTTTTTTCGCGCGTCCGGGGCGAACTCGATCGAGTCCGCCCAGGCGCCGCTGCGCAATTGTCCGCGGATCAGGCATTCGCCGGCGCTTCGTGCGGCTTCGAGCAATATCGGTTCGCCCGTGCGGCGATAGGCGTCCAGATAGGCCATGCCGACCGCCGGCGTCCCCGGCGGCTCGATCCAGACGGTGTCCGGACCCGTCTTCCCCTCGCCCTCGCGCTTTGCCAAATCATCGCTGTAGCGATAGACATAGCCGCCGTGCGCCGAGACCTGTCCCCGATAGAACTCGACCGCACGGCGCAGCGCTGTGACGGCTTGTTCCGGCAGCCCATCATCCGCCGCGTGGCAGGCCAACGCGTACACGAAAAACGTCGATAGCGCGAGCGCCGAAAACCGCACGCGTCGAACGAGGAGGGTTTGCCTGGATCGGCGCGTTGAAAGATCATGGGGCGACCGGTGCACGAGCGTTCTCCTTAGGGTCATCGTTCATTCGTCACAGATCATCGATCGGCTGTTCGGTTTCATCCTTGATCTTTTTTCACGGCCTTCAGTACTGATCGCCGCCGGTCAGCTTCTCCTCGGCCCTGTCGGCCTGCCAGGCGACGGCGGTGATGATGCGGGTCGCGATCAACGGGTCGGCCATGTCGGCCAGCAGGTTGGCTTGGACGGCGATCATCTCGCCGGCCGAGGTCGGCAGCACGGCAAACGCGCCGTGGACCATCTTGGTGTTGTACCGCAGGAGGGCCATGGCGTTGCGTTCGGAGGCCGGGCCGCAGATCGAGGTGATCGCGATTATCGCGTGCCCCTCGTCGTCGCGCGCGCCGAACTGGATCGCCACCGTTTGCTTGCGCAGCGCGCCAATCGGGACGATGATCTGCCACGCGTCGCCCGTCTCCTGCAGATGCCACCCGGCGGCGCTCGCCACCGATCGGATCAAAGCCCGCGGATCCGCCGGAGCGGCGGCGGAAGTCGGCCCGACCGGCGCCAGGTCGCCAAAGTCCATCCCGCCCGCCGCCGCGCCGGTGGTCGCGGCGGCGACGGCCGCGGCCGGACCGCCGGCTGCGGGCGCGGGGCCGCCGACCATCGCCGCTGGGCCGGAAGGCGCCGCCGCTCGCTGGGCCGTCATGGCCTGCTGGATCATCGCCGGCATCATCATCCCAAAGCCGGCGCCCATCCCCATCCCCATCGCGCTGCCGCCGACCGCTCCGCCGCCCTGCTCGGCCATCTTGGCCATGCTGTTGGCAGCCTGGTACGCCGTAAACGCCTGCAGATCGCCGATCGCTCCCATGCTGCTGCGGGCGTCGATGGCTTTTTGCACTTCCTCGGGCGGAGTGATCGCGTTGATGAAAAAGTCAGCAAGCTCCAGGCCATACTTGGCAAAGTCGTCGCCGAGTTTCGCTCGCGTGCCGGCCGCGATCTCGTCGAACCGCGCGGGCAGATCCAACATGCCGATCTGGGCCGTGCCCAACAGATCGGTCAGCCGGGACACGATCAGGTCGCGTAGGTACGACGCGATGTCTTCGGTCGTGTACTTGCCTTGGGTTCCGACCAGCGTATTGATCAGCAGGGCCGAATCGACCACGCGGAACGAGTATTTGCCGAAGCTTCGCAGGCGCACCAGGCCAAAGTCCTTGTCGCGCAGCGTGATCGGTTGAGGCGTGCCCCACTTCTGATCCAAGAACGTCTGCTTGCCTACAAAGTAGACCTGGGCCTGGAACGGGGATTTCTCCCACGGGATCGTCAGGATCCGCGTGATAAACGGCACGTTCATCGTCGTCAGCGTGTGCCGCCCCGGACCGAAGGCGTCCATCGCCTTGCCGTCTTTGAAGAACACGGCCTCTTGGTTCTCTTGGACGATCAACTGGGCGCCGAACTTGATGTCCGCGGAACCCTCGGGCGGAAAGCGGTGGACCAGCGAACGATTCGAGGCGTCGAAAAAATCGATGACTTCCAGGCGAACGGCCATGCTGTCAATTCCCGTGTCTACGAAGGATGCGACTGTGAAAACGTCGGATTCGATTCATCTTCGCGCGTCGACCTCGACCGGCGCCGGTCTGTCAAGAACGCCAGGTCGCGGTCTCAATTGTATCCGATGCCGCGATCTGAAACAGCGAGCAAGGATCGATCGGCGGCGGCCAGGCCGGCGCCTCGCGGCTCAGCGAGCCTTGTCCACCAGACGCAGCAGTTCTTCCGGGTCGCACGGCTTGACCAGGTGCCCATCGAATCCCGCCGCTTTGACGGCTGCGCGATCGGACGGTTGCCCGTAGCCGGTCAAGGCCACCAGCCGCGGGCAGCGTTGGCCGCAAGCAGCCCGCGCACGACGGGCGACCTCGTAACCATCGAGGCCCGGCAGGCCGATGTCGATCAGCGCGATGTCGAACACTCCCCCGGTCAGAGTCTCCAAGCCCTGCGGCCCGTCCGCCGCTTCGTGGACCACGTGGCCTTCCAACGTCAACAGGGTCTGCAGCATCGCCCGCACGTCGGCATTGTCCTCGATCAACAGCACTCGCGAGAAGATCTCGCGCGCCACCGGCTGCGCGCTGTCGCTCGGCACAGCCGCCACCGCCGGCATGACGCTGGACCGCAGCGGCACGGACACGGTGAAGCGGCTGCCACGTCCCAGCCCGTCGCTGTCCGCCCACACCCGGCCACCGTGCATCTCGACCAACTTGCGCACCAACGTCAGGCCAATGCCCAATCCCCCTTGTTCGCGGTAGACGGCGATGTCCGCTTGGACGAACAGCTCGAACACGCTGTCCAACATGTTGCGGGCAATGCCGGCGCCGTTGTCCTCGACGGTGAACGTTGCATTTTGTTCGTCACCGTCCAAGCGGACGACGATCCGGCCGCCGGGCGGCGTGAACTTGACCGCGTTCATCAGGAGATTGACTTGGATCTGCTGCAGTCGCACGGGATCGCCGCGAACCATCAGCGGCGCGTCCGCGGCGGCGACCGCCAGCGACTGGTTTCGCGCCGCGGCCAACGGTCGGACGGCGGCCAACGCGTCGCCCAGGACGGTGACGAGATCGACGTCTTCGTTGTTCAGCGAGATCTTGCCGCGCATCACCCGCGAGACATCCAGCAGGTCGTCCAACAACGCGGACATCTGCTGCGATTGGCGTTCGATCACAGCCAGCGCGTTGTCGAATCGATCGGTGTGCGCCGACAGGCGTTTCACGACGCTGGCGGCGCTGAGAATCGCGCCCAAAGGGTTCCGCAGTTCGTGCGAGAGCATCGCCAGAAACTGGTCCCGCTGCCGGATCGCTTCGACGGCGACCTGTTCCGCCTGCTTCTGCTCGGTGATGTCGCGCGCCACGTGCACACTGCCCGTGATCACCCCGTCGGGGCCGTGGATCGGCGATACGGACACCAGAAACGTGCTGCCCAAACGTTCGTCGAACACTTCGACCGCGTGGGCGTCTTCGCCAGACATCAGCCGGATGTGCGGACAGAACATGGGCGGCGTATGACAGTCGTTGACGACCTGATAGCAGGTCTTGCCCACGAGCGCCTCCGGCTCGCAGTTCATCCGTTTGGCCATCGCGCGGTTGGCGTGCACGACGCGCTGCTGCTTGTCCAAGACCATGATCAAATCAGGCACGGCATCGAAGGTTCGCGCCCAATCATCGCGGATCTGAAGACATTGGCTTTCGTCCATGAGGCCCCTCCTTGTCGGAAAAGAAGCGGATCGGCTGCAAGACTCCGTGGTCGGCCGGATCGACCGAAGAGAATCCAGTCTAGGCAAATCCGTTCGACGTGCAACAGGCAGGCCAGGCATTTATGGCCTGGGCCACGTGGCCCTTCGCACAGGGGCGTGATTGGGATCGGCGTCGGCGCCCGATACGGCTCGTGTGCGGCCACGCGTTCTCCCGTCGATGGCCAACGCGCTTGGTGGCAGGACGAGGCAAGATAGCGAGGCTCGACGGATTGAACGCCGTGCGCGCTGGAGCGATGTTTCGCGGATCGTCTGCGGGGCGTTTGCCCCGCACAAGATGGCGGACTCAGGTCAGGTGCTCAATTGGCGGGCGATCGCGCCCGTCAAATGATTCAGACCAGCGCCGGTAACGGCCGAGATCAACAGAATCTCGCGCTGCAGGCTTTCGGCCATCTGCTGGCGCACGTCCGCTGCGCCCGGCAGTTCGCACTTGGTGACGACGACGATCTCCGGCCGTCGAGCGAGCTGGTCGTTGTACTGCTGCAACTCGTGGCGAATCGCACGATAGTTCTGCAGAGGATCCGTGCCGTCCAGCGGCGCAGGCTCGATCAGATGGACCAGAATCCCGGCGCGTTCGACATGTCGGAGGAATTCGAGCCCCAGCCCGGCGCCGGCGTGCGCGCCCTCGATCAGTCCGGGGATATCGGCCATGACGAACGATCGTTCGGCGTCGATCTGCACCCGTCCCAAGTTCGGCTGTTTGGTTGTGAAGGGATAGGCGCCAATCGCCGGGCGGGCTTTGGACAGGCGGCTGAGCAGCGTACTCTTGCCGGCGTTGGGTTTGCCGATCAAGCCCACGTCGGCGATGATCTTGAGTTCGAAGACCAGACGGCGGCGCTCGCCCATTTCCCCGTCGGTGATCTGACGCGGGGCCTGATTGGTCGAGGACTTGAAACGCGCGTTGCCCCAACCGCCTTTGCCGCCGCGAGCCGCGATGAACTGCTCTTCTGGCGAGGTCAGGTCCTTTAAGACGAACTGATTGTCGACGTCGCTGACCACGGTTCCGGGCGGGACCAGGATCACCACATCCCGGCCGTTGCGTCCGTGTCGATTCGAGCCTTCGCCCCGTTGGCCATTTTCCGCTCGCCAGAACTTGCGGTGAGCCAACGCCGACAGGCTATCCACGCCAGGGCGCGCACGCACCACGACGCTGCCACCGCTGCCCCCATCACCGCCGTCGGGCCCGCCGCGCGGAATGTATTTCTCGCGACGAAAGCTGCGACAACCGGATCCGCCATCGCCGGCTTGGACTTCGATTTCGACGCGGTCGACGAACATTCAGAGCTCGAAAGACAAAAAAGAACCCCTGCGCGGGCGTCTTCCGAAGCGCACGCACCACGCGACCGCCACGTGCGGAAATCAACTCGGCGGACGCTGGCCGAGCGCAGTGCGCGGAAGTCCCGAAATCGCTTTCGCGTCGGGCATTCAGTTGCTCGAGACGACGTTCACGCGGCGACCGTCACAATCGAAACGAACGACGCCATCCACCAAGGCGAACAACGTGTAGTCACGTCCCATGCCGACGCCTTGACCGGGACGAAACCGAGTTCCGACTTGCCGGACCAAGATGTTTCCGGATCGAACGGCCTCGCCGCCAAACCGCTTCACGCCCCGCCGTTGGGCGTTCGAGTCGCGCCCGTTTCGGCTTGACCCCTGACCTTTCTTGTGAGCCATAATGCACCTGATTTTCCTGCAGCCGCCCAGGCTATTCGTCTGGATGCCGTGTCGAAACTGTTACTTTTAGCGAAAAATCCAGAGATAATCAACCCGTTGCTGGATGTTGTAGTACGCATTTATGGCCGCTTGCTCGGTCGGGTCGGTCACCGAGCGAACCCCGTAACGGATTTCGCCTTCGTGCTCGTATTCGGTGTCGCCAGGTCGCCAGAAGTTCAACTGCAGGGTTTTGTACCGCTGGGCGATGCCGCCCGCGGGTGATGATCCGAGCTGAAACGCGTTCGACAGGCCTTGTACATAGATGGAAAAGAAGTCGATTCGCGGATCGATGTCTTCCCACGTTGCGACGCCCCACAGCCCCGGACCGCCGTCGCGCGGGACGACGGGAATCGAAACCTGACTGATTTCCACCGAGTTGAGCAGCTTGGCGCCCCGCATCTCGCGCAGCTCGATCACCCCTTTCGCCGCGGGGATGATCCGGTCGAGGTACGATTTTCCCACCTCCGAGCTTTCCAGGACGAAATGCGGAAAGAAACGCAGTGTATTCGTCGGTTCGCTCGCCCCCGCGCTCAGCGCCTGATCGACCATCTCGGGCTTGTACGTCTCGTCGGTCGCGGGAACGGGATTCAAATGTCCGC